>SMVQ01000270.1 GCA_004357655.1 Planctomycetota bacterium
AGGCGTGGGAGCGGAACCCCGCCCTCGTGTGGCGCTTCTACCAGATGCGTCGCGCCGGGCTCGGGGCCGTCGAGCCGAACGCCGCGCACTTCGCACTGGCGCGGATGGAGCGCGAGCTCCACGCAGCCGGCCACGGGTTCACGCTGATCAGCCAGAACGTCGACGACCTCCACCAGCGCGCCGGCTCCACCGTCCTGGCGATGCACGGCCAGTTGCTCCAGCTTGCGTGTGAGCGCTGCGGCACGGTGACGGTCGACAGCGAGCACCTCGACCCCGAGCGCTTCGTTCCGTGCGACGCCTGCGGTTACGAGCGCCTGCGCCCCGACATCGTCTGGTTCGGTGAGCTGCCGAAGCTCCTGGACGAGATCGAAGCAGCGCTCGCAGCGTGCACGCACTTCGTCTCCATCGGTACGAGCGGTGTCGTGTACCCGGCCGCGGGTCTCCTCGCCCGCGCACGGGAGCGGGGGGCGCTGACGTTCGTGAACAGCCTCGATCAGCCCGAGAACCTGCACCCCACCGACCGGTTCCTACCCGGTCGCGCCGCCCTGGTCATGCCCCCCGCGATCGAGCGCTGGCTGGTGGAGTGGATGAAGTGAGAGAGTCGACCGGAATACGGTGCCGCACACTTCCGCGCCGCCCAGCGAGCGGTTGGTACCGCACGACGAACGGTGCCGCGCCGGTCGTCGTGCGGTACCAACCGCTCGCTGGGCGGCGCGGAAGTGTGCGGCACCGTATTCCGGGTGGGAGGGGGCGGCGGTGGCGAAGGACGTGCTGGGGCGCCGATGCGCCCCCCCCACTCAACCGCCGCCCTGTTCGCTCAGGTTCCGACCTCGGACGCTGGCGCCTGGCAGCAGTACCCGATCTCATCGCAGCGCGCCTTCATCGGGATCCAGGACTCGACGGCGATCTCCTCGAACGCCATCGGGTAGAGGATCTCGTCTTCCTTGTGGATGTGAGACCGCAACATCGACACGAGCTCGCGGGCGTCGCGCGCGAGCTCCCGCCAGTGGTCCCCGCGCGTCGCGAGCATCTCCTCTGACTTGTCGCGGATGGAGTGCTTGAGGCGCCGCAGCTCGACGTGCTCGAGCTCCATCATCCGCGGCGGTCCTTCGATCCCGAGGGCGATGAGCACGGGGAAGAGCACCTGCTCCTCGCGCTGGTGGTGGGGCTCGACGCCGATCAGTTGTCCGCCGATCTCGTGGATCTCCTGGATCTGCGCGTCGCCGGGAGGCTCGGTCGCCCCGTTCGCGGATCGGAGGAGCTCTTCCAGGCGGTTGAGCCGGCCCAGAATCCGCTGGTGCTCGTCCATGAGTGTCGCCAGAACGTGGTCCGCGGGCAGCGACGCTCGGAATGGCGACGCCGCGTCGGGTTGGGAGTGCTTGTGCTCGCAGCACTCGACGCGCGCGGGCTCGGCACCGGCGCGAGAGACGTTCGTGGAGAGGGATTCGTTGGGTTGCATGTGCGCCTCTGGGTTCTCGGGGGGCGTCGGGACGATGACTCGGATCGCTGACCCTGTGATCTTCGTCGAGGCGCCGTGCACCGTTCTTGACCATCGTCAATTGCGGCCGAGAATCCGCGCCGGTCCCCGTCTGCTCAGAGCTTGGCGCCATCCGCGATGGCCTCGAGCGTGTCGACGTGATGCACGATGAGTCGGCGTCCCTGGCTCTCCAGAAATCCGCGTTTGCGCCACTTCGTCAGCAGGCGCGAGAGCGTCTCGGGTGTGATGGAGAGGTGCCCGGCGAGGTGTTTCTTGGAGAAGGGCAGCTCGACTTCGATGGGGTGCGGCCCTGAGCTCGGCAGATTGAGGACGTAGCGCGCCAGGCGCGCGCTCGCGCTGACGACCGTCAGCTCCTCGATTCGGCTCACGAGCCGGAAGAGGCGCTGGCAGAGCGAGCCCACCATGATCTCGGCGATCCGCGAGTCTTCCCGGAACAGCCGCAGGAAGCGGTCGGCGTCCACCTCGATCAGCTCTGTCGGAGCCTCCGTTGCGTCACAGTGGACGGGGTAGAGCCCGAACTGGAACATCGCGGCCTCCGCAAAACTCTGTCCCGCTTGCAGGTCGTGCACCACCTGCTGTTTTCCGTCCGCCGTGAGGCGGTAGAGGCGCACGCCGCCCGATTCGATCACGAAGAAGGCGCGGCAGGTTTCGCCCTGAATGAACACGCTCTCGCCGGAGCTGTACGTCTTGAGCCGGCTGCAGGCGATGATGCGCGCGAGCCGTTCCGCGTCCAGGCCCTGGAAGTGGGGCAATCGGGCCAGTGACTTGCCGATGGCGTTCGCGTCCATGGGCGCATCCTAACTCGGGCTCACGGCGCTTGACATCGGTCAAGTGTGGCGCATTCTCCGTCGGCATGCTCGTGCGCCTGCCCCGGAACATCCACCCACTTACGCCGGCCCTCGATTCGATCCACACTCATGAAGACTCGGAAGACTCGAACTCCCGCCCTCGCAATGTTTCTCGGTCTCCTCGCCCCCGTCGCTGTCGCGGGGCCCGGCGACCCCGAAGAAGAGGCCGTCCTCGAGCTCTTGCAGGCCGACTCCACGGGCTACGCAGCCTTCAGGGAAGCGCTGACCGGCGGCCATGCGTGGGTGAAGCTGCGGTATCGTTTCGAGACCGTCGACGACGACGCATTCTCCAAGGATGCCAACGCCTCGACGCTGCGGACGGTGCTCGGCTACGAGACGGGAGTGTACGCGGGCTTCGCCGCACTGCTCGAGTTCGAAGACGTCGCCCCCGTGGGGGGTGAGGACTACAACAGCACGGTGAACGGCAAGACCTCGCATCCGGTCGTCGCGGATCCGGATGGGGGCGAAGTGAACCAGGCGTACCTGCGCTACACGGGGTTCGAGGACACGGCGATCGCCGCGGGCCGGCAACGGATCCTGCTCGGGAACCAACGGTTCGTGGGCCCCGTCGCGTGGCGGCAGAACGAGCAGACCTTCGACGCCATCACCACGACGAGCGACAGGTTCGGCGAGTGGAACCTCTTCTACGCGTACATCAGCAACGTGAACAGGGTCTTCGGTGACGACTCCAAGAAGCACCTCCCCTCGGGCCTGCTCAACCCGGTCGCGGGCGACCAGCGGATGAACTCGCACCTGTTCAATGCGCAGCGGCAGCTCGGTTCGTTCGCGGAGCTGCTCACCTACGCCTATCTGCTCGACTACGATTCCGCGGACACCAATTCGACCAACACGTTCGGAGCCAGCCTGAGTGGCGCTTTCGAGCTCGGGCGCATCGACCTCGCCTGGGCGGGTGAGTTCGCCACCCAGAGCGACTCGGGCGACAACCCGAACGACGTCGACGCGAACTACTACCGTGGCGAGCTCGGCCCGAAGTTCGGGCCCGTCGACTTCAAGGTCATGTACGAGGTGCTCGAGGGCTCCGGCGATACCGGCGACCGGTTCACGACGCCCCTGGCGACCCTGCACAAGTGGAACGGTTGGGCCGACAAGTTCCTGAACACGCCCGACGACGGCCTCGAGGACCTCTCGGTCTCCATCGGCGGCAGCGTGCGCGGGACGAAGCTCCTCGCCGTCTGGCACGACTTCCAGGCCAACGACGGCGGGAACGACTACGGCACGGAGCTCGACCTCTCGGTGACGCGCAAGGTGGGGGACGACCTGACCATCGGGCTGAAGTACGCGGACTTCGATTCGGACGACTCGGCCTTCAGCGATACGAAGAAAGGGTGGGTCTGGCTGTCCTACTCCTTCTGAGCACACCGCTCCACCGAGCCCGTCGTGGCCCCGGATTCGAAGGGGCTGCGGGGCCTCATCCCGACCAGGCGGCTCCGAAAGCGAGTGCGAACAGGCGCTGGAGCGACGGGTCGAGCTCCAGCCCGCGCGCCGCCCGGGGCGTGAACCAGCCGAGTTCGAGCGACTCCGCGCTGATCCGCTCGCGGGCGCCGGACCCGACGTAGACGATGTAGCGCGTGTCGAGGTGCACGTGTTCCGGCTCGCCGGGGCGCGCGGGGATCGCGTGCACGTCGACGTCGACGGGGACGGCGGTGATCGACGCGGGGACGATGCCGCTCTCCTCGACGGTTTCGCGCCAGGCGACACCCATCAGGTTCGCGTCGCCGTCGCAGTGGCCGCCGAGCTGCAGCCACCGGCCGAGCTTCCGATGGAACGTGAGCAGGGCGCGCCCGCCGGCGCGATCCACCAGGAGCGCGGACGCGGTCAAGTGACCCGCGAGGCACGTCCGCAAGTGGGCGTCGGCGGGGTGCTCGTCCAGGAACGCCAGGATGCGCGCGCGCATCGCCGCCTGGTCGGGGTCGGGTGGGCTGTACCGCTCGAGGATGTGCCGCGCGTAGGCGAGGTCCGGCACGGGCTCCAGTCGGGCCGTCTCCGCGCGGAGCTCGGGCATCCCGTCATGAGGCGGGGGCGCCGCGAGGGGCGCCGGGCGCGACGAGCTCTCGTGCTCTCTCGACATCGCGGCCCGGCTCTCAGGCCCGGTGGAACTTGCGGTGCTTGCCGGTCTTCGCGTCGATGTCGATGCCCTGGCCCAGCTTCCAAGCCTTGTAGGACTCGTAGTCACCGTGGTGGAAGTGCACGACGCCGTCACCCTCGAACGCGAGGATGTGCGTCGCGACGCGATTGAGGAAGTAGCGGTCGTGGGTGACGATGATCATCGAGCCGGGGTAGACCTCGATCGCCTCCTCGAGCGCGCGCAGGGTCTCGAGGTCCAGGTCGTTCGTCGGCTCGTCCATGATGACCAGGTTGGCCGGTTCGCGCAGCATCTTCGCGAGGAGCACGCGGTTGCGCATCCCGCCCGAGCACTCCCCGAGGAGGCGTTGCTGGTCCTCGCCCTTGAAGTTGAATCGCGCCAGGTAGGCCCGCGAATCGATCGTCCGCGACCCGAACGGCAGTTGCTCGTTGCCGTCTGTGATGTTCTGGAAGACGGACTTCTCGTCGTCGAGGATCGTGCGGTCCTGGTCGAGGAAGGAGAGCTTCACGGTGGAGCCGAGGAACACCTCGCCCTCGTCGGGCTCTTCCTGGCCGATGATGAGGCGCATCAAGGTGGTCTTCCCCACGCCGTTCGGGCCGATCACTCCCAGCTTGGCCTGGGGCGGGACCTCGAACGTGAGGCCCTCGAACAAGACGCGATCCC
>SMVQ01000271.1 GCA_004357655.1 Planctomycetota bacterium
ATCCAGTCGCGGTACTGGGCCGGTAGCTTCTTGCCACCCTCCGCCCGGAAGATGTCGCGGTGATGGACCGGGAGATCGCCCCAGTGCTCGCGATTCTCGACGATGGCCGAAGCCGCCTCGACTTCGGAGTCGGGGGTCTTCTGCGCCGGTTTGATGTCGCCGGGATCCTTCGATCCCGCGGGACTCTTCGGCTCCCCCTCACCGGGCTTCGGCTGCGGGCAGCCCTCCTGCGGCCCTTCGGGGCTCTGGGTCTTGTCGGTCCGCTGCTCGCCCTGCTTGTCGAGGGGGCTCTCGCCCTCCGGGCTCTGGCCCCCGGGGGAGCTGCACGACCCGCCCGATGCCTCGGCGATCTCGATGATGCGGTCGATCCCCGAGAGGACGCGTTGCCCCTGGCCCTGCGATGCGCGCAGCACGCCGCTGACGCCGGTCGCCGACGCGGATGGACTCGCCTCCTGAATCAGGTCCTCGATCCCGCTCTCCTTCAACTCGGAGAGCTTCGCAGTGTCGCCCGCGCTCGCGTCGATGAGCAGGGCATCGATCGCGCGGAGCCGTCGCTCGACCTCGATGAAGAGCTGTTGCATCTCATCCTGGGGGTCGGGTGTCGCCACGGGCCGTAGCGGGTTGAGGCCGGGCGGCTCGGGCTCGTCCTGTGGGTGCTGCGCGAGTCCGTTCGGGGCCAAGCAAACGACGAGGGCGAACGTGGTCCAGATCTTGAGTGAATGGGTTTTCATGAGGTGGCTCCTCAGTCGGTCTCCAGGCCTTCGGGATCGGGCAGTCCAAGTCTACGTCGGAATGCCTGGAACAGCTCGCTGATCCGCTGATGGCGGTAGGCCAGCCGCGAAATGTCTTCGAGCAGGATGGGATCGATGGTCTCCTCGGCGAGCTCGGGGTGGAGCTCGACTAACTGGTCGGTGCGGTCGATGATCTCGAGCTCCATCCGGCGCAGGAGTTTGAGCTCGGCGACATCCGGCACGAGCTTGTCGTCCGGTGGCGGGCCGTCGCTGGGCGGCGGTGGCTCCGACTGGCGCCGGTCGAGTTCCTGCCGCAGGGCTTCTTCGAGCCAGACGAGGGCGTTCTCCACGTCTTCCTGCAGCGCCTGCAAGCGGTCACCACTCTGGTAGTTGCCGGCGTCGCCCAGGTTGCGCGCGATGCGATCGAGGTCGTCGCGTACGTTGACGAGGATCTCGCCGAACACGAGCGAACCCTCCGCGAGGATCGCTTTTCCGATCTTATCCGCCCGCAGCGCGAGCGCTGTCTCCTCGCGCGCGATGTTGCGCAGGCGCAGGCGATCCGCGCGGCTCGCCCGCGACTTCCCGGCCCGGTTGGCGTGCGCGTTACGCGTCCGCTGCATGAGCTCGCGGTGCGATTCCAGCATGGCCTGGACCTCCTCCGCGATGCGGAAGAGCAGCTCTTCCTGCCGCAGTTGCTGGTACTGCTCCTCCTCCTCCTCGAGCTGCTCGAGTGCCTCGCGGATCTCCTGTTCGGTCTTCTGTTCCTGCTCTTGCGCCTGGTCGAGGTCACCGCTCGAGAGCGACTCGCTCGCCTCCCCGGCGCTCTTCGCGGCCTGTTCGAGATTCGGTTGGGCGAGGGGCGACTCGCGCTCCTCGTTGCGGCGCGCGAGGGCGAGCAACTGCTCGCGGATGCGCTCCTGTTCCGCAGCGAGCTCTTCCGCGCGGGCCTGCTCCTCGGGCGTCTGCGGTTCGACACCCTCGAACGCTTTGTCGCGCGCCTCACCGAGCGCCGCGAGCGCCTCGCGCTGTGAGCTCGCCGCGGCCGAACGCTCGCCTTCCGAGAGCTCTTCCGCCGCGCGTTCCATCGCCTGCTGCGCCTGTTCCATCGCCTCCTGTACGGACTGGCTCGCCTCGGGTGACATCGAGCCCTGCTGAGCCTTTTGGCCCAGAGCGCTCGCTTGCTTCGCCAGCGCCGCCTGCGCCTGCTGCAGGCTGGCCGCGGCCTCGGCGTCCTGCTCCCCGGCGACACTCGCTTTGGCGTCAGCGAGAGCCTGCGCGGCGCGCTCGAGCGACTCCAGCGCTTCCTGCGCGGACTGCGCCGCGCCCTGCGGCGACTGGCTGCGCGCCTCCGAAGCGGCTCGCTGCATCGCTTGGGACGCGGCCGAGAGCTCCTCGCGCGCCTGCCCGGCGCCCGGCGTCTGCTCGGCGGCGGAGTGCTCCAGGGCCTGGCCTAGTTGGGCCGCGCGCCGGCTCGCCTCTGCTTGCGATCCCGCCAGCGTCGCGCCCATTCGCGCCTGGGACTCGAGCCCCTGGTCGAGCCGGCCGATCGCGTCTTCCGTCGCGCGCTTCGCCGCATTCGCGTTCTCCATCCGCTCCTCCGCGCTGGCCGCGTCCTCCGCGGACTCGCTCGCCGCGCCCGCGCGCTCGAGCGCGGCCTCGACTTCACGGGCTGTGAGCCCGGCGGTGGTTCGCTCCTTTGCGATGGGGGCGGCGAGGCGTTGGGCTTCCTCGCGCGCATCGCGCGCCGCCGCCCGTGCCTCCTCCGCGGCGGCCTCCAGCTCGGCAGCACGCTGGTCCGCGTTCTCCGCCGCCGCCGTGCGCGCGTCCGCGGAGGCTGCCGACCGCATCTCCTCGGAGGACTTCGAGAGCGCCTCGGCAGCCTTCTCCGCCGCTTCGTCGCCGGACGCGCGGCTGTGACGCTCCTCGCGCTCGGCCGCCTTGGCCAGCTCGTCCGCGACGCCTTGGAGGTCCTCGTCGGCCGGGGTCGCGCGCGCGGCGCGCGCCGCGTCTCGCAGCCGCTTCGCCGCCTGCTCGAGCCGCTCGGCGCCTGTCTCGTCCTCGCGCGCCGCTTCCAGCCAGGGCCGGAGGCGCTCGAGTCTGGGGCGATCGCCCGGCTTCCAGGACTCGATCACCTCGACGTCGATCGCCTGGTCCCGTCGCAGCTCGGCGAGCTCGGCCAGGATCTTCTCCAGGTCGAAGAGCCCTGACTCGCGCGCCGCGTCCTCGTTCTCCTTCAGAAGCTCGCGTTGCTGTTCCGCCAGCTCCTCGATCCCGGCCTCGAGCGCCTGCTGCGACTCGTTCGCGGAGTCCTGCCGCAACTCGGCCGTGTCCTCTTCCAACTGCGCTTCGTCGTCCGCGAGCTCCCTGAGCGCCGCGGTGATCTCGCGCAGCTCCTCGAGCTCCTCTTCGATCGTCTCGAGACCCTCGCGGTCCATGAGGATCGCGAGCAGGTTCTCGAGGCCCTTGATGATCTTCTCCTGCGTGTCGAGCGACGCGTTGGGACGCCCCGTGCGGATGTCCGACTTGGACGCGTCCATCAGCTCTTCCAGGGTGAGCGAACCCATCTCGGCGTCGCGCGTGTCCAGGCGGGCGAGGCCCTTGCGCAGGAGCTCGGCCGCGCTCGTCCGACCCTCCTCTTCGAAGCGCCCCGCCAGCACGGCCATACCCTCTTGAAGTCGGAGGATGTTGCGCCGGAGGAGGCCCTGTTCCTCGGCGAGCGTCGCCTGCTCCCGGGTCTGCACCGCACCGGACTGAGCCGGCGCGGCCGCTGCGGCCATCGGCGTGGTTGGAGCGGACAGCGCCGCGAAGAGAGCGAGTAGTGCCGCGCCGAGCCTGCGCGCGAACCAGGGCCGTGGGATGTGGTGCGCTGTCATGTCAGTGGTCCTGGGCGAACTGCCGCGTGCGCTCCATGAGGTTCTTCTGCCCGTTGAGGGCATCGCGCAGTTGGGTGAGGATCGATTGGTAGTTGTCCCAGCCGGCGAGCTGTTCGAGGAGCCGGTCGATGCTGCTCGAGGCCTCGGACTCGAGCTCGTAGGCGCGTGCGACTTCGGTCTGCATGCTCGCAGGTCCGGACGACTCCTGGGCCTGAACCAGCGCGTCCGCCGCCTCGAGCGTGTGGACCTCGCTGATCTCGAGTGAGAGGCCGACGATGTCGATGAGCTGGCCCGCCAGCCCCGCGCTCCCGAGCCGGTTCGCCGTGTACTGCGCCGACAGTTCGCGCCAGGGCTCCGGATGGAAGCTGCGATCGGTGAAGCCCGCGAGCGCCTCGTCGAGCGCCTCGAACAGCGGACGGGCGCGGTTGTCGACACGGGCGTACAGGAGGCTCTCCGTGATCGCCGCAAGATCGCGGGCGAGCGCGCGCGCGTCGCCCTGGACTCGGCGCTGTCCCGTGACGAGCGTCGCGACCTCGAAGGCCTCGCCCTGCAGGTCGTCGCTCTGCAGGCCGGCGAGGACTTCGCGGGTGCGCCGCAACGTCTCGGCCTGAAGCCGGTTGAGCCTGCCCGCCTGTTCTCCCGCCCGCGCGAGCCTGTCCTGCAGTCGCCTGAGGAAGAGGTCGCCCGAGATGACGCGCATCCGCACGGGGACGGAGAGACTCTCGTTCGCATTCGGCTCGCGGTTATCGCGCGACCGGACCTGGAGAATCATCCGTTGGCCCTCGTAGAGCGGCGCTCCTCCACCGAGCTCGTCGACCTCGAGGCGCGTTCGGCCCACGAGCACGGTCCGATCGTCCGCGCCGTACTTGGCCTCGACCGGGGTGATGACCTGAGCGTCCAGGGCGGCGCCGGAGAGCAGTGTGTCGTCATCCGCGCTCCGCACCTCCCAATCGATGGAGGCGACCCCGAAATCGTCCTCGACCCGGATGCGCAGGGCGACGGCACCTCCGGGCACGACATCGATCTCGGCCCGGCCCGGCGAGAGCAGGAGCACGTCCGGGCGCCGGTCCTCGATCACCTGTACGCCGTAGAGGCCGGGATCGGGGTTGGGCAGGCCGCTCTCGTCGACTAGCTCGAACCAGTAGCGCAGCGACTGCGTCGCGACGAACTCGAACGCGAGTCCCCCGCGCGGCTCCTCCTCCGGCTGCCGGCGTGGGAACTCCGCGGGCAAGAGGGGCAGTTCGCGGTCCTCCGGGAGGAGGCGCACGACGCCGGTGGCGTTGGACGGGTCGGGGAGAACGTGCACGACGAGCCTGGAACCCGCGAGGACCTCGACGTCCGTGTCGAAGAGGACGACGCTCTCGAGCCCGCTGTAGGCGGGCGGATCGACCCGAATTGCGAGGCCGGCCACGTCGGGGGGCTGAAGTACGATGAGCTTCACGACGGGCTTGCCGCGCTCGTCGTCGCCGCCCGTGACGTAGAACTCGATGTCTTCCTGAACGGAAGGCAGGAGTGTGCGGAAGAGGGGCATACTGCCCGACGTCACGACGGCGGTCTGCCCGCCGGAGAAGTGCAGGACCACTTCGTCGGGGATGACGCCCTTCGCGCGCACGAGCACCGGGACGTCGCTGCCGCGCGCGACACGGACGCGGATCTCACTCGTGTGTTCGGATTCCCCTTCACCAGCGCGGACGATCTCGATCTGAGCGCGCTCGCCGATGATTGGGATCTCGACGGTGAGGTGCGTGCGCTGGGGCCACGCGACCCCGCTCAGAATCATGCGCTGGAAGAAGATCGAGGCCAGCGCGGGATTCACGAGGAACACGGTGGTCGTGAGTCCGGCGAGGATCGCGCCGAGGCCCAGGCGGAGGCGCGGCCCGCGCCGGTCGAAGACCTCATTCAGCTTCACCCCTGTCGCATAGTCCTCGGCCTCCGCGACGATCCGATCGATGAGCGGCCGGCTGCGCGCATCGGCGGTCTCGGGATCGAGTTGCACGGCGGAGACCAGGAGCTCGTGCACCTCCGGGTGCCTGCGCTCGACGAGCATCGCGAGACCCGCCCGGTCGGGGAGGCGTCGCAAGTGGTGCAGGAGCTCCTTCCGGAAGAAGTAGATCGGGAGCGCGACGAGCAGCGCGACGTGGACCAGGCGGACGGCGAACGGGACGTGGAGCAGAAAGTCCGCCAGGAACGCGAATAACAGCCCGCCGGCGAGCACGGCCGCGAGCGTCCCCAGCCCGTGCAACCACACGAGGCGCGCCAGGTCGCTCCGGAGTCGCGCGAGGAGCGCGTCGAGATGCGCTGACCGAGAGGGCTCGCTCGAGGCCTCTCGGGTCCGTGACGTCGTAGGACGAGTCAAGCTTCGCCCTCGAGGCCGTCAGCACTCGCCGCGCAGGCGACTGCGGCGGCGCAGCCGCCGAGGGGCTGCCGGCATCTCGCGCAAGGGGCGAAGCCCTCGGCCCGTGGAGCCGGCCTGGTCTCGACAGGGGGGCGGCCTGGAATCCGTGAAGGAGCGATCTGACTCATCTGTCTACGTCGTCGGCACTCGCGGGAGCTAGCGTTGAAAAATAGGCAGGAGACAGTATGGAATCTCGAGGATCAGCACGGCCGTCGCCGTACCGAACGCAGGCCCGGGTCCCTTCGGATTGGGCCACGACCCGTCGGGGAGCTGCAGGTCGAGCAGGAAGCTGCGCAGCTTCGTGAAGTAGTTCTGCCAATCGGCCCCGCCCTGCGTGTACATCGCCTGGACGCCGTAGTAGTGGCCGTACCAGAAGAAGTAGTGGCCCTTGCGTCCGAAGGAGCGGTTGAAGTAGTCGAGGTTCTTGTGGAGGTACGCCACGCCCTTGCGGATGAGGTCGTCCGAGTAGATACCCAGTCCGTTCAGGGCGGTCACGCCGGCCGCCGTGAGCGGGAACGACGAGCGGGAGTGGCTGTCCTTCTGGTAATGGAAGGTGCCGATCTCACTCTCGTACCGGAAGGTGGGGCGGCGCATGTTGATGGCGCTACCCGTCGTCACCGCCGAGTCGACCACGTAGCGGGCGGCGCGGTCGATCGTCGACTTGGGCACCCGGATGCCTATGTTGCGCGCGGCGCGCAGCGCGAGGACCTGGCACACGACGATCGACATGTCGGACTCGCGCGCCAGCGGCACGTAGCGCCAGCCGCCCTGCTCGTTCTGGCACTTGACGATGAAGTCGACGGCCTTCTGCAGCTTGAGGCGAACGTCCTCGCGGTGCGTCATGCCGTAGACCTCCGCGAGGAAGAGGGTCGCGAACGCGTGGCTGTACATCCGCGTCCCCGAGTATGTGATGTACCCGTCGTCGTTCACGCAGGAGAGGATGAAGTGCACGCAACCGTCGACGACGTGGCCGTACCTTCCCCGTCCGGGGAGGTTCCCGCCCGCGAGGAACGCCATGCCCGAGAGTGCGGTCACACCCACGTGCCCGCGGTCCTTGGCGGTATAGCGGTAGGAGTTGTTCAGCTTGAACCCGATCTTCGCGGTCCAACTGCCATTCTCGTTCTGGGTGTCCGCGAGCCAGGCGAGGCCGCGAGCGACGGCCTCCTCCTGTTCGCGGGTGATGGCCACCAACCCGTCCGGGTCCCGGAAGGGGACCCGTCCGTCGTCCTGGACGAGCGCCGGCGCGGGCGCGGTGAGGCCCAACGCGACGAGCGCGAGGGACACCGATGAGCGGAGCGCGGAGCGTCTCATTTCAGGATCTCCATCTTCTCGGAGCCGCAGATGATCAGGCTGTCCCCCAGTGCGGAGAGCTGGACGCCGCGGGCGCCGCCGACGTCGGGCGGCAGCAGCCGACTCCCGCGGTCCGCCCCCGTCGAGCGGTCGAGGAACACGAGCTGGGTGCGCGAGCTGCCCCGGATACCGGGCCGGGGCTCATTGTGCACGATGGCGACCGTCGAGTCGGAGAGCGCGGGGAGCGACATCGTCCGATTGTATCGGCCGCCCCCGGCGACGGGCAGTCGCGCGTCCCAGCCCCGACCGTAAGGGAGGCGTCGCGCGCGCAACACCGCGCTCTCGCCTTCCCGACCCCAGCTCCAGATGAAGAGGAACGGCGCCTCGAGGTCGGTCCGGGCCAGCCTCGCGACGCCCATGAGGATGTCCGTCGACCGCAGCTCGACGAGCGGGCCGGAGCCGATGGAGCCGATGCGAGGATCGAGCGTGTAGATCGCACCGCGCCGCTCGGCCTGCCCACTCCTCGGCCGCAGCACGAGGTAAGTGCGCCGGTCCTGGTTGACGATGTTGGTGAGCTCTCGCTCCCCGCCTACGCGCCGGAGATCCACCTTCCACGCTTCAAGTCCGGACTCGAGATCGATGGCGAAGACGTGGTTGCGTTCTCCCGTCCGGGCGAAACGCGGGAGGACGAGGCGCTCCTCCGCGATCCACGCGGCGGCAGCGTCCTTGTCACCGAGGGCCTCCGCCTCGAACGTCGTCACGAGCCGGCCAGTGAAGATGTCGTGGATCTCGCCCCGTGTGGAACCGCCCTGAGGAATGAAGGCCACCTTGCGGTCGCCGCACACGGGCTTGACGTGAAAGGTGCGCGCATCGATGACGAGGCGCCAGAGCTCGATCCCCGTGACCGCGTCGAGCCCGACAGCGAGGTGGTCGCGCTGATCGGGATGGAGGAGCTCGACGACCACGACGACGCCGTCGCTCTCGGCGAGGAGGAGGACCTCTTCGGAGTCGCGGTCCCACGTCCACACCACGTCGCCGGTCTCACGGTCGAGCGTGACGACGCGGCTCTGCGTCGCGAGGTGAGCGAGCCCGGGAGTGGCGACGAAACGCCCGCTCCAGTCGTCGGGCGACTCCTGCAGTCCGACGGTCGTCCACCAATAGTTCCCGCCGTCCTCGTCCGTGAACGCGCGAATATGGTGCTCGCGCGCGAAGAGCACGATCTGGCCCGATCCGCCCGCCGCGGGCGGCAGCTCCCCGAGGCGCTCGAAGCGGCCGGCCGGAGCGTCCGGGACGGAGTGTACGGCGTGGTCGAAGGTGGCCGTCGACGCCGCCGGCGCGGGGGGCTCGGGCAGGCGCCACCGCGCGGCGAGGTCCCCGAGCCGCGCGCGCTCCTCGCCGGGAAGATCGACGACGGTGTCGGGCCGATACGTCGCGAGCGACTGCGCGAAGCCGGCGCGCAGGGCTCGGTTGCCCGCTTCTCCGAGTGCGTGGGCGAGCCGGATGAGGTGCTGAATCTCCCGGTCGGTGGCCGACTCGGGGTGCCAGTCGCCGCGCAGCTCGCCGAGCACGATCGAGGTCGCGGTGGCCACGTCGCCCCGCTCCAGTGCGAGGCGCAGGCGACTGTCGTTCGCGTCCATCGCCGCCTTGGAGTGGGGGAACCACAGCGGAATGCGCTCGAGGAGGCCCACGTCCTGGCGTCCGATCGCATGGTCGTAGAGGTCGAGCGCGCGCGCTTCGTACACCTGGTAGCCCTCGACGTCCCCGGCGCGGAGCTTGGCGTCGATCCGTTCCGCGGCCCAGTCGCGCGCGTGAAAATCCGCCATCGGGTAGTTGCCGTAGTGCTCGAGGATCGCGTGGAGATCGCGAAACTCCGCGGGTGACAGGCCGAGCGACCCGAGATTCTCGGCGCGGCTGATCAGCGCCCACAGGCCGACGGGCAGGCGCAGCGTCGTCGCATCGGCGACCTCGCGCGTTCCGACGAGCGGGATGAGGCGTCCGCTCCAGCGTCGTCCGGCCTCGCCCGTCAGGACGGCTTCGCAGAGGAGGTGCAGATCCGCGCACTCCTCGATGAGTGTCCCGATCACCGCTTGCCATGCCTCTTGATCGCGGCCGTAGAGGATCGCCTGACGCTCGAGCAGGGTGTCACGCAAGTCTTCCCGCGACGGAGCGTACCGCTGCGCTTCCTCGAGCAGGCGCATCGCCTGCTGGCTGTCGGCGAGGTTCATGAGCACGCGCGCCTCCGCGCGAAGCACGCTGTGCAACTCGGCGAGCACGCGCGGGTGGGTCTCCTCGCCCATCACGCTGCGCAGCACCTCGCGCGCCTCGGCGAGGTTCCGCACCGCGGTCTTGTTGCTGCTGACCCGCCCTTCTTGCGCCCATTCGGCGACGCCCCGGCTCGCGAGCAGGAGGGCGAGCGAGAGGGCGCGCTCCAAGTCCTCAGGATCCGCGCGATTCTGCGCGCGGGCGCGTTCGACGAGCTTGTCCCAATCGAAGTATCCCCCCAGCCTCTGGCTGTTCAGTGTGAACATCATCCCGTCGCCGATGAGTAGGTTGCCCGGCTGCGCGCGTCCCCAGCTCGTGGGACCGGCGACGAGCTTGCCCGTCTTCACGTCGAGGATCGAGAGTTCGCCCTGATCTGGAACGTAGACGCGGTCACGGGTGAGCACGGGCCGGGCAGTCCCCATCCCGATCAGCTCGTCGCCCGCCGGGAAGACCCAGTCCCTCCTCGTCGGGGCCTCCTTGGCGACCGTGCGGTTGGATCGGAGCGCAACGATCTTGCGACCGCCGACGTACACGTGTCGGTCGTCCGCGCCGATGAGCAGGTCGATGCCGGTCTGACCGCTGGGGTCACCGATACGATTCACCTGCGCGTGCCTCATGCTCCAGACGAGCGCGCCGCTACCGAGGTTGATCGCGATCAGGAACTCGCTGTCGTTGGGCGTCGCGATCACGGTGTTCCCGGCCACGACCGGGGCGGCGTTCCGCCACTTGCGGATGCGCTGGACCCTCTGATAGTTCCTGTTGGGTGCGATCGCGATCTGCTCGTACAGGACCTCCCACAGCGTGTCCCCGGTGAAGAGGTCGAGCGCGGCGACCGTGCCGAGCTGCGTCAGGGCGATCACCTTGTCGCCGACGACGCGGACAGGTGGTGCGCTGAACTCCTCCATCTTGCGCCCGAACATGTTCAGCTCGCGCTGGCCTGTGATGAGCGCCGTCGACCACAACAGGTCGCCGGTGTACAGGTCGAAGCAGCCGACGTGGTACTCGATGCGCCCGCGCAAGCTCGCCGAGGGCACCAGCACGCGCGAGCCGACGATCGTCGGTGAGCCCACGACCCGCATCCGCTGCGCGAAAGAGCCGGATTCGCCGTCCCACCCGGCCGCGGGCGCCGCGTTCCAGAGCGGTCGGCCCGTGGCCGCCTCGAAGGCGAACAGTCGGCGCTGGGGGATGATCTTGATGATCTCCATCTCCCCGTAGTCGATCTTGTTCTCGGGGACGAAGACCTGGAGCGCGCCGACCACGACGCCGTGTGCGGCTGCAGGCACGATGAGGCTGTCCATGAGGTCGACCGCCTCGAAGTACGAGGCGCGGATGCGCCCGGTCACCTCGCTCCAGCCCGGCGCCTGGTCGCTCTGCCAAAGCAGCTCGCCCGTGTACGCGCCGATTGCGATGAGCTCCAGCGTCGTCGAGACGAACACGATCTCGTCCCAACTCGCCGGGAAGAGACTGAAGCGGCCGTCCCTGCTCCAGAATGGGTGGCCTCCCGGCAGCTCGAAGGGCTGGAGCCAGGTGTCCGAGAGTGCGCCGGGCAGGGCGTCGAAACCGAGACGCGGCGCGAGGGCGGAGCCGGCGGTCCCTTCGGCGTTCGGGTCGACATCGATCTGCTCTAGCACGAGCTCCACCCGGGCCCGGATCCCGGCGAGGTCCGCGGTCGATCGCCCGCCCTCCCGCTCGAGCCGTTCGAGCGCGGCCATCCAAGCGCCGGGCGCCTCCAGGTCGAGCGAGTATTCCGTGAGGGCTCGCGCGAGCGCACGGTTCCACGCGCGCTCGCCGATGGCGACGTTCCCGAACTCGAGCTCGAGGTCGCCGAGCGCCCACCACGCGCGCTCCGCCTCCGCCGTGAGCGGCCACCGTCGGGCTACGTTCGTGATCGCCGCGCGGTCGCCGTCGGCGATCGCCGCGCGCAGCGCTGTCGCCGCGCGCTCGGAGAAGCGCTTGCGATACAGCGTCCGCGCCTCCTCGGTGAGCTCGAAGAGCCGGCGAGTCGCGTGGTCCGCCGCCCCGTAGTACACGTCCTGCTCGGAGCGCAGACCGCGTGCCTTCACGACCGGGCGCGTCGGGCCGAGCAGTTCGTCCCGGTGCTCCTCGATGAGCTGCTGGAGTTGCACGAGCGCTTCGCTCCACCGTCCCGCGGCGATGTGCTCCTCGGCGCTCGCCGCCAGCGACTTCGCCGCCTGCGTGTCGTAGATCTGGAACCCGTGCAGGATGACCTCGTCCGGATCCCGCTCGACCCGCCAACCCTGGGGGCTCTGCCCCTCGCTGCCGGCGGCGGCGAGCGCGAGGTACAGAGCGGTCAGAATTGTGCGTCGGACGAACCCCATGGTCGGATCAGGTTTCCTATGGCGCAGGCCGCGTGGCAATGAAACGGGCGATCGACCGATCCCACGCTCGAACCTGGGTCTGCCTACGTGGACCTCAAATCAGCTCGTAGCGCTTCCTCATAACCCACTCGGTCGAGAGCAGGGCCAGGGCGAAGAGGAGGGTACCCCAATTGTCCCAGGCGTCCTTCAACTGGGAGGAGATCGGCTCCCGGCGCTCCTCGTCACCAGGAAACTCCGTCCGGAGGCGCGCGATGTCCGCCAGGGCCACCGCCCGGCCCCCGGTCATCCGCGCCAGGTCGGCGAGCGCCCCGGGGTCGGGCGAGGGGTCGGCGGTCTCGCGCGAGGGCAGGACCACCTCGAGCTCGGTCGTGGCCATCCGCCGGCCGCCGACCTCGATCCAGGCCCGATAGATCCCGGGTCGCTCGGCCACGAACGTGCCCCGGAAGAGCCCGGGACGGCCCTCGACGCGCGTGAGGCGGAGCGGCCTTGGAGGACCGCTGGGGCCCGCGAGGTAGGCTTCCTGCTGCGCCTCCTCGCTCGGGTGGTAGTCCTCGTCGAGGATGCGCGCTTCGAGCGTCACGCGCTCCTCGAGCGAGTAGACGTTGCGGAGCGGCTCGAGCCCGTAGCGCCGGTCCCCGCTCTTCAGTCGGCCCAGCGCGAGCCACCGGATGGCGTTGCGCCAGAAGCGCTCGTGGTAGCGGTCGACGTACCGGAACCGCCAGCGCCACGTCGAGTCGACGGCGAGGAACATCGTGCGGCCGGCCGGGTAGTAGCCCGTCACGAGCAGCGGGTAGCGTCCGTTCTGATTCTCGTGTTGGGGGTGGCGCAGGAGCACCTGCGCGCCGGGCTTGGCATCGAGCACGGGCGAGTACCAGAACCACCCGTTGAGTCCGCCGGGCTCCTCGATGAGGCGTCGGTTGGTCTCCGGGTCGGGGTGGAGGCGCACGATCTCGTGCGGGTTGGCTGGATCCTCGAGGACCGGCCGGTACTCGGTCTTCGTGTCACCCTCGAACGGCAGCGACCCCGCGGGGTCGAGGCGCACGGGGAGGAGCTTCGCGAGCTCCGTGCCGTTGATCGTACGCGGCATGTCGTACTCACCGGCGATGAAACACAGTCCGCCGCCGCGTTCCACGAACTCGAACAGGGAGGCGACGAATTCCGTGGCTCGCGCCGGATCGTTGAACAGCGAGTTCGGATTCACGTCCCCGAGGATGATGACGTCGTAGTTGTCGAGCAGTTCGCGCCGGGAGCTGGGCAGCCGCAAGAGCGACGGCACTCCGCGCGTGCTCTCCTGGATGAAGTTCGGCGTCGCCGACTCCAGCCATACCTGGACCTGGATGCGCTCGTCCGCGCGCTTCAGCATCTTCTGCAGGTACCGGTACTCGTAGCGCGGGTAGCCGTCGATGTAGAGCACCCGGATCTTCTCCGGCGTGACGTGAACGGAGAGCTCGAGGCTGTTGTCGTCCAGCATCGTCTCCTCGGGCAGCGGCTGCACCGAGATGCGGAAGCGGCGCCCGGTGGAGGAGAGGCCGGCTCTGCCGGGCGGCGCGATGAGCACGATCCGGTCCCCGACGTCCGCGAGGTCGACTTGGCTCTGGGCAACCGTGCGCGGCTGGGCGCCGTCGGGCTCGAGCTCCTCGAGCACGATCTGCGTCACCCCGCCGCCGGCCAGTCCTGTCGCCTGGATCCGCACGCTGATCGCGATCTCGTCGCCTTCGAGGACACCGTCGGGCGAGTCGACGAGCTCGACGGAGAGGTTCTGCTCGGGCCGGGTGTCACCCACGACGACCGTGTGGACCGCGACGCCGGCGGCCGCGGCTGCGTCGAGCATGGGCACGCCCCCGTTGTTGCGGCCGTCGGAGAGGATCACGACGTCGGTCACGTGCATGCCCCGCAGGCGCGCGAGCGCCTGGGTGAGCGCGTCGCCGATGTGCGTGGCGCTCCCCTTGCCCGATGCCGCTTGCAGGCCTTCGAGCCGCGTGAGGCCCTCGGCGAACCGGAACAGCTTGACTTCGTAGCCCTGCGCTTCGATCGCGGGGAGCAGCTCCCGCTCGAGGCCCGCGCGCACGAGATCGAGTCGCGTGGCGCTCGCGAGGGGCGTGTCCACGAGCGCCTCGAGCGCCGAACGTGTCGGCGCGTCCCCCGCGTACGCGTCGATCCGGCGCATGCTGGCCGAGTCGTCGACGAGCACGGCGACCTGGGGGCGCTTCACGTTCTCCTGGTGCCGGACGGTGACGGGCCGGAACAGAATGATGAGCAGGAGCACGAGGCTCGCAGCGCGCAAGCCGACGAGGACGCTGCGCGGTCCGCGCCCGAGCGACTCGCGCCAGTAGCCGACGTACGACACGAGCGCGACGAGCGGGATCAGCACGAGCACGATCACCCACGGGGGGGGCAGCTCGAGCAGGCGCCACGTCTCGCGCGTGCCATCGGCGGCGACGCCGACGTCCTGGGCGGCGAGCAGGAGGAGGCCGAGGCTCACGCGACGATCCTCCGCTTGTGGCCGAGCCAGCCCGCCCACAACGACTCCCCCGTGAGGGCGAGGAGTGCCCCGAGGGCCAGCCAGCGCCAGATCTCACCGCGCCGCGGCTGATCGTCGTCACCGCCGCGCTCGGTCTCGCCGCGCGCCAGCGGCACGAACGCGGGGTGCAGGGCCGCGGCGGCTGCGGGCGCGAGGCGCGCGAGGTCGCCCTCCCCTGGATCCAGCTGGACGGCGAAGGGCTCGGGGAGTGCGCCCTCCAGCTCGACGCGATAGAGCCCAGCCCGTTCCGTATCCCTGCCCGGGATCGTCGGCAGGCGCCAACGGTTCTTCCGGAACTCATCGGCCGCGCCGTCGATCGGCCGCTGCTCGCCGTCGGCCGACACGAGCACCGGTGAGCGCGGGAACACGTCGTCGACCTCGATCGTCACGGGCGTGCCCGGCCCGACGTTGCGCGACGGGACGCGTCGTCTGCCCGCGTAGCGGATGAGCTCGTGCACGAACGGGATGAGCGTGTTGGGCGACTCGGGTAAGCGCGTCCAGGCGCGGTCGATCGTCGTCGTCCAGAAGATGACCCGCCCGCCGCCGTACGTCCGTTCGATCAAGAGCGGGCTCTGCGCCTCGTCGTCGAGTCGGGCGATCACGCGCGCGATCGGGAGCGGGCGCGTCTGCATGAACCGGTAGATGGGCACCTCGGTGAGCAGGGGGCGGAAGAGGTCTTCCGAGAAGAACGACAGGATCGGGTGGTCCTCTTCGAACGACGCGACGCGGTAGTAGTCGTCGCCGGCGGCCGCCACGGGCGTCGGGCGCGTCACCTCGGCCGGGAGCAGCCCGGTGCCGTCGGCGCGGAACAACTTGCCCGCGATCGTGCGACCGAAGTGGTCGCCGGCCGTCACGATGAGCGTGGCGCCGGCGTCGACGCGTTCCTCGAGGCGCAGGATCACGGCGTCGGAGACGTTCGAGACGTTCGCGATCACGATGACCTCGTAGTCGGTGAGGTCGAGCTCGGGATCGGCGAGCACGCTCGGCGTGATCTCGCGCGGGTCGAAGGGTGACAGGCCGCCGAGCCCGGGGAGGTGCGAGTCGTCCGGCGGCTCGAGCACGGCCATCAGGTAGCCGGTCTCGTCGTCCTCGATGTCCGGGTCGCTGGCGCCGTTCACCACGAGGATGCGGATGGGCGCGGGCACGAAGACGACGTGCGCGCGCTGGTCGTCTGCTGCGAGCCGGTCGCCCTCGAGGCGCGCGGTGAGCGCGTGGGCCCCGGGCGAATCGAGCTGGAGCGTGAAGACGGCCTCCTGTGTTGCGCGGGCGGCGATGTCGATGCGCTGGCTCGGCTGACGCTCGCCGTCGACCTCCAGCGCCACGCGGACCGCCGCGCGCGGGGTGGAGCCGTAGTTCGCGACCGTGACGACGATCTCCACGGGTACCCCGGGGCCGATGATCGGCTGCGATGGGCCGACGGCGGCGATGCCGAGGTTGCCCGGTACTTCCGGCGCCGGACCGAGGTCCTCGACGAGCACCTTGGTCCCGAACGCGGCGAGCGCGTCGAGCTGCTCGATGAGGATGGGCGCGGCGGGCTCGTGCCCTCCAACCGCCGCGTCCACGACGTCGTCCGGTTCGAACACGCGGCGCTGCATATCGGTGAAGAGCCGCACTTCGAGCGCGCTCTGTCCCGTCCCCGCGGCGTCCTGTTCGACGATGTCCTTCACGGCACCGAGGGCCGCGGCGAGATCGAGGCCCTCGTCCAGGGGGCGCGTCATGTTCGAGAGCACCGTGAGCGCCTTGTCGGGCGAAGTCCAGGACAGCAGGCGCGGGCGGTCGCCCGCCCAGATGAGCCACACCCGGTCGCCCCGCGCCCCGTCGAGCCTGGAGACGATCTCGCTCGCGCGTTCCACGATCCGCTCGAACACGGTCTCGACGTCCTCGCGGTACCCGGTCGATGCCGATCCATCGATCACGAGCACGACGTCGCGGCGGTCCTCGGTGAGCGCGGCGAACGGGCTGTCGCCCGCCGCGAACGGACGCGCGACGGCGAGGGCGAGCAGCGCCACGGCCGCCATGCGCAGGAGGAGCAGGAGCAGGTTCTCGAACTGAACGCGCCGCCGGGTCTTCCGGTAGGCCGCGAGCACGAACCGCATCGCCGCCCAGTGCATGGGCTTGTGGCGCTGCCGGTTCAGGAGGTGAATGATGAGCGGGACCGCGGCGAGCGTTGCGCCGAACGCGAGGGCGGGGTGAACGAAGCTCTCGAACATCGTCAGCGCCTCCCCCCGCGCGCCCGGGCGGTCCGGCGGGCGAGATAGGCGGACAGGACGGCGTCCAGGCTGCGCGACGTGTCGAGCAGGACGTAGTCGACCGAGAGCGCTCGCGCCTGCCGGGCCAGCAGGCGGTTGTGCCGACCGATCTCCTCCAGGTACGCATCACGGATCGACTTCGGATCGATCTTCACGTCGCCGACACCCTCGAGGCCCTGCAATTTGACGAGCGCATCGAACTCGAAGCGTATTTCCTGCGGGTCGAGCACGTGGAACAGGATGGGCTCGTGTCCCCCGTACACGAGACGCTTCACGCCCGCGAGGATCGCCTCGGGCTCGTCGAAGAAGTCCGAGAAGATCGCGATGATGCCGCGGCGCTTGAGGCGCGAAGCGATCCACTCGAGGCACTTGCCGATGTTCGTGGGTCCCTTGGCCTCGGCCTCCTCCAGTGCGCCGATGATCGCCGCCTCCTGTGGCGCGCCGTTACCCGGCGGAACCTTGACGCGATCCTTCTCGTCGAAGATCACGAGGCCGGCCGTATCGCGTTGGATCAGGATCAGGTGGCTGAGGGCGGCGGCGCACCAGCGCGCGTAATCGAGCTTCGTCCAGGGCAGCGACGTGTAGCCCATCGATTCCGACGCGTCGAGGAGGATGTTGCAGGAGAGGTTCGTCTCTTCGATGTACTCCTTGACGACCAGGCGGTCCGAGCGCGCGAAGACCTTCCAGTCGATCTTCCGCAGCTCGTCGCCGGACGAGTACGGCCGGTGCTGCGCGAACTCGATCGAGCTGCCACGGTGCGGGGACACGTGGTGACCGCCCGTGAAACCCTCGACCACGGTGCGGGCCACGAGCGAGAGGCCGGAGAGCCGATCGAGGATCGCCGGATCGAGGGTCGAGTTCGCGCCTGCCATGTCGTGCGTCTAGCCCTGGTCATTCATGAGGAAGTGCCCCAAGCGTTTCAACTCGGTTCCTGCTGGTGCTTTGCGCGTGCCGGCCCCGCAGGCGACCAATGTAGGTACAGGTCGTCGAGGGGTAAGCCCCGGTCCCGCGAAGCGGGATCGGATCGATCCAGTGGATCGATCCGAAGGGGATCCCGGCGCGTGAAGAGTGCAGGCAGGGGCCGAGTAGGAGCGTTTGGGGTGCGTCCTCATGAATAATCTGGCTAGTGCGGCGGACCCCTATTGCGAGGTCGAGCTCGCGAGGCCCGGGAGCCCGGCGCCGATCGCATCGCTCGGCCGCACTTCCTCGAGCAGCCGATCGATGATGATGTCCGAGGTGATGCCCTCCGCCTGCGCTGTGAAGTTTGTCAAGATGCGGTGCCGCAGCACGGGGTGCGCGACGGACTGGATGTCCTCCACGGAGACATGGTTGCGACCGTGGATGGCGGCGTTGGCCTTGCCCCCGAGGACGAGGAACTGTCCCGCGCGCGGTCCGGCGCCCCAGGTCACCCAGTCCTTGATGAAGGGCAGGGGCTCTTTCGAGTGCACGCGCGTGCCGCGGGCGAGCGCGAGCACGTAGTCGTAGACGGCATCGGCGATCGGGACGGAGCGCACGATCTCCTGGAGCTCGCGCAGCTCATCGCCCGCGAGCACGCACGACACCTCGTCCATCTTGCCGCCCGTCGTGCGGCGCAGGATCTCGCGCTCCTCCTCGTGGGAGGGGTAGTCCACGTGGACCATGAACATGAACCGGTCGAGCTGCGCCTCGGGCAGGGGATACGTGCCCTCCTGTTCGATCGGGTTCTGCGTCGCGAGTACGAAGAACGGGTCCGGCAATGCGTGCGGCACGCCGCTGGAGGTCACCTGGCGCTCGACCATCGCCTCGAGCAGGGCGGCCTGCGTCTTCGGCGGCGTGCGGTTGATCTCGTCCGCGAGGATCACGTTCGCGAAGATCGGCCCTTCGGCGAAGCGGAACTTCCGCTCGGCGGTCTCCGGGTCGATCGTGAGCAGCTCCGTGCCCGTGATGTCCGACGGCATGAGGTCCGGGGTGAACTGGATCCGGCTGAATTTCAGGTCGAGCGTCCGCGACAGGCTCGAGATCATGAGCGTCTTCGCGAGCCCCGGGACGCCCACCAGGAGGCAGTGTCCGCGCGTGAGGATGGCCAGGAGGAGTTGGTCGATGACCTCGTCCTGACCGACGATCACGCGGTGCAATTCTGTCTTCATGCGCGCATGGACGTCGCGCAGGTGCTCGAGGGAGGCTTCGGACATGCTGTTCCTTCGGGGTGGTGGTCGGATCGGCGCAGGTGGGGGGCGCCGGCTGGGAGGCGTGGCCTGCTCAACCGCCGGGGGATCGGCCGCTTCCAGGCCAATCTACACTCGGGCGCGAGCGCCACCTACACGGGCTTCCTATATACGGGCTATACGGGTCAATTGCCTGGACGACGGGAGGGGTACGAAAGTCCTACGTGATCCGCCCGGGCGAAGCATCCGGCGCCGAGCCGATGCCGTTCACCTGGGGCCTCGGCGTCCCCTCCGGCCGCGCCCGGGCCCGGGCCGGATCCTGCGCCCGCCGTCCATCCTCGACGGCGGACCCGAAGAGTCGGAAACAGAGCCGGCTCGAGCCCGTCGCGGAACTCGCCCCTGGACGCGGGGTAGGCGTCAGCTCCAGAGGCCGCGACTTCAGCGCGCCTCGAACAGCCACAGCATGTCCGGCCCGAGGACGAAGACCCGGGCTCCGCGGGCGTAGACCGTGCCGCCGAGAGTGCCCCCCGCCGCGCCTTGCCCTGCCTGCGCGAGGGGCTGGACATCGACGAGGAACATCTCGCGCGCGCGGTCGAACAGGTAGAGGCTGCGGTCCGTGGCGAGGATCACGCGTTCCTCGGAGGCGATCGCGCTCCCCATGAACGACTCACCGCGGGCGAAGTAGAGGGACGAGCGCCGCCCGCCGTCGCGCGCCCAGGTCCCCAGGGCCCGCCGCGGACCCGAGCGACCCAGCACGATCACCTCCTCCACGTCGCCGGTGACGAGGTCCTCGGCCGCTCCGATGGCGCGCGGCTCGGCCAGGAAGAGGCGCTCCTCCGTGCGACCCGGATCGACGGACAGCGTGTAGAGGAAATCGGAGTCGAAGGGCGCCCAGAGGATCCCCCGGCCCTGCGGCGCGTCGAAGACGATCGGTGGCCGCGAACCGGGCCAGCCAGCGTCCTTGAACTTGCGACGTCGGCAGCTGACGCTCCAGGCGACGCGCCCATCGGGCGCGTCGAGCAGGAATCCGAGCCCGGACCCGGTCCCGACGAAGACCTTCCCGCCGGCGATCGCGAGCGGCTGCCCCGGGGAAGTGAGGCCCGGGACCACCGCGAAGCGCCGGCCCTGGTCCGGCGCGAGGTCGGAAGCCTTCGCGAGGAAGCGCGACCAGAGCGCGCGACCGGTGGCGAGCTCGATCGCAAAGACGTGCAGCCGCGAGCCGCTCTCGTCCGCTGAGCTCCCCGGCCGCGGGACCGTCCGGGCCTGCACGAAGACGCGCCCGCCGTGGATGACGGGACCGGGCTGAAACTCCCACGGTCCGTCCGGCACGACACGCGGCGTGGGGATCCCGGGCACGCCCTCGCCCGGCTCACTCGCCACCACCCACCGGATGACTGGAATGCGATTGGATCCGAAGCGCAGGCCGACGAGGGCATTGCCTTCGAGGACGTCGCGCTCGCTGCGCCCCGCGCGTCCCACCACGAGCACCACGTCCCGCCCGTCCGTCGCGGGCCTGAGCGGCCACCCGCCCGTCGAGCTCGACGCGTAGGGCAGCGCGATCGGCGTGCCGAGGAAATCGTTCGTACGGAAGCTGTCCAAGCGGATCCGACCGCCGGGCGCGGACGTGCCGTGCGTGCTGCCCAGGCGAAAGAGCGCCACCGCGCTCTGGATCACGACGCTGCCGTCGTCGAGGAAGGCGAGCCCCGGTTCCACGGTCCGACCGAGCGGGCCGGCCACCGGGTTGCGCAGAGAGCGGCTGGTCAGCCGCTCGGACCCGACGAGGGCGAGGTGTTCGGTGGTACGCCAGCGTTCGGCCGGAGCGCGGACTCTTCGTGCTTCCCGAAAACTCGCGATCGCCTCACGCCGGACGGCTGTCGCGCGTTCGAACTCGGGCTGCTCGGGAACGTGCCGCGCGGCGCGCTCGAGCCATTCGAGCGCATCCCCCGTCGCGCCGCGTTCGAACGCGCGATCCGCGAGCCGCAGCGCTGCCCTCGCCGCTCCCTCCGTCAGCGGATGGTCGCGTTCGACGCGCGCGAGCCGGGCCTCGTCGTCGTGCGCCTCCTGCAGCGCGGCGAGGGCGAGCGACTGGAATCGCCCGCGCCACTTCCGGCGTTCGTCCTCGGTGACGCCCCGCAAGCGTCGGAGCACGGCGTAGGGGACGCCTTCCGCGCGCCGGAAATGCGTGTGGTCGGGATCCGGGAACAGGTTGCGCGTCGCTTCTTCGCGGCCTCCCAGTGTGACGACGTGGCCTGTCTGCGAAACTTCGAGCGCGCTCCGCCAGGCGTCGAATGCGTCGATGAGCTCGTTGCGGCCGGTATTGGAGGCGGCGCCGCGGGAACGCGCGTAAGCCCGGTCCCCGCGCGCGAGCTCGGCCTCGGCGTCCGTGGCGATCGGCTGGAAGGTGTCGTTGCGCAGCGGACCCTCGCCGCCGGACGGGCCCGCGTTCTGGAACAGGGGCGCCAGTGCGACGAGGAGGGAGAGCGGCGTGGGCATGGGGCCCAGAGTACGGAGTTCGCGCCCTACTCCGCTTCTTCGCCCCGCACCCGTCTCAGGCGCTCGCGGTACACCGGGTCGTGCCAGGCCTCCGCTTCCGCCTGTTTCGCCCGATACTCCTGCTCGGACGCCATGTGCCGCTCCGTCACGACCACTTCCTCACGCAGGAGCCGTTCGTGCTCGGTCAGCGCCGGCTTGAGACCGAGGATCGCGACCTGCGCCAACAGCGCGAGCGGCACGAGTACAGGCAGTGAGTACATGAACAACCCAACCGCGCGCCGCACCCCCAGCCGCACGCCCACGGGGGCGTTCTCACCTGTCTCGCGCGCGGATCGGGAGCCCATGGTGTCAGAGTGTCGTCAGATCGCGCGGCCCATAACGGCCGCTCGCGCCGAGCTCCTCCGCGATGCGCAGCAGCCGGTTGTACTTGGCGACGCGCTCGCTCCTGTTCGGGGCGCCGGTCTTGATCTGGCCGGCGTTCGTGGCGACGGCGAGGTCGGCGATCGTGGTGTCCTCGGTCTCGCCCGAGCGATGGCTGATGATGCAGCGCCAGCCCCTCCGGTGGGCCAGTGCGATCGTGTTCAGGGTCTCGGTGAGCGTGCCGATCTGGTTCACCTTGATGAGGATCGCGTTGGCGGCGCCGCGCTCGATGCCTTCCTGGAGCCGCTCGACGTTCGTCACGAGGAGGTCGTCGCCGACGAGCTGGACCTTGTCGCCGAGCGCTTTCGTCAGGGCGATCCAGCCCTCCCAGTCGTCCTGGTCGAGGCCGTCCTCGATCGAGAAGATCGGGTAGCGCTCGCAGAGGCCGGCGTAGTACTCGATCATCTCGCTCGAGCTGTTCGCTGCGCCTTCCATGGTGTACACGCCATCGGCGTAGAACTCGGCGGCGGCGGCGTCGATGGCGAGCTTGATGTCCTTGCCCGCTTGCATCCCTGTCCGGTCCACGGCCTCGAGGATGAGCGTGATCGCCTCCTCGTTGGAGCCGAGGTTCGGCGCGAACCCGCCCTCGTCGCCGACCGCGGTGTTGAGTCCGCGCTCGCGGCAGACGTCCTTCAGCGCGTGAAACACTTCGGCGCCCATGCGCAGCCCTTCGGAGAACGTCGTCGCGCCCATCGGCATGACCATGAACTCCTGCAAGTCGACGTTGTTGTCGGCGTGTTGCCCACCGTTCAGGATGTTCAGCATGGGCACGGGCAGGATCTTGGCCTGCGCTCCGCCGAGGTAGCGGTACAGGGGCAGTCCGCACTCGTCCGCGGCCGCGTGCGCGACGGCCAACGAGACGCCGAGGATGGCGTTCGCGCCGAGGCGCTCCTTGTTCGGGGTCCCGTCCAACCGGATCATCGTGCGGTCGATCTCGCCCTGGTCGAGCGCCTCGTCGCCAGCGAGCTCGCCGGCGATCTCGACGTTCACGGCGTGCACGGCCTTGAGCACGCCCTTGCCCCCATAACGTCCCTCGCCGTCGCGCAGCTCGTGGGCTTCGTGCACTCCGGTGCTCGCCCCCGACGGCACGGCGGCGTGACCAGAGGCCCCGGAGACGAGCTCCACCTCGACCTCGACGGTCGGATACCCCCGCGAGTCGAGGATCTCCCGTCCGTGGATCCGGCAGATTTCGCTCATGCGCGCGGATCCTACGCCTCGCAAATGGGCAGTCCAATGGGGAAGGTCGCCGGTGGTCCCGCCGCCCGGGGGTCATGCCGTCGGCGGCGAGCATTCGCGCCCCGCTCCAATCTAGCTTGGGCCCGGGCTCGATGAGAGGGCCGCCGATGCCCCGGACCACCGGCCTCGCCCCTCCCTGTGGCCGCGCGCGGGCCCGCTCCCCCGGTCCACGCTTCCGAGGGGGGCCTGTGGGCCGGACCCCGCCCCGATCCTAAGATGTCGCCCGTGAAGTCCCTGAAGAGCGTCTCCCTGCTCCCGAACCTGTTCACCCTGGCGAACGCCGGCCTCGGGCTGCTCGCGATCTCCAAGGCCATCGATGCGCTGGCCGGGCCCCCGGACCTCTTCTACCGCAGGCTGGAGACCGCCTGCTGGCTGATCTTCCTCGCCATGGTCTTCGACGCCCTGGACGGGAAGATCGCCCGGCTCACGCGCAGCTTCAGCGACTTCGGCGCCCAGCTCGACTCGTTCGCGGACGCCCTGACCTTCGGCGTCGCTCCGGCGATCCTCGCCAAGGTGCTCTTCGAGCACGAGGGCGGCATCCACCCGCGCCTGCACTTCCTCGCCGCGGCGGCGTTCGCCCTGATGGCGATCCTGCGCCTGGCGCGCTTCAACCTCGAGACCGAGCACGACGCGGAGTCGCACCAGACGTTCTCGGGCTTGCCGAGCCCCGCCGCGGCGGGGACCCTCGTCGCGACGCTCCTCATGTTCCTCTCGCTGGGGGGCGGGATCGAGGTCACCGATGGCGATCCGACGCCGGTCGCCAAGGGCCTGAGCGTGATCCCCGAGACCTGGCGGGCGGCGATCGCCGCGGCGTTGCTCCCGACGATCTTGTTCCTGCTGCCGATCCTGGGGCTGCTCATGGTCAGCCGGCTGCGCTACGCTCACGGCGCGTCACTCCTCTACCGCGGCCGCGACCGATTCACGGCCCTCGTGACGGTCGTCTTCGTCGCCTTCGTGCTCTACCTGGCGCCGGTGCCCGTGCTCTTCGTGACGGGTTGGGTGTACGTCACGTACGGCGTCGTGCGCTCCATCAAGAAGCCCGGCGAGCAGGGAGCGGAGCCCACGCGCCGTGCCGGCTGAACGGGTCGTCGCGGCGATCGCTCTCGGCGCCAATGTCGGCGAGCGCGAGAAGACGCTCCAGAGTGCGGTGCGCGACCTCGAACGGACACCCGCGATCACGGTGCTCCGTCGCTCGCGGTGGGTCGAGACACGGCCCGTGGGCGGGCCGCCGGGGCAGGGGCTGTACCTGAACGGGGCGGTGCTGGTCGAGACGGCGCTCGCGCCGCGCGAGCTGCTCGACCGCCTGCTCGCCATCGAGCTGCGCCACGGCCGCGACCGTGTGCGCGAGGGGCGGCACGGGCCGCGCACCCTGGACCTCGACCTCCTCTTTCACGGCGCGGCCGTGCACGACGAACCGGGCCTCGTCGTCCCGCACCCGCGGCTGGAGGATCGGCGGTTCGTGCTCGAGCCGTTGGCCGAGATCGCGCCGGAGCACCGGCTCGCGCGGTGCGGACGGACGGTCGCGGAGCGACTCGCGGAGCTCGCGATACCCGCGGAAAAGGGCCGGATCGAACGCCTGGAAACGCCGGCGGAGGCGCGCGAATGGTGCGCGGCGCAGCGCTCGGCACAGCGGTCCATCGGCTTCGTGCCGACGATGGGGGCGCTGCACGAAGGGCACCTCACGCTCGTCCGCCGCGCCGTGCTCGAGAACGACGTCGCGTGCGTGAGCGTCTTCGTCAACCCCCTTCAGTTCGACGACGCCCGCGACCTCGAGCGCTACCCGCGCGACTTCGAGAGGGACGCCGCGAAGCTCGCGGGCGTCGATTGCGCGATGGTGTTCACGGGCACGCTCGCGCAGTTCTTCCCCGGCGAGCTCGACGCACGCGGGGCGCTCCCGCCGGAGAGGGTCCTCGATCCGGGACCGCGCGCCGAGGGGCTCGAGGGCGAGCACCGCCCGGGACACTTCGCGGGCGTCGCGACCATCGTCGACCGGCTCTTCGACGTCGTCGCCCCGGACCGCGCGTACTTCGGGCGCAAGGACTTCCAGCA
>SMVQ01000272.1 GCA_004357655.1 Planctomycetota bacterium
CCTCCTGCTCTCGATCCCGCTGCTCGCCTGGCTCGGGATTCCGTTCGGCGCGTTCTGGGACGTCGCGGTCGTCGCCATCCTGGCCGGGATGATCCCCACGCGGCTCGGGTGCCTCGGAGCGGGGTGCTGCGCGGGGCGACCGACCGCGGGACGCTTCGGCATGAAGCTGCGGAACGCCCACGGCGTCGTCGAGCGTCGGTTCCCGAGTCCCCTGCTCGAGGCGGCGCTCGGTGGCATGCTGCTCGGCGCGACGCTCATCCTCTTCGAACGGCTCCCCTTCCCCGGCGCCGTCGCGCTCTTCGCGATCGCCGGCTACGGTGCCGGGCGCCTGGTCCTCGAAGGGCTGCGCGAGGAGCACGCGCCGCGGTTCATGGGTCTCGGAGAGTTCCAGTGGATGTCGGCCGCGTTGCTGCTCGTCGGCCTGGTCGGGCTCGCGGCCGGGTGGGTCGGGTCGGCCGAATCATCGATCACGGGAGCACCCGGCCATGTGAGCTCCGCGCCGCAGCCTCCTACCGGTTTGGGACACCTGCTCGCCGCGGGGCTGCTCCTGCTTCCGATCGTGCACCTCTTTCGTTTCCTCGGATGCACCCTGCTCCTCTCGGATGCCGAGCCCTCGGAACCCGGCCACATCCTCCAGATGATCGCGATCGTGCCCGACATCGGCTCGGGCGAAGTCACCGCGAGCATCCGTTTCGAAAGGGAGCCGGAGAACGACGAGATCGACGCATCGCCTGTCGACCTCGCCGCGGTCGGGGTCCAGCCCGACGGCAGGCTCAACTTCGAGGCCCTGATCGAGATTCCCGAGGGTGCCTACCGGGCGACGTGCACCGTGAGCCGCACGGGCGCGCTCACACGCGTCGGCTCGTGCAGCGGCGAGCTGACCGGTCCCGACCTCCTGCTCGCCTTCAACGCCGAGATCGGCGACGGGCCGACGACGCTCGCCCCGCGACTCTGCTTCGAGCCCGTCCCGTCCTCTTGATTCCCAGGTGTCCCCATGGTCAATCGCTGGACAGGCGCTTTCGACGCCGCGATCGAGCTCGCCCCTGGGGGCGTGAACGCCCTCCTCGCGGCGATCCACCGCAAGGGCGACCCGCTCCCTGACGCCCCCACCGCCGGCCCGCACTTCCTCCACAGCCTGGCCCTGAACCTGCCGTTCGAGGACAGCAGTTCGGAGCACGATCTGCGCGGCCACCTCCAGGTCCAGGTTTCGACACCGTCGGTCAGCGTGCCCACGGGCTCCGATGCTGAGCGCGTCACAGTGTCGGTCGAGCTCTACGCCTGGTTCCAGGCAACGATCAGCAGCGATCCCGCGCCCGAGTTCATACACGGGACGCTGGCCTTCACGACGGGTCTCGAGATCGTCGAGTGCGGGGGCTCCACGCTCGCCGAGATCCGCGTCGCGACCGGCGGCGTCGAGGTGTCCTTCACCCCCGCCCCCGGCTCGGGACTCTCCGCCGGCGACGTGTCGCTCGTCGAGGGGGTCATCGCGCAGTTCCTCCAGCAGTTGCGGCCCGTGCAACTGCGCGTTGCGGGCCTGGGGAGTGGCGACTTCACCGTCGAGCACATCGCCTTCAAGACGCTCGGGTCGGGCTCGTCCTCCGCGCTGGCGGTCCTCCTCGGGTTCGGGAACGGAGGGAGCGCCCCGAGCCCCGCGACCGTGTCCGAGATCTTCCTCGCGCCGGGGGAGGATGCGGCCCTCGCGCTCGGGCGCGGGTTCCTCACCGCGACGATGCGCGATCTCGCGCAGGCTCCGCTCACGGGCATCTCGGTCAGCGGCTCGCGCTTCGGTGTGAGCTTCTCGGCCTCGATCGACCCCGCGAGCCTCACGGTCGAGCTCAGGCCGGGGTTCATCCGCGCTCGAGTCACCGGGTCCCTCTCGCTCTCTCCGGGCGGCTCGTTCTCGTTCCGGCTCACCCAGGACTTCGGCTTGACGGTGATCGGCGGGGACCTCGCGCTCACGCTCGCGGACGAGGCGAAGCTGGACATCACGGGCGGAAACTTCCTCCTGCGGCGGATCCTGGGGCTCTTCACGGGGCGCGCCCTCGACAAGCTCGAGGTCGCGGCCTCCGGCGTCATCCAGGCAGCGAACGTGGTACTCAACCGGATCGTCGACGAGAGCGTCGGAGACCTGCTCGACGAGCTCGAGATTCCCGGCGTCCGGCTCGAGTTCGAACGCGCGGCGATCGATCCCGACGCGGTGATCCTCGGCGGGTCCTTCGACGTCGGCCCGACGAAACCCGCGGTCGCGAGCTTCACCCATAGTATCGTGCGCCCACCCGGCCCCCCGCGCATCAACATCGACACCGAGTACGACGCTCTCGCGAGCTGGATTCCCGGCGGGACCATTCGGCGCTACCGCTGGGTCGAGGTCCGCGCGGACGGCACCTTCGGGCGTCGCATCACTGAGACGCACCAATTCGTGCTGCAGGTCCAGCCCGAGCTCGCCACCGTCGCGCAGTCCTACGGCTGGCCGCCGACCACCTGGTGCCTCCAGATCGAAGGCACGCAGTTCGTCGATGCCCGGGATCCGGTGCCCGTGTCGGGCGCCGTCTGCGCCATCTCCTCCGTCGTGCCCGGCCTCGATCTGCCCCGCGGCGGCGGGCGGCTCGTCGTCCACGTGCCCGACGGCAAGGGAGGAGTGCTCGCCGACCTCGACCCGTGGTCGCGCTTCCGACCGCACGCTCTCGCCGAGCCCACGGAGCACCGCGGCTTCCTGCTCGTGCACCGCGCGGGCGAGGACGTCGCGGAGGCCGTGAAGATCCTGCGCGCGGCGCTCGTCGAGGCGCGGCGCGAGCTCGTGGTCTTCCCCACGATCGTCGTCGACGCCGAAGACCACGGCTTCGCTTGCGGCGCGCCGATCCGCGAGCTCGCCGACCTCGCGGTCACGAACGATCCCGAGGGCGCATGGCGCGCGCGCTTCCGGCTCGAGCGCCCCGGCACCACCGTGATCGTCGGTCCCGCGGGCACCGAGCGCTGGCGCGACGCCGGCCCCCTCCGGGCGGACGTCCTCGGGAAGGTGCTCGAGGGCCTGCGAGCCGTCCCGACGGGCCCACCGCGCTGGAACCCCGTTCGCCTGAATCTCCCGCTCCACGCGTTCGCCCCGGATCTCGTCTTCCAGTGTGGCCCGCAGGTCGCGATCGCCATGAGCAAGCTGCGCGGACGGGAGCTCGAGCTCTGCTTCTGGACGACCTGGTCGGCCGCCTCGCTCGAAGAGCTGCGCCGCCGTGTGCCGGCGCACTGCGACGGTTCCGACGGACCGCTCGTCCTGTTCGTGAACGACGGTGAGGACCCGGTGCTCGCCGCGCAGGTCCTCGCGCAGCATGGCGAAGACCTCCAGCTCGTCCCCGATCCCGAGCGCGTGCTCTCCCGCAAGTACGGCGTCTCCTGCTGGCCGACCGTCGTCAGGGTCGACCCTGAAGGCCGGATCGCCGCGGTGCGCTTCGGACTGGAGCCCGACCTGGGCGAAGTCGAGGAGCCGGAGCCGAAGGCGCACGGGCCCGCGTGATCGCCGTCGGCGACGATGGGTCACGATTGACCCGGCCGATTCCAGTGCGAGCTCGCAACCCGGATACGCCTGCGCGAGCGCAGGCGCGCCCTCTGAGGTCACGGACGTGTTGCGCAGCTCGATGCGTTCCAGCGCCGGGTTCAGAGCGAGCGCTCGCTGCAACCCGCCGTCCGTGAGTGCGGACGGATCGAGCTCGATGAGGCGCAGAGCCGGGTCCGCCCCGAGGAGCTCTACTTCTCAGCGTCCCGGCAAACGCCGCCCTCGCTGTCCCGCTTGCAGACGCACTCGGCCTTGCAGCTACAGGCATCCAGGGCTGCGAGCTCCGCCTCGGTGCGCGGCTTCTCCGGGTTCAAGTGCCGGATCAGCGCGAAACGCTCGTGGGCGCAGAAGGGCGTGAAGGTCGGGCTCTTCTCGTTGTGGCACTCGAGGCACGTCGCGACCTTCGGCACCGAGACGAGCTCGTCCTCGGGAATGTCCGGGTACTCGTCCGTGGCATCCCCCGCCGCCCGCATGCGCGCCATCATGTGCTTCTCGCCCGGCCCGTGGCAGGACTCGCACTGCACGCCGAGCTCCGGCTTGAAGCCCTTCTTGATCTTCTCCTTGGGCAGACCGAAGGCGGTGACGTGGCACTGGACGCAGTCGTCCGCTTGCTGGGGATCGTCGATGCTCAGCCCGGCCGCGACCTGCTTCGCCGGCTCCGCGCCGAGGTTCTCGAAGGCGTGCGAGTGGGATTTCTCCAACCAGATGCCGTACTGGTCGCCCGTCTCCTCCTTCTTGTGGCAGTTCTTGCACTTCGCCGCGCCGATATAGCGGTTCTTCTTGCCCTGGACACCGCCGGCCGTGGCGCCTGAGCTCTCGGTGAGAAAGGCCCCGGCGACAAAGATCGCGGCCACGGCGGCGGTGATTCGGAAGAGCTTCGAGTTCAGTCGCATGTGCTTTCTCATCGGTTCATCCCTTCGGTTGCTCACGCCGGCGGCGTGCAGGTTTTCTTGTAGCGGGCAGCGCGGGCCTGTGTGCCCGCGGCCACGGCGCAGTGGACGAATGCCCGTCATCGCTCAGCCCTCATCCTCCGCGTCGCTCACGACCTTGGGAACCGGAAGGCCGAAATCGCGGTGGAGCTCGCGATGGGCGGTCCGGGGGTTGGCCGCGATGCTCGCGAGCGCGGCTTCGACGACGCCGGCGTCCGGCTCGCGTGCCAGCAGGGCCGAGATACGCGGGATGTCCACCGCGCTGATCGACGCCCCGAGGTACGCCGCCGCGCGGCGCCGCACCGCGGGTGCGGCGGCACCCGCGACGGGCCAGATCGCGCGCTCGAGGATCTCCCGCGCCCGCGGATCCCGGGGGCCGAGTTCGCCGAGAAATCGCACGGCGAACGAGGGTATGGACTCGAGACCGCGCGGCGCGACGTCCGGCAGCTCGACGAGCGCGGTCGCGAACAGATCGACGAACGCCGGGAGCCCCTCGACGTGGACCGCGCGCAGCATCGCGATCTTCTCCGAGTCGGAAAGGTCCGGTCGCAACAGCCGGTCGCGCGCCGACGCCGTGAGCTCGCCCGGAGATTCGCGCGCTAGCCGGCAATACGCCTCGTAGAAGGCCTTCTCGTTGGCTCCGTCCGCGCGGAGGCGAGCGAGGTCCGGCCGCGGCACGTCCGGCTCGGGCGGGAGCTGTGGCACCGGACGCAGTGCGGTACGCGCGGCCCCGCCAGCCACCGGCAGCGACACGATCGCGGACGAGCTGCCGCCCGGCTCCGCCAGCTCGGGCGATGACAGGCCGGTGCGCGGCGCCCGCCCATCGTCCGCTGGGGTCCCACTCGCTCCGAGGCCGCGGAGCGCCACGACGGAAGCCGCCGCCCCCAGGGCGAGCAGTCCGAGCACGGCGGTCCGGGCACTCAGGCGCATGGGTCACCGAACCAGGTGCTCGGCCTCGACCGAGAATTCGGCGCCGGGGCCATGGCAGACGCTGCATGCCTCCACGCCACTGGCCGTGGTCTGAATGTCGTAGTGGGCGTTCGCCGCGGCGGAGTCGTGGCAGGCACCACAGACGATGCGCCACGCGTGCACCGGCTGTCCCTGCTCCGTCGGGTGGTCCCGGTCCCCGGGCGCAAGCCACGCCGTGTTGTTCGCGCCGTGGCACGTGGTGCAGGCCTGGGTGCCCGACGGCATCGCCGGAAACACGACCTCCCCGTAGGTGTGCTCGGAGAAGTTGTTCGGATACCCCAGCCCGAAGCCGACGACGACGTACGAGGAGGCATTCGTGAGCTCCTCGCCCATGTGGATCCTGTGGAGCATCTCGCGGAAGTCGATCGTGACGCCCTCGGTCTCGGGCGCGCCCGCGGCCACGTACCGCGTCCGATCGCCCGCCGCGGCGTCGCCGTGGCAGGCGAGGCAGGCCACGAACCCGCGCCGGTTGTTGCCGTGGAAAGCGATGTCCACGTGGCAAGCGTAGCAGTTCGCCTGTGAAGCGATGAGGTCGTAGGGTTCGATCGTCGTCGCGTCGCCCACGAGGAAGTCGAGCCCCACCCCGCGCGCGAGCTCGCGGTAGGCGTTGCTCTCCCCGTAGACATCCAGCGTCAGGTCGCGGCGGCCCCACATCGAGAGCGTGTAGGTCCCACTGACCATGCTCTTGCCCCGCCACCCGCCATCCACCTCGGTGAGGTCCGGGCCGTCGTTGAGCGTCAGTGGATAGACGTCCTGCAGCTCGAAGTCCGACGTGTAGGACGTGACGAGCGCGTCGCCGTCGCCGAAGCCGCCGGTCTCCGTGATCGTCCCCGTCACGGGATCGAGGTCGTACTCCACGCCCTCCGTGAGCAGGACGAGCTCGAGCTCCTGCACGCTCGCG
>SMVQ01000273.1 GCA_004357655.1 Planctomycetota bacterium
CGATCGGTCTGCGGCTGCACGGGCTGGCGTACCTCCTGCCGCACAACATCGAGGGCGACTTCAGCATCGTCGTCCAATCGCAACTCCTGCACGCGGGCGCGGAGAACCCGGTGGACGATCCCCAGTTCGGGAAGTACCCGCTGCTCATCGCCCGCCTCGAGCAACTCCTCCCGGACCAATGGGCGCGCGAGCAGGACCCCACACCGCGCGGGCTGGAGGCTCACCTCGAGGACGCGATCGCCCCGGTACTCCAGGTCCGGCGCGTCGTCGCCTTGATCGCGCTCGTGATCGTGCCGGCAACATGGCTGCTCGCGCGGACCTTCATGGGCCCCTGGGCCTCGCTCCTCGCCGCGTTCCTCGCGGCGACGAGCGTCCTGCACCTGTTCATGTCCCAGCAGGCGCGCCCGCACGGCGCCTCCGGTCCCCTCGTCGCACTCGCCGTCGTCGCCTGTCTGCGCCTCTTGAAGCGCGGCGACATCCTGTCCTACCTGCTCGCCGGGGTGGCCGCGGCGCTGGCGATGGGCGCATTGCAGAGTGGGTTCGCCGTCGGGTTCTCGATCGTGGCCGCGTGCCTCTTCGTCGTGCGCCGCGAGGGGCTCGAGACGGCGTGGAGGCCGCTGCTCCCGCTGGCGGTGATCCTCGCGTCCTTGCCCCTGTTCTATCCGTTCGTCCTGTCCGACCGACCGGATGCCCCGGGCTCCCAGCTCGAGTTCGTCGAGGGCGGCATCCGCCAGGCGGGACACTTCCTCCAATACCGTTTCTTCAACGGCCACGGCTTCCTCGCGATCGCAGAGTCGATGTGGTCGTTCGACACGCCGATCGCGATCCTGATGCCCGTCGGGCTACTCGCCTGGCTCCTGACGCGACGGCGCGCGGGCGCTTGGGACAAATGGCGCGAGCTCGCTGTCGTGATGGCGTACGTCGGCCCTTACATCCTCGTCATCGGGATGTACCAGCGGACGTTCGAGCGCTTCGTCATCCCTCTGCTGCCATTCTTCATCTGCCTCGCCGTCTACGGGCTCGTCCAGTTCGGTCGCTTCCTCGAGGCCCGGCTCCCGCGACCAGCGTTCCGCGCTGCGGCGGCGGCGGGAGCGCTCGCGTTCGTCGTCGTCCCCGGCGCGATGGCCGCGAAGTTCTCGTACCTGCGCGGCAAGGCGGACACCGAGACGGAAGCCGCCCAGTATCTCGTCGAGCACACAGAACCCGGCGACCGCATCTACAGCCTGCCACTGCACCTGATCCCGCTGCTCACGACGGAGGAGGGCGTGCGCGTCGATCGCATCTTCGCGCCCCCCCACTACCCGACGTCTCCCTACTGGTGGTCGTACCAGTTCCGGATGCCGGAGTCGTCGAAGACGGGCCCGCGCTACTCGATCTTCCAGATTCCGATCTGGAGCGAGAAGCACCGCTCGCACCTGAACGCCCGGCCCGTCGAGTACCTCCGCAGCCTCCGCGCCAACTGGTTCGTGATCGAAGCGTACGAGCAGGGCCGCCACCACGCGGAGCTGCACGCGATCCACTCCGCCCTGATGCGCATGAAATCCGCCGAGCACGTTGCGCGGTTCTCCCCCGACTCGGATCCCGAGTGGACGGAGATGCCGATGACCCACGGCGGCATCGTCGCCGTGCAGAATCCCCACTTCTATTGGCGGCTCTTCCGCGCGCGCGCGTACGGTCCGGTCGTCGACGTCTTCCGGATGCGGAAGTAGGCGTGTAGTACAATGGGTTGGATGGACACCGGTCGACCCCGTTGGAGAGAGCGCCTGTTCGCGGCGACGATCTCCATCGTCGCGACCCTCGCCGTCGTCGAGGTCGTCTGCCGCGTCGCGTTTCCGCCCCAGGCGCCGATCCGGTTCGAGCAGGAGGAGCAGCTGCTGACGCAGATCGGCCTCGCGCAGTTCGCCGAGGCGCTCGTCGCCGACCCGGAGATGTTCTGGCGCGTCGCGCCGGGCAGCACGCTGCCGCCGAGCGCCGGTATCAACTTCGGCGTCCTCGCCAACGGGCAGCAGCTCCGCGAGGAACACGAGATCCCGCTCGCGAAGCCGGCCGGCGAGGTCCGGATCCTGTTCCTCGGCGACTCGTGCACGTTCGGCGCCGGCGTCGAAGTCACCGAGACCTTCCCCGCGTTCGTGGAGCGCTACCTCGCGGAGGATGTCCCCGGCACGCGCTTCGAGTGCATCAACGCCGGCGTCCCCGGCTACAGTCTCTTCCAGGGCTGGCGCCTGCTCGAGACGGAGGGGCTCGCGTACGATCCCGACGTGATCGTCCTCAGCTTCGGCTCCAACGACGCGGTCGCCTGGGACAATCTGAGCGACCTCGAGCACTACGAGGAGGCCCACCGCCGCCCGCCCGCGCCGATCGGGTGGAGCCGGGCCGCGCAGCTCGTCTGGAAGCGCATCCACGCGCGGCCGCCGGCCGAGGAGAAGCGTTCGCGACTGAAGCCCCGGGAGTTCCGTGACCTCCTCGCCCGCGTGCGGGACCGCGCCGACGAACGCGGCATCGCCCTCGTCACCGTCGTGTGGACGTTCCAGCACGTCGCGGTCGGCAAGGAGGGGGCCGAGCGCAGCCGCTTGCAGCGCGCCCTCCTCGACTTCTCCAAGAACAACCGCCTCGTGTGCATCGACACCGAGCCGATCTTCACACGCCTGTGCGCGGAGCACGCGCCGGGGGACGTGTACTTCGACAAGATGCACACGAGCGCGCTGGCGAACGCGGCGGTGGCGCGGGAGATCGCCGACCGGCTCTTGGAGTTGTTCCGGTAGCGGCCGCCGAGGAGCGCCAGGCCCGCGTGGGTCCGGCCCTCGACGCGGGGTGCGACACGGACCGGTCCTCGACCGCGTGGACGAAGTCGCTCAGACGGACTCCGGAGGGGAACCTCGGCGCGGCCTGCCGGCCACCGGGAAGCGCTCAGGTGCCCCGGGCCGCTCCTGCGTTGCGCTCGAGCGTCAGCGACCGCGTCTCGCGCAGGCTGCGGATCAGCTCCAGAAACTCTCCGAAGGGCACGACCTCCTGTTCGCGCGTGGCGCGCCTGCGGATGGTGACGGTGCCTTCGTCCCGCTCGCGATCGCCGGCGATCAGCATGAACGGAATCTGGTCGTGTTGGGCCTGCTTGATCTTCTTGTTCATGTGGCCCGGCTCGTCCATGTTTCGCACCCGGAACAGATCGGCCTTCAGCTCGCGCGCGAGCTTTCCACAGTACTCCGCGTGCTGCTCGCGGATCGGGATGACCGCGACCTGCGACGGCGCGCACCAGAGGGGGAACTTGCCCCCGTAGTGCTCGATCAGGCCGCCGACGAAGCGCTCGAAGCTGCCGAGGATCGCGCGGTGCACCATGATCGGCCGCTTCTGCGTGCCGTCGCGGTCGGTGTAGGTCATGTCGAAGCGCTCCGGCAGGTTGAAGTCGCACTGTACGGTCGAGTTCTGCCACTCGCGGCCGAGCGCGTCCTTCTGCTTGAAGTCGATCTTCGGTCCGTAGAACGCGCCCCCGCCCGCGTCGAGCTCGAGCGGCATGCCGACCTTGTCCGCCGCCTCGCGCAGCGCCGCGGTCGCCCGCTCCCATATGTCATCGTCGCCGATGAACTTCTCCGCGGGCTTCGTCGCCAGGTAGGCGGTGTACTCGTACCCGAAGGTCTTCAGAATGAAGTCGGTCAGCTCGAGCACGCCCGCGATCTCGTCCGCGAGCTGCTCCGGGGTACAGAAGATGTGGCTGTCGTCCTGGGTGAAGCCCCGCACACGGAGCATCCCGTGCAGGGCGCCCGAGCGCTCGTACCGGTACACGGTCCCGAGCTCGGCCCAGCGCAGGGGCAGCTCGCGATACGAGCGCCCGCGGCTCCCATACATGAGGATGTGACCGGGGCAGTTCATCGGCTTGACGCGGTAGGGCATCCCGTCGATGGTCATCGGCGCGTACATCATCTCCGCGTAGTGCTCGAGATGGCCGGACTTCTCGAAGAGCTCCTCGCGCAAGACGTGCGGCGTGTACACGGGTTCGTAGCCGCGGCGGATGTGTTCCTCCCACCAGAAGTTCTCGATCTCGTGGCGCACGATGCCGAGGCTCGGGTGCCAGAAGATGAAACCGGCACCCGCCTCCTCGTGGGTGCTGTACAGGTCGAGGTCCGTGCCGATCCGGCGGTGGTCGCGCAGCTTGACCTCTTTCAGCCACTCGAGGTGCTCCGCGAGCTCCGACTCGGTCCAAAAGGCCGTCCCGTAGATGCGTTGCATCATCGGGCGCTTCTCGTCACCGCGCCAATAGGCGCCGGCGATGTTCAGGAGCTTGAAGTGGAAGGGCCGGTCCAGGCTGTCGATGTGCGGCCCCTCGCACAGGTCGGCCCAATCGGCGTGGCCGTAGAAGCTGATCGCCTCGTCCTCGGGAATGCCGTCGAGGGCCTCGAGCTTGTACTCCTGTCCCCAACCGAGCAGGCGCTCGCGCGCGGCCTCGCGCGAGACATCTTCGCGCTTGATCTCGGGCGATTGCCGCGCGATGCGACGCATCTCCTTCTCGATCCGCTTCAGGTCCTTGTCCGTGAGCGGTTCGGGCAGGTCGAAGTCGTAGTAGAACCCGTGTTCGATGGACGGGCCGAACCCGTACTGAACCCCCGGGAAGAGCTTGCCCACGGCCGAAGCCATCAGGTGCGCGACCGAGTGCCGCAGGGTCGAGAGGGGGTATGGCTCCTGAGTCTCGGGAGCCGCCTTGGATACGGACATCGCTGTCTCCGACGGGAAACCGGTGCTCTCGAGCCCCCACCTGGGACCCTGAGGTCGCGCCGCTCCCGTGACGACGCGGGCGAAGAGTCTAACCCTGGACTCCTGCGATCCAACGGCGGAAGCACCGTGACGTCGATTCCCCGCGTCGCTCGGATATCGGTGCGGTTCTCAGGGCCCGCGCCCGCGCCTCCGTACTCGAGGCGGTCACCGCCATCTCGCTCCGCCCCCCGCCTCGGAACGTGGACGCCGTCGGGCCGGTGCCGCCTGCCGCCCGACCGTGCGAGACGCCGCGCACGAGCTCGGGGAACATCCGCGCCGCCCTGAACGACATGCGCGCGCACGGATCGGCGCTAGACCGGACGCCAGCGCTTCACCTCGAACTCCAGCGCGATCCCCGTCTTCTGCGCCACCAGATCGCGCATATCCTCCATCAACGTGAACACGTCCGCCGCCGTCGCGTTGCCACGGTTGATGATGAAGTTCGCGTGCAGGGGACTGACGATCGCGTCGCCGCGCGCGAGCGCCTTCGCGCCGACGTCGTCGAGGAGCTCACCCGCGGAGCGCCCACCCGCGAGCTCGGGATCGGGATTCTTGAACGTGCAGCCCGCGGAGCGCTCCGTCACGGGTTGCACCTTGTTCTTCTCGCGCAGGTAGTCCTTCATCCGCGCCGCGACCGTCAGGCGCGGCTCGGGCCGGAACTTGAGCACGACGCCCACGACGACGCGCCCGCCGAGGCCCCCATTCCTGTAGGTCGGCGCACACTCGTCGCGCGGGAGGTCGCGCAGCTCGCCGTCCGGTTCCAACACGCGTACGGACTCGACCACGTCCCACATCTCACCCCAGCGCCCGCCCGCGTTCATGGCGACGCCGCCCCCGACGTTGCCCGGCACACCGACGAGCCCCTCGAGGCCTGAATAGCCGAGGTCGCGCGCCGCGCGCAGGAGGCTCGGCAGGGTCGCGCCGCACCACGCGACGAGCCGCGGGTCCTCCGCGGGGTCGGGGAGCACCATCGCGCTCGGGGGCGCGAGCGCGGAGTGCTCGTCGCCCGCTTCGTCGCCCGCCGCGAGCGGCCGGAACACGCGCCGCAGGCGGTCGGTCCCGATCACGACGCCGGGGAGCACACCGTCGTCGATCGCGATGTTCGCGCCGCCGCCCAACACGCGCGGCGTGACGCCGAATTCGAGCGCCGCGAGCCACGCCTCGCGCAGCTCCTCCGGCGTCGCCGGCTCGAGCAACCACTCCGCCCGGCCGCCGACCCGAATCGTCGTCCTAGCCGACAGGTCCGCGAGCGGCAGCGCCGCGCAGGGCCAGGTAGCGCTCGAGGTCATCCTTGACTCCATCCACGTCTCCTGCGCCCAGGACGAGCGCCGCGCCGCCTGGGCCGATGTCGCGTGCAAGCACCCGCGCCGCCTCGCGCACGGGCCCGCCGTACGTCACGTCGACGCCGGCGGCGGCTAGCCGGCGCACGAGCTCCTCGGCCCCCGCCGCCTCCGTATCGATGGGAGCCCGCGCCCCGTACACGTCGGCGATCACCACACGATCCGCGCCGCTGAGCGAGTCCACGAAGCCGTCGAGGAACCGCGCGGTGCGGCTGTGCTGGTGTGGCTGAAAGAGCACGTGCAGCGTCTTGCCAGGCATCGCACCGCGGGCCGCCTCGATCGTCGCGCGTACTTCTGTCGGGTGATGCGCGTAGTCGTGCACGACTTCGATGCCACCGTGCGTGCCCCAGGGCTCGTACCGGCGCTCGACGCCGACGAAGGTGGCGAGCTCCTCTGCCGCGTGGCGCGCGGCTGCGCCGGGATCGAGATGCCAGGCCTCGGCCGCGAGACCGGTCGCGAGCGCGAGCGCGAGGGCTGCGTTGTCGACGTTGAAGCGCCCGGGTACGCGCAGCTCGACTTCCGGCGCGGCCCAACCGGGACCGCGCAGGCGGAATCGGTAACAGCCCTGTCGCCCCGGCGCATGGTCGACGCGCAGCTCGCGCTGAAGCCGCCAGACGCGGCAGCGCGCGGCGCTCGCGATGCTCTCGGGCACGTCCTCGCCGAGCACGAGCAGTCCACCGGCGGGAACGCGATCGGCGAACCGGGCGAACGCGCCCTCGAGCGCGGCGAAAGTTCCGTAGTAGTCGAGGTGATCGGACTCGAGGTTCGTCACGATCGCGCCCGCCGGAGCAAGCTGCAGGAACGAACGATCGTACTCGCAGGCCTCGACCGCGAACCAGCCCCCGGGATCCGGTGCGATCGCGTTCTCACCGAGCACCCGGTTCGTCCCGCCGACGAGCGCCCCGGGTCCGGGCGCGGTCCGACCCACGGCGGCCGTCACCCCCGCGAGCGCGTGGTAGAGCATCCAGGCGGTCGTCGTCTTGCCGTGGGTCCCCGCGACGGCGAGCGTCCGGCCCGCGGGCGACAGGCGTGCGAGCACTTCCGCGTACTTCAGGACGGGCAGCCCGCGCTCGCGCGCCACGCGCACCTGTGGGTCGTCGTCACCGATCGCCGCGGTCCGCACGACTGCGCGGGCGTCCTCGGGGAGGTCTGCCGCGCGGCTCTCCCCGAGTGCGACAGGTACGCCGAGGGCTTCGAGCGAATCGATGAATGCCGAGCGCGCGCGGTCGTAACCCGACACCTCGTGGCCGCGCCCGAGGAGCAGCTTCGCGACCCCCGAGAGGCCGGCCCCGCCCGCGCCGAGGAGGTGCACCCGGCGGGCGAGCCCGGGCACGAGGCCCGGCGCAGCGCCCGCCTCCGGGGCTCGGGGGTCGCCGCGACGATCGTGAGGGGTGAGGTCGGCCACGGCCATCATTCAATCGCCTGGGAAGGCCCGGTGGAAGCGCGGACCCGCGGCGAATTCACGCGGGGCGAGCGGGCGCGCCGCGCCGGAACGGCCCTCGGGGCCGATGGATCCGGGGACAGCGCGCGGGCCGAGCCTGCGAACAGGCATGCGGGCAGGCCCCCGAGCCGCAGCCCGGGCCATGCTGCGAGCAGCGACGTGATCAGGCCGAACGCGAGCGGAACCGTCGCCACCCACTCCTCGAAGGTAGCCCGGCGCGCGACTCCGGGTTCCGGCGGCCCCGGCCGAGAATCGTCCCGAGCGTCATCGTGATGAATCATCCTGGCTAGACTCCCCTCCCGTGCTGCTCTCGCACTCGCACAAGTTCCTCTTCGTTCATGTCCAACGGACCGGCGGCGGCAGCATCACGCGCGTGCTCGGTGAGTACGCGCACGTGCCGCCTTCGAGCCGAATCCACCGCTACCTCTCCAAGACGGGTCTCGTGCGCGACCCGCTGAGGATCCGGCTCACGGCGCACGAGACCGCCCTGGGCGCGCGGCGCCTCCTGCCGCGCTCGATGTTCGACGAGTACTTCAAGTTCGCTCTTGTGCGCAACCCCTGGAGCTGGCTCGTCTCGCTGTACTCTCGGTACGGCACGACGCAGAGCCACCGCCACTTCAAGCAGGTATCGCGCATGAGCTTCGTGGAGTACGTCGACTGGGAAGTCGCCCGCGACAAGCGCCACCAGCACAGGTTCGTGTGCGATGGGAAGGGCGCTCTGATCGTCGACTTCGTGGGGCAGCTCGAGACCTTGCACGCCGATCTCGCAAGCGCCTGCAAGCGTATCGGAGTGGAGCCGCCGTCCGAGCCCCCGCCCCGCGTCGGGGCGCGCCCGCACCCGGACTACCGCGAGTACTACGACGACACGCTGCGCAGCAAGGTGCGCGCGCACTGGCACCGCGACGTCGAGCTCTTCGCGTACGACTTCGGGTGACGGATGCGGCACCGCGCCGCCTGGGAAGGGCCTCCTACGCCATCGTTCCCCTGCGTCTCGGTCGTCCTGCGTATAGGACTTCCCGCGGATTGGCCCATGCTGGTGAACGGCGCACGGTGGGGCGCGACCCTGGGGGCAACGTCCCGTGCAGACAGGCCGTGCGCCAACCCCAACCGGGGTGTTCGGGGTTGGCGCGAATCGAGAATCGGACGTGATCGACGCCTTCGCGAAGGAGCCCGTCTCCAACGGCAGGATCGCCGCCGCCCTCGAGGAGATCGCGGATCTGCTCGAGATCGAAGACGAGAATGCCTTTCGCGTGCGCGCCTACCGGCACGGCGCGCGCGTGGTCCGCGGGTCCGCGCGGGGCTTCGCCGACATGGTGGCGCTGGGCGAGGACCTCGCCGACCTCCCGGGGATCGGTACTTCCCTCGCGGAGAAGATCGAGGAGCTCGTCCGGACGGGTCGGCTCGCGTACCTCGACCAGGTCGAGGGCCGGACGGCGCCGGGCCTCCGTGAGCTGCTGGGGCTCCCCGGGCTGGGGCCGCGCAAGGTGAAGGCCCTGCGCGACGGGCTCGGGATCACGACCCTCGAGCAGCTGGAGTCGGCCGTGATGCGCTCGCGCGTGCGAGGCGTGCCCGGGTTCGGCGCCAAGACGGAGGCGCGGATCCTCGCCTCGCTGGAGCACCTCCACCGGCGCCCGGTCCCGCACGTGCTGTGGCCAGCGGCGGAGCCGCTCGTGCTCGCTCTCACCCGTCACATGGAGCGCATCCCGGGTGTGACCCGGGTCGCGGCGGCGGGTGACTACCGGCGCCTGCGCGAGACCGTCGACCGGATCGAGCTCCTCGTCGCCGCGGGTCGGGACGCGCGAGCGACCGAGCGGCTGCTCGAGTACGAGGGCACGGACCGCGTCGTATCCCGCAGCGCGAAGCGCGTGAAGGTCGTCCTGCGCAACGGGCTATCGGTCGATCTGCACATGGTCCCCGCGCGAAGTTTCGGGGCGGCACTCTTCGCCCACACGGGCTCGGATGACCACGTCGCCACCGTGCGCCGCTTCGCCTCGAAGCAGGGGCTCGCGCTCGACGAGCGTGGTGTCTTCCGCGGCGACGCACGAATCGCGGGGCGGACCGAGCGCGAGCTCTACGAGAGCGTGGGGCTCGGTTATATCGAGCCCGAGCTCCGCGAGGACCGCGGCGAGGTCGAAGCCGCCCGGGCCGGCGCGCTCCCCGAGCTCCTCACGGTGGCTGACATCCGCGGCGATCTGCACGTGCACACGAGCGTGACGAACGGCCGGGACTCGCCGCGCGCCATGGTCGACGCGGCCGCCGAACACGGGTACGAGTACGTCGCGATCACCGAACACACCGCATCGGCCCGCGTTTCCCACGGGCTCGACGCGGAGCGCATGGCGCGCCATCTCGACCGGATCGAGCTCCTGAACGACCGACAGGATCGGATCCGAATCCTGAAGAGCGCCGAGGTGGACATCCTGAAGGATGGCTCCCTCGACCTCCCGCGGCGCATCCTCGACCGCCTCGACTTCACGGTGAGCGCAATCCACTCCTACTTCGACCTCTCCGCGGCGCCCCAGACCGAGCGCATCCTGCGCGCCATGGACGACCCGCACCTCAGCATCCTGGCGCACCCGACGGGGCGGCTCATCGACCGGCGCGATCCGTACGCGGTCGACTTCGAGCGCATCCTCGCGGCGGCCGCCGAGCGCCACTGCGCGCTCGAGATCAACGCGCAGCCCGAGCGTTGCGACCTGTCCGACGTTCTGGCGCGCGCCGCCCGTGACGCAGGCGTCGCGCTGGTCGTCGCGACCGATGCGCACCGCAAGGAGCAGCTCGATTTCATGCGGCTGGGCGTGGGGCAGGCGCGCCGCGCCTGGCTCACGGCCCACGACGTCCTGAATACCCGCTCCTGGAAGGACCTCGAGCGCTTCTTCGCACAACGGCGCCGATAGGAGTGCTGCCCGGCTCCAGGTCGTTGGACCGCGCACGGGCGGTGCGTATAACCGCAACATGCGAGTCGCCCTCACGCACATGCGCCACGCGGAGACGGGCGGCACGGAGCGCTACCTGAACCAGCTCGCGGCGGCGCTCGCCGTGAGCGGGCACGAGGTGACCATCGTGTGTCGCACGCACGGCGCGGCGCCCCATCCCGACGTGCGCTTCGTCGTCCGCCACGACCTCGCCATCGGCGCGGGCTGGCGTATGTGGGCCTTCGCCAAGGCGTGCGAGCGCCACGTGCGCGAGACGCCGTACGACGTCGTGTTCGGCCTCGGGCGCACGACCACGCAGGACGTGCTGCGACTCGGCGGCGGCTTGCACGCGACCTACCTCGAGCTCGCCCACGGGGCGACCCTCCACGGGCCCGAGCGCTTCCTCGGACGCGGGCTGAAGCACCGCCTCGCCCCCATGATCGAGGCGCGCGCGCTCGCCCCCGGCGCGTACCGGCGCATCATCGCGAACTCCGACATGGTGAAGCGCGACGTCATCGCACGCTACGCCGTCCCGGCGCACGCGATCGAGACGATCTACAACGGCGTCGACCTCGAGCGCTTCCACCCGCGGAGGCGCGCAGCCGAGGGCGCCGAGCTGCGCGCCGAGCTCGGGCTCGGGCCGGAGCACCGCGTCGTGCTGTTCCTCGGGACGGGCTACGGGCGCAAGGGACTCGACCTCCTGCTCGACGCCTTCCCGACCCTCGCGCGGGAACGCCCGGAGGCGCACCTCGTCGTCGTTGGCTTCGACTCGGCGCGGCCCCGGTACGAGGCCCGGGCGAAGGCGCTCGGCCTCGCGCAGCGCGTCACGTTCCTCGGCGGGCGGCCCGACGCCGAGCGCTGCTACGCGGCGGCCGACCTCTACGTGCTCCCGACGCGCTACGACCCGTTCGCCAACTCCACGCTCGAAGCGCTCGCCAGCGGCCTGCCGGTCGTCACGACGACGACCAACGGCGCCGCGGAGATCCTCGCGCACCGCGCGAACGGCTCCGTCGTCGCACTCGCGGACGGCCGCGAGGCGCTCGCCGCCGAGCTCTCGTTCTGGTGCGACCCGGACCGCCTGCGCGCCGGCGCCGATGCCGCCCGCGCGCTGGCCGAATTGCACAGCGCGGCCTCGAAGATGGAGCGCACGGAGGCGCTACTCCGCGAGGTGGCCGACGAGATCCCTTGAAGGCCGGCGGGGTGGGCCGAGGCGCCGACGCGCTCCTTCAAGGGATCGAGTCCTGCTAACGATGTGGGCGATCAGCGGCGGCCGCGAAGCGGCCGTCTGCCTGCATCGCCTTGTCAGGCAGCACATTCACCGCAACGATCGTGTCGAGTTCCTCTCGCGAAGCGGGGC
>SMVQ01000274.1 GCA_004357655.1 Planctomycetota bacterium
CAAAGGCGGCGAGCTCGAGTTCGCCATCGAGGACCCCGACGCCGAGGCCGCCTGGCCGCGGTTGTGGTTCATCTGGCGCGGCAACGCACTGATGTCCTCGGCGAAAGGCCACGAGTACTTCCTCGACCACTACCTCGGCACGCACCACAACAACGTGTCCAAGGACATGGCGGAGGACTCCGTCCGCAACGTCGTGTGGCACGCCAAGGCACCCAGTGGGAAGCTCGACCTCATCATCGACTTGAACTTCCGGATGGACACGTCGGCGCTCTACTCCGACATCATCCTCCCGGCGGCGACCTGGTACGAGAAGGACGACCTCAACACGACGGACATGCACAGCTTCATCCACCCGCTGTCGCAAGCCGTTCCGCGGTGTTGGGAGTCGAAGAGCGACTGGGACATCTTCCGCGCGATCTCGAAGGAGTTTTCGCGCATGGCGGCGAAGCACCTGCCCGGGTTGACCCCCGACGTGATCGCCACGCCGCTGGCCCACGACACGCCCGCGGAGATCTCGCAGCCCGAGATGCGCGACTGGCACAAGGGCGAGGTCGAGGCGATCCCCGGCAAGACGATGCCGGATTTCAAGGTCGTCGAGCGCGACTACGCGAACCTCTACAACCAGTTCATCTCCTTCGGCCCGGGGCCGCGCAAGAACGGCCTCGGAGCGCACGGGACCCACTATTCCGTCGAGGACTTCTACGACGAGATGCTCGCCACCGGCCCCGTCCAGCGCTGGGACGGCGACACCTACCCCTCGCTGCTCGATGCGCGCGAGGCGGCGAACGTCGTCCTGAAACTCGCGACGGTCACGAACGGCGAGCTCGCCTACCGCTCGTACAAGAACATGGAGGAGAAGGTCGGGCTGCCGCTCGCCGACCTCGCGGAAGACAGTCGCGGGGTCCGCATGACGTTCAAGGATCTACAGTCCCAGCCGCGACGGCTCCTGAACAGTCCCATGTGGAGCGGGCTCGTGGGTCCCGGCCGCACGTACGCACCCTTCACCTACAACAAGGAGCGATTGGTGCCGTGGCGGACGTTGACCGGGCGCCAGCACTTCTACCTGGACCACCCCGGCTACATCCAGTTCGGCGAGCACCTGCCGACGTACAAGCCCAAGCCCAAGCCGAACGAGTACGCCGACCTCGCGTTCAGTGAAGAGATCGGGCCGACCATCCAGCTCAACTTCCTCACGCCGCACGGCAAGTGGCACATCCACTCGACCTACGGTGACAACCAGCGCATGACCACGCTGTCGCGCGGGTGCGAGCCGTTCTGGATGCACCCCCGGGACGCGGATGCCATCGACGTCGAGGACAACGACTGGGTCGAAGTACACAACGACCACGGTGTCGTCGTCACCCGCGCGGCCGTCAGCCACCGTATCCCGCAGGGCATCTGCATCATCTACCACTCGCCCGAGCGAACCTACGGTGTGCCCAAGTCACCGCTCCGCGGCAACCGGCGCGCCGGCGGCCACAACAGCCTCACGCGCACGCGCCTCAAGCCGAACCTGATGGTCGGCGGGTACGGGCAGTTCACCTACCACTTCAATTACTGGGGACCGACGGGCTGCAACCGCGACACCCACATCCTCGTTCGCAAGCTCCCCAAGCTCATCTGGTAACCCCCGGCACGCGAAAAACGCATGGACGTTCGATCACAGATCGCGATGGTCTTCCACCTGGACAAGTGCATCGGGTGCCACACGTGCAGCGTCGCCTGCAAGAACGTGTGGACCGACCGCGAGGGCACGGAGTACATGTGGTGGAACAACGTCGAGACGAAACCCGGCACCGGCTACCCCACGAAGTGGGAGGACCAGGAGGCCTACAAGGGCGGCTGGAAGACGGACGGCGAGAAGCTCGAGCTACGCTCCACCAGCAAGCGGAAGATCATCCCGAACATCTTCCACAACCCGTCCCAGCCGAGCCTCGACGACTATTACGAGCCCTGGACGTACCGCTATGAAGACCTGTTCAACGCTCCCGAGGGCGACGACCAGCCCATAGCGCGCCCTATTTCGATGATCACGGGCGAGCCCATCGAGATCGAGGCGGGACCGAACTGGGACGACGACCTCGGCGGCTCGGAGGTGTACGCGGCGAACGACCCGAACCTCGACGTGCTCTCCGACGAGCAGCGCCAGCAGATGACGGCGATCGAGCGCATGGTGATGTTCTACCTGCCGCGCATCTGCAACCACTGCCTGAACCCGAGCTGCGTCGCGTCGTGCCCGTCGGGCGCCATGTACAAGCGCGGCGAGGACGGGATCGTCCTGATCAACCAGGATCGCTGCCGCGCCTGGCGCTCGTGCATCTCGGCCTGTCCGTACAAGAAGACGTACTACAACTGGTCCACGGGCAAGTCGGAGAAGTGCATCCTCTGCTTCCCGCGGCTCGAATCCGGCCAGGCGCCCGCGTGCTTCCACAGTTGCGTCGGCCGCATCCGCTACCTGGGCAACGTCCTGTACGACGCCGATCTCATCGAGCAGGCCGCGAAGCGCCCCGACGATGAGCTGGTCGAAGCCCAGCGCGAGATGATCCTCGATCCGAACGATCCGAAAGTGATCGCGGAGGCGAAGCGCTGCGGTATCCCGGACGGCGTCATCGAAACGGCGCAGAAGTCGCCGGTCTATCGCTTCGCGATAGAGTGGAAGCTCGGGCTGCCGCTGCACGTCGAGTACCGCACCTTCCCGATGCTCTTCTACGTGCCGCCGCTGCTCCCGGTGATGTCGATCAGCGACGGCGACCTCGTGCGGAGCGACGTGGACGATCTGTTCGCCGACATCGAGAAGGCCCGCGCGCCCATCAGCTACCTCGGCGAGCTGTTCGCAGCCGGCAACGACGGCAAGGTCCGCTACGCACTCCGCAAACAGCTCGCCGTGCGGATCTGGCGGCGTCATGTGACGGTCGGCGACATCACTCTGGAGGCGGCGCAGCTCGCCCTGAACGAGGCGGACTGCTCGCCCGAACAGGCGGACGAGATCTTCCGGCTGACAGCGCTCGCCACCTGGGACGATCGCTTCGTCATCCCGCCGTTCCAGCGCGAGATGGCCATGGAGATGATGACCGACCCGCACGAGCACCGCGCTTCGGCGGGGTTCGGCTTCCGCGAGGCGCCCGCCCGGAGTTGAGATGCGACCTTCGTCCGAAGTCCACGACGCGTTGGCCAGCCTCCTCTGCTATCCCGGCGAGGGCGCGGGCGAGAAGTACCCGGCCGCGATCGACGTGGTGCGGAAGGGTGCGCCCGATGCGGCCGCGGCCCTCGAACTCTTCGCCACGGGCATCGCCGGCATCGGACCGGGCGAGCTCGAGGAGCTCTACACGCACACGTTCGACAACGTTTCCGAGCGCTCGCTGGAGGTCGGCTGGCAGCTCTTCGGAGAGAACTACGCGCGGGGGGCGTTGCTCGTCCGGCTGCGCGAGCTCATGCGCAAGCACGGCGTCGTGGAACGCACCGAGTTGCCCGATCACATGAGCCACGTCCTGGCGCTCCTCGGAAGGGCGCCGGAACGGCGTCGTGCTCATGCGAATCGCGGCCTGGATCCTCGTGGGGCACGCGCTCGACCTTTACGTGATGATCGCGCCCCCGCTCTCGGGGGGTGTGCCGCGGTTCGGCCTGTGGGAGATCGGCCCCCTCGTGGGCGCCCTCGCGCTCTTCGGTTGGCTCCTGGTGGGAGCGCTGTGCCGGGCCCCGTTGATCCCGGCCGGAGATTCCCACCGGCAGTGACGCGCGCGCGACGCTGCACACGGGCATTCGAATTCTCAACAAGATGTGCACAGGAAATCCACAAGGGCCGAGTGCTCGTGGACCTGAAATCTCCACGCACGCGGGTTGACGAATCCGCGACGGCGGGGAGAATGACTCATAGCTCTGTTTCGTTCTACCTTTGCGATCGATCCAAGGTGCCGCTCTCCCGGCAGCTCCCTGGGCCTGTCACTTTCCCGAAGATCAAGGAACGGATGGACGGTGTGAGACTGACGCGAGCGATCGAAGCTACGGATCTCGTCACGGGCGCTCGCGAAGTCGAGCGGACGATCGAAGTGTGGATCGAGCTGCCCGACGGAAGCTCGGCTCACGTCCGCCTGGAGGCGACTCGGCGGATCAAGGGCACGGCGGTGGAGTGCGAAGCGCGGAGCTATCTCTTCGACGCCGGGCTGCGGACGTGGTGGCTTCTGCCGCAGTCCACGCCGCACGTCTCATCGGCCTCGCCCGACCAGGCCCTGCTCGGGGCGATGGACCATCTGATCGAACGGCGCGACGCCCTTCAGTACCTCCAGGACTCCTCGCGCGCCGAGCGCGTGAGCGCAGCCGATTCCCCGCGCGCGGGCTCGGATGGCCGCCTGACGAGCCCCCACGAAAAGCGGGTCGAGGTCTACTGACCCCGACCCACTCCACCCACCTTCCGGGGGTCCCTGGGGATGCTTCAGCTTGTCTTCAGGTCTTCAGGTCTTCAGGTCTTCAGTTGCCGCGGCCGCGACGGCCGCCGCGGTCGAATCCACCGCCGCGGAAGTTCATGCCGGTCCCGCCCGATTCCTTGTACTGATCCATCTGGATCGGGGTGAGAACCTTGGCGAGCGCGTCGTTGGTGTCGTCGCGGAGCTTGCCCATCGCCTCGCGCATGTTCCCGAAGTCCCCGCCCTCGCGCATCTTGGTGAACATCTCCGTCCGGTTGGTGTTCTCGGTCACGAGGATGTTCCGCATCTCGCCGACCTGGATGTGGTCGAGTCCGAGGTCGGACGCGAGCTTGGCGATGCGGTCCTCGAGGCGCTTCTCGGCGGCCGCCTCACGCCGCTCGTCGCGCTCGCGCTCTTCCTGCGCGCGGATGTCATCCAGCGCCTGGCTCACACCGGCTCGCAGGGTCTCGGGGAGCACAGCCTCCGGGTCGTTCATGGCCGCGACGAGCTGCTGGTACTCCTGCTTGACCTGCGCGAGATCCGCGGAGTCGCCGGACGTGTCCATGACCGGCTGCCTGTTCGCGGCCGACATCAGCTGTCGCTGCTCGAGCTCGATCAGACGCTCGAGGAGGTCGATGTTCTGGCGTTCGAGCGTCGCCAGCTTGCGCGCAATCTCGTCCCCCTGGTCGAAGAGCTCGAGCTCCACCGGGTCATCGTAGGACTCCGAGTCGAGCAGGGACGACGTGAACACGGCGGTGCTGCCACCGGCGACGGCGCCGGTCACGACCGCGGCGAGGAGGATGTGCTTCATTATTCGGACTTCTGTTCGGTCACGGTGACCGTATGGGTGAACGTGCCTTCCGACGTCGAGGACATCGACATGTGCCGGTCGCCACCAATGTCGCGCTCGGTGTTGCGCTCCGTGGTCATCGTGCCCTCGATCTCGAAGTAGACGGGGCGCCCATTCTCCACCGAGAAGAACAGGCGGCCTTCGAGCTCGATCTCGAAGGTGGACTCGCGCGGCGCCACCGGCTCGAGCAGCGAACCGGGTGCGCGCCCCCGCCGGCCGCCGCGGAACTCTTGTTCCGGCAGGTCGCCGGAGGTCTCGAACTTCACTTCGATGACCACGCAGGACTCGCCTTCGTACTCCTCGCTCACGGAGACGAGCGTGGCCTCGCCCTCCCACTCGCCCTGGGTGAACATGTCCGCGGTAGACGCGCCGCCGCGCCCGCGGAATCCGCCGCGGCCGCCGCCCCGACCGCCGCCGCCGCCTTCTTCGCGCGGAGCGGGCGGGAAGAGCGCTTTCGAGAGGTCCAGGCCGAGCGCGCGCATCACGTCGTCGCTCTCGATGTCCCACGTGTCGTCCACGTCGACCTCTCCATCCGGGAGCAGAGCGTCCAGCGCCAGTGTCGGCACGTGGCCGGCGAGAGCGGCATCATCATCGGGCTCGCTACCCTCGGCGACCTCCGTGATCACGTCGCCGTCCTCGTCGACCGTGATTTCGATCGTCACCTCGTGCAGTGCACCGTCCCGATCGCTGTCGCGCGATTGGTCCCCGAACGTGCGCGATGACGAAGAGGTCATCTCCTCGAAGACGCGGCGGACCCGCGTGGGCTCGCCGTCCTCATGCTCCAGAACCGTATCTACCTGGACGGTCGTGCGCGTCTCTTCCGAGGACTGGCCCCCCCCGGGCCGGTCGCGGGACTCGCCGTCGATCTCCATCTCGAAGCTCGTCTGCTCCATGTTGAAGGTCGTCACGGACTCGATGCGCAGGCTGCGTTCCTTCGAGTAGTCCGTGGAGACGGTGTGACCCGTCGCGAATACGAGCGCAAAGCCGGCGGGAACGATGAGTCGTATCACTGTTCTTCCTCCCTGAGGGGCGTGCAAGACCGTTTGGACCGGGCGGGTGACGGGGCCCATCGTAGCGGTCGCCACCCATGTTTCGGTGGTCCTACGCCAGACCCGCCCCCCTGCGAGTCTGGAAGTTGGGAACGGTCGCACCCGAGGCGTGAACGGCGCCCGGGCCGCCCCGCGCGTCAGCGACTCGCTTTCACCCACACGTCCGCGTCGGCGGACAGGACGGACTCGGCGAACTGCTTCGCGAGCTCGTCGCGACCCGCGGACTCCAGCGCGAGCCGCACGGCGCGCACGGTGAAGAGCGGAGTGCGACCGAAGCCGTCCCGCGACTCCGCGCTCGCGGGCCGGCGGCGGATCGCTTCGGCCGCGAGGTCCGCGGCTCGCTCCAGGTCCTGGTCGCTGAGTGCGATTCGGGCGAGCGCGCTCACGGCGAGCGCGACGTAGTGGTTCGCCGTGTCTTCAAAGGTGGGATTGGCTGCGACGCTCGCATCGAAACGCCGCACGGTCTCCTCGTAGGCAGCGCGCGCCGCGTCTTCCGCTCCGACGCGCATCCGGTCTTCGGCGACAATGAGGCCCGCGTAGCCCCCGAACCAATCGTGCGTGGCGAGGTCGGGCACGGAGGGTCGCACCGCGTCGTAGGCGTCGAAGAGCGCCGGCAGACCGCGCGACCGTTCGACGTGCGAGCGAAACCTCGTGTGTACCTTGTCCGAGGCGTTGTAGCGTACCAGCGCTGCGCGCAAGGCCTCACCGCGCTCGTCCTCGAGCTCGAAGGCCAACAACAGGTCGGTGTGCACGAAGACCTGCTCGACGGTCCCGGCGGGATGTTCGGCGAGCACTCGGAAGGCGGCGTGCGCCTCCGCGAACCACTGCGCCGGCCACGCCTCGCCCGCGCCCTCCGCGGCATAGATCGACCGGACGCGCGACGTCGCGAACACGTCGAGCAGCGCGGCCGTCTCGCGGCTGGCTGGATCGAGCAGGCGTTCGGGCAGTGCGGCCTCGGCCAGATCCGCCGCCGCGCGGTCCTCGCCGCGCAGGAACGCGATGTGCGCGCGGAGCTCCAAGACGACCGACGGCGGCGCGCCACGCTCGCCGGCCCGATCCGTGTAGCGATCCGCGTCGACGAGCAGGTAGCTCGGGTCCCGGCGTTCCGCCAGCTCGGACCGTGCGAAGTCGAGCGCCGTCCGCGCGACGCGGACGAGCAGCTCCTGATCCTCGGGGCTCGCGTCGGAAGCCTGGCGCATCGCTCTCAGCGTCACGGCGTAGTCGGTCACCGGCGCCGCGGGCGCAGCCGCGCCGGCCGCGGACAGGAGCGCCGCGCGCCAGGCGGACACGCGCACGACCTGCGGCTCGAACGCCATCGCCCGCCGCGCGGCGAGCACGCGCCGTGCCCGCGGCTCGGTCTCGGCCAGGCGCGAGAGCGCCGCGAGCAGGGGTTCCGCAGCTTCCGCGCGCTCCTCGCGCGAGGTCGCGAGGAGCAGATCGATCGCGCGCGCCTCCGCGGTCTTGCCCAGGGCTTCGATCGCGAGCCCGCGGAGCGCGGGATCGTCCTCCGACAGACCCAGCAGGATCAGGTCGTAGGGCTCGGCCGTGCTCTCGGCCGCGGCCCGCAGGAGCTCCGCGCGCATCGCGGCGTCCCCGCCGAGGTACGCCTCCTCGAGCTCCGCACGATCGACGGCATCGTGGCTCGCGAACAGACGGCGCCAGCCCTCCGCGCCGACGGCGTCGCCGTGCTCCCGCAGGGCTTGGTCGACGCGCGCCGGATCCTCGATGCCGGAGATGTCGAACAGGACCACGCCGCCCGCCGACACCCCGATGTGGCGCGGCGCGGCCCGGTCGCCGTTCATGTATCGCTCGTACGCGAGCGGCTCGTCGCGCATGTGCTCCCCGCACGTGATGCCCCCGAAGCGGGTGCACGGAATGCGCCGGCCCGACGCGTCATAGTCCTTCTGCATGTGCCGGTTCGGCGCGAACACGATCGGGACGTAGCTCGCGACCAGGGCGGCGAACTCGGGGTCGCGGTACTTCGTCCCGGCGAACACCTGGCTGCCCGGCTCCTCGTCCTGGTTGACGCAGACGAGCAGCGGCTTGCCCGTCGCGCGCGAGACCGCCTCCGCGTCCGCGAGGCTGCGCTGCCACCGGATGAGGGTCGGCCGCCCGAGCTCGGCGTCCGAGAGACCCGGGCGCTCGGCTTGCGCGGCTGCGGGGACGGGCAGGAGCAGGGCGAGTGGAAGGAGGGCGAAGGATCTCATGCTCAACTCTACAAGGCTGGCCTGGCCGCCGCCTCGGCCGGCGCAAGTACGGGCTCGGGAAGGACTTATCGATGCTCCGGGGAGTCAGCTCAGGCGCCTTCGGACGGCCGCCGCGCGCGAGCGGCTGACGGGGAGCCAGGTGCCCTCGTCCACGAGCACGCGCGCGTTGCCGCCGCCGAGGGCCTCGTACCGTCTGACGCAGTCGAGGGCGACGATCGCCGAGCGGTGGATGCGCATGAAGCGCGCGGAGTCGAGGCGTCGCTCGAGCTGGGACATCGTCTCGCGCATGAGGTGCTCGCCGGCCCCCGTGTGCAGGCGGACGTACTGGTCCGCCGCTTCGATCCACGTGATCTCGGCGACGTCGATCAGGTCCAGCCGGCCCTCGCGGTGGATGGAGAGTCGCGTGACGGGTTCGCCCTCCTGGAGCTCGGACTCACCCTCGCGGGCCGTCTGGAGTACGCCCGTCAGGAGCCCCCGCATGGCCTCGAGGTCACCCGCGCGGAGACGGCCCTTCGCGCGCTCGAGCGCGAGGCGGAAGCGCTCGTCGTCGAACGGTTTCAGGAGGTAGTCGGCGGCGTGCACCTCGAATGCGCGGAGGGCGAACTTGTCGTACGCCGTGGCGAACACGACGACCGGCACCTCGTCCTCGGCGAGCTCGTCGAGCACGTCGAAGCCCGTCATCCCCGGCATCTGGATGTCGAGGAACATGAGGTCGGGCCGGTGCTCGCGCAGGGCTGCGACGGCCTCGAAGCCGTTCCGGCACTCGGCCACGACCTCGATGCTCGGGTCCTCCGCGAGCAGCTTGCGCAGGGAGGCGCGCGCCATCGGCTCGTCGTCCACGACCAGCGTTCGGATCGACGCCGCGGCTTCGCTCACGCCGCGCCCCCGTCTCCAGCGGTGGACCACGGCACTCGAATCGTGACGCGCGCGCCGCCGCCGGACGGGTTCTCGAGCGCGAGCACGTGCCTCTCCCCGTACAGGATGCGCAGGCGTTCGCGCGTGTTCGCGACGCCGATGTGGTTGCGCGTGGCGTCTTCGCTCGCGCCGTTCTGCAGCATGGATTCGGGGAAGCCCGGGCCGTCGTCCTCGACCACGATCACGAGCTCCTCGCCGGCGCGATGGGCCGAGATCGCGACGAGCCCGCCCGCCGTCCTGCCCGCGACGCCGTGCTGGATCGCGTTCTCGACGAGCGGCAGGAGCAGCAGCGTCGGCACCTTCGCGTCGAGCACGTCCTCCGCCGCCTCGACCGAGACCCGCAACCGGTCCCCGAGCCGGATGCGCTCGATCTCGAGGTAGCTCTCCGCCACCGCGAGCTCCGCGCGCAGCGTGACCTCCTGAACCTCGCCCTGGTCGAGCGTCGTCCGCAGGAGGTCGCCGAGGGCCGCGAGCGTCGTGAGCGCCGTCGCTTCCTGCCCGGAGCGGACCAGTCCGCCGATCGAGTGCAGCGCGTTGAAGAGGAAGTGCGGGTGGAGCTGGCTGCGCAGAGCTTCGACCTGTGCGCGTGTGAGGCGTGTCTCGAGGGTCGCCGCGGCGAGCTCGAGTCCTACCGCGCGGCGCTCGCTCTTGCGCGTCCCCAGGTACGACTGCGCCGCGGCGCCGAAGCCGAGGATCGCCCAGTAGGTGAAGAGTGCGACGGGCGGGAAGCCGCGGCCCGGCCGGAACCCGCGCCGGGGCCGGCGTTCGGAGTGTTCACCATCGTTCGGCACGCGGTCACGCTCCTCGGACGAGCGCGCGCGCTCCCGCTCGAACCGCCGCTCCATCCACGGCGGCAGCTCGGGATGCCCGAGCAGCGTGTACTCGGCGCTGCGCTGAAAGTCACCGAGCTGCGACACGACGAGGTAGGACACCGGCACCTGGACGAGCAGGAACAAGGCCCAATGCTTCGTGCGCCGGATGAGCCACAGCGCGAAGCCGAAGATCGGCACGCCGACGAGGCCCCAGATCAGCCAGTAGAGGAGCTGGCGCTCGAACAGCGACGCGATGGGCGGATGCCAGTCGCCGAACGCGTCGTAGTACTGGAAGGTCGCGGCGGCGGCGAGCAGAAGTACGCAGCCGAAGAGGAGCAGCGCGCACTTGAGCGGCGCGCGCAGCCAGCCCTCGAGCCCCGTGGGGCGCAGCTCCTCGCGCGTGATCTCGTCCATTCGGGTTTCCATCACCAGGCCTGCCGGCGGTGCGGCAGGCGATCGATCGTAACCGCGGCGACGAGGATCACCCCGATCAAGATCTCCTGGAAGTAGTTGGGGACCCCGGTGAGGTTGCAGCCGTTGGCCAGGTACGACATGAGGAAGGCCCCCACGAGCGACCCGAGGATCCCAGCTCACCCCGCGCGCACCAGGGCATGCGTGCTCTCGACGGCCGTGCCGCCGACGAGCTTCACTACCGAGGTGACGTTCGGAGTGTCATGAGACTCGCATCAGGGCGATGCAGACTCGTGGCGACCCGCCTCCATTCGATGGTAGATTCTCCGCATGAGTGGGAATCCGTCCTGGTGGCTCGTGAAGGCAGGCTCGGTGCTCGCGACGATCGTGGCAGCTGCGTGCACGGAGTCGGACGAGGTCCCGCCGTCGATCCTGCTCGTCGTCGTGGACACTCTGCGCGCGGACCACATGGGGACCTACGGCTACGAGCTCCCCACCACGCCGTGCCTCGACGCCATGGCCGCGGAAGGCCTCGTGTACGAGCGCGCGCACGCGACCTCGTCCTGGACTCTGCCGAGCATGGCTTCGCTCTTCTCCGCGCGCTACGCGAGCGGCCACGGCTCCGGAGTCGGGCGTGACGAGGAGGGCCGCCTCGTGAGCGGAGACGGCTGGCACGAGTTCCGCGCGTTGTCCCCCGAGGTTCAAACGGTGGCTGAAGCATTCCGCGCCCGCGGCTACGCCACCGCCGCGATCGTCACGAACCTGTTGTTGACGCCGAAGTTCGGTCTGGATCAGGGCTTCGACGAGTGGCTCCACCAGGGTGAGGCGACCGCCGGCGCGGTGGTGGACGCGGTGCTCGCCTGGTTCGCGAGCCGACCAGACGGTCCCTACTTCACCTTCGTGCACCTGTTCGATCCCCACATGCCTTACAACGCCCCCGGCGAGAGTGCCGGGCGCTTCACCTCGGCGGATTCCGGCGGCGGCCAGCTACCGGTCGACAAGCCGGGGAAGATCCGCAAGCGGTTGAAACGGCTCAGCCCACTCGAGAAGCGCTTCATCGTCCACGCCTACGACGAGGAGGTCGCCTACGTAGACGGCGAGCTGGGACGCATGTTCGACGCGCTCGCGGAGATGGGGGAGCTCGAGCGCACCTGGGTGATCTTCACCTCGGATCACGGCGAGGAGTTCTTCGAGCATGGAGGCTTCGAGCACGGCCATGCGATGTTCGAGGAGCTCCTGCACGTACCCCTCTGGGTGCGCGGCCCGGATCTGACCCCCGGCCGGTCGGCTGTCCCGCTATCGTTGGTCGATCTGTCCCGAGCGCTCTTCGACATCGCCGCGGGGCAGCCCCCAGCCACGGTATTCGCCGAGCTCGGGTCGCGCGAACCCGCGCCGTTCATGGCGGAGGGGACGCTCTACGCCAAACACCAGGAGGCGTGGTTCGATTGGCCGTACAAGCTGATCCGGCGCGCGGGTCGCAAATCCTTGCTCTTCGACCTGGAAGCGGATCCGGAGGAGCAGGCCCCGCTACCGACTTCCGAAGAGAACATTCGGATGCTGGCGGACCTGCTCGAGCTCCAGCGCCTCGAGACTTCGCGCGCCCCGGTGCCCACGATCGCGGAGCCCGACCCTGAGACCATGCAGCGCTTGAACGAGCTTGGATACCTGGGAGGGGAAGATGAGGAAGATGAGTAGGGTGGGTCGCGCGCCCCGGCGCGTGGCGGAACCCGAGCATCGGAGGACCCCCGAAAGGAGCGAGCGCGGAGCGTGCACCCATCGATGAACTACGCGCGATGGACTACGCGCGATGGACTACGCGTGCTTCCCGCCGGCGCCCTGCAACCGCTCCGCGACATCCCGCGCGCCTCACGGAGAACGCTCGTACAGTGTCAGCTCGAGCTCGCGCTCCCCACTTCCAAAGAACTCGCGAGCGCTCACGTGGAATCCCGGATGGCGCGCCATCCAGCGCTCGTACTCGAAAACTACCGTGCCCTCGTCACTCAGCTCGGTCTGACGCAGGGTGAAGATTCGGGGAAAGCCCTCTGCCCAGAGTCGGAAGCTCGGCTCCGACCGTAGCCGCTTCCCGGCAGCGTTCGCCGCGCGCGGGTAGAGGGCTTCGGGATCCCCGGACTCCCGGAAGATGCGCCATTGAACGAGCTTGTACGGTAACGACTCGCCGATCCAGCCGAACCTGGAGCGTCCAACCATGAGGGCCAAGGTCCAGTCCAGCAAGGCCTGCGTCTCCGGAGGTGGAGGGGCGGGCGCGCTGCGCACCCCATAGACTCGCTTCCAGGAGGTCACGGCCTGCTCGACGCTCGCTTGTCTCGCGGCGGTCCACGGTCCGCGCTGGGTGAGGCGCACGAGGGTCACGCTGCCGAGACCGGCCGTGCCCAGAACCGCGACCAGCAGCAGGCCGGCGGCCGGCGCCCGCCAGGGTCGCGAAACGCGCCCCAGCGCCCGGGCGCACAGGCAGCCGCCGAGTACCCAGCCGCCGAACAGGCTCGGGACGAGGGCGCGTTCCAGTCGGTACGGGAACAGGATGAAGACGGCGAGCCCAGCCAGCGTGACCGTGGCACAGACCCGCGCCGCCGGCTGCCGCCATCGCCGTACACCCCAGACGAGCCCCGCGAACTGGAGCACCACGGCGAGCAGGGAGATGCAGCCCATGAGGCCCCAGGCCACGATCACGTACTCCGGTCCGCCGATGTGATACTTCGTGCTGTCCCCGAAGAAGTCCAGGAGCATCGCCCAGTGCGCAGCTCCCAGGGCCGAATCCGCGGGGAAGGGCAGCACGAACCACCAGGTGAGCCCTAGCGCCACGGTGCCGATCGTCCACGGCCAGAGCCGCAGCGTCTCGCGGTCCGGGCCCGGACGCGATACGTCGATCAACGCCGACAACCCGATCGTGCCGAGGAGCAGGGGGCCGTAGGAGTACTTGACCAGGATGCTCGCCACGATGCAGGCGCCGGTCGCGACGGCCCAGGCGCGGCTCCTCCGGTCTCGCGCGCGCAAGTAGGCGAGGCATCCCACGACGGCGACGAGCGTGGACCAGACCTCGAGCAGCGGCGTGCGGGCGACGAACACGCCGAGCCAACAGGTGAGCCCGAAGACGACGGTGAAGAAGGCTGCGGTGTCCTTCGTACCTGGTACGGCCGCCTTGCTCGCCAAGCGAGCCGTGAGCGCGATCGTGACGATCCAGCAGACCGAGCTCGCCGCTCGCGGTGTGCTCCACCCGTGGCCGTCGAACACGAAACCGAGTGCGAGCGCGAGCCGTCCTAGCGGAGGATACTTGTAGGGGTAGACGAATTCGTCGCCGAAGCTCTGCCAGCTCAGGGATTCGAGCGCCGCGGCCATACGGAGCGCCGACACCGCGTGGGTGGCACCGTCACTGCCGGGTAGGCCGCAGTACGGCACTCCGAGCAGGAGCGCGACCAGACCGCCGATCAGGCACACGCCCGTGAGCACGATCAGAGGGTGAGCCTTGAGCGTGTGTACCAACCGCGGCAACTCTCCCCTCCCATTCTGGTGGCAGGCCCGGGGCGAGACCGGCTCTTTCCCGCTCGTCGGATGGGGCCGGAAGACCCATTGCAGGAATCGTAGTGTATCCCATCCAAGTGCGAAGCCCGCCCTGCAGCCTGGGAGTCGGTCGCGCCACGTCCCATCGAACGACCCGATCTTGCCGTTCTCCCACCGGGGTTTCAGTTCGACGACCCCCGCCATGGCGGAGTCGCACAGCTCCCTGCGTGCGGATCACGGCAACCCGCGCCACAATGCGCGGAGAGGCACCCTGTGCGCATCGACGCCCACCAACACTTCTGGCGCTACGACCCCGAGCTGTACGGCTGGATGGACGAGCGCATGGGCGTGCTGAAGCGCGACTATCTGCCCACGGACCTCGCGTCCGAGCTCGCGTCGTTCGGAATGACCGCGTCGGTCGCGGTGCAGGCGCGTCAGGACGACGAGGAGACGCAGTGGCTGCTCGAGCTCGCCGCCGAGCAGCCGAGCATCGCCGCCGTCGTCGGCTGGACGGACCTCCGCGCCGACGACGTGGACGAGCGGCTCGAGCGCCTCGCGCGTCACCCGCGCTTGAAGGGCGTCCGCCACGTCCTTCAGGACGAACCGGACGACGGGTTCATGCTGCGCGAGGATTTCACGCGCGGCATCGGGTGCCTCGCGCGCCACGGCCTCACGTACGACATCCTGATCTACGCGCGCCACCTCCCCGCGGCCGTCGAGCTCGTCGACCGCTTCCCGAACCAGCCCTTCGTCGTGGACCACATCGCCAAGCCGCGCATCGCGGACGCCGAGCTCGAGGCCTGGGCGGAGGGCATGCGCCGGCTCGCGGAGCGCCCGCACGTCGCGTGCAAGGTCTCCGGCATGATCACGGAAGCGCGCTGGGACGGATGGAGCCCGCGCGACTTCACGCCCTACCTCGACGTCGTCTTCGAGGCCTTCGGCGAGGACCGGCTGATGTTCGGGTCGGACTGGCCCGTGTGCCTGCTCGCGTGCGACGGCTACGCGACGATGGCGAACATCGTGGACGAGTACGCGGGCGGCCTCGCGGTGGACGCGAAGCAGAAGTTGTTCGGGGCGAACGCGGCGGCGTTCTACGGGATCGAATCGCCATGACGGATACGTATTTTCTGACGGGCGCCCTCGGCTGCATCGGCGCGTGGGTGACGAAGACGGTCCTCGACCGCGGCGACGTGCCGGTCGTGTTCGACCTCGGTGACGACCGGCGGCGGCTCAGGGACATCCTGGACGAGGACGCGCTCGCCCGCGTCCGATTCGTGCAGGGCGACATCACCGACCAGGGCGCGGTCGTGCGCGCGGTCGAGGCGAGCGGCGCCAAGCGCATCATCCACCTGGCGGGCCTCCAGGTGCCGTTCTGCAAGGCCGACCCGCCCCTCGGCGCCGGCGTGAACGTCGTGGGCACGATCCACGTGTTCGAAGCTGCCAAGCGCACGGGCGCCGAGCGCGTCGTGTACGCGAGCTCCGCCGCCGTCTACGGCCCGCCCGAGGACGACGTCGCCCCCGACGAAGCCGCCGCTTGCGAGCCGACGACGCACTACGGCGTCTTCAAGCGCGCGAACGAGGGCAACGCGCGCATCTACTGGCAGGACGACGGCATCGCGAGCGTCGGCCTCCGCCCGCTCACGGTCTACGGCGTCGGCCGCGACCAAGGCCTCACGAGCGGCCCGACGCGCGCCATGAAGGCCGCCGCGATCGGCCGCCCGTTCCGCATCCCCTTCTCCGGGGCGACCGACTTCAACTACGTCGCCGACACGGCTGCTGCGTTCGTCGAGTGCGCGGACCGCGCGCCCGAGGGCGCGCACGTCTTCAACCTGCACGGCGACTCGGTGGAGATCGCGCGAATCGTGGAAGAGATCGAGCGTGCCGCCGGAGATGCCGCGCGCGGCCTCGTCACGTTCAGA
>SMVQ01000275.1 GCA_004357655.1 Planctomycetota bacterium
AGAAGGGGGGAGTGGGTGTCGGCCGGTCCTCTTCTGCCCGAACCCGAGCCCGATCGCAGTCCCGAGGAATCGGGCTCGGGCTCTGAGAAGATGAGCGAGCTCGAGGGTTGCAAGTGAACGGCGTTGCCACGGAGGGCGCACGCGCGGCAGGCGGAGGGGCAACCTGGGCCAGCGCCTGGGCGCTCTCGATCCTGCCCCTCACGGCACCCCTCGGCACCCAGCTCGGGAGCGAGGTGTCGCGCAGCGCGCTCGTGCTCCTGCCCTGGCTCGCGCTCATCGGCTTGCCGCGCGCGCGTGCCGGCGGCTCGGGCCTCGCCGTGCCGCTCGCGCTCCTCGCCGGTCCGCTCGCCGTCGGTTTCCACCTGGACCTGGGGCGCGGGGCGGCGGTGGGCGAGCTCGCCTGGACCGCGGTCCCGGCGCTGTCGATGGCCGCGCTGCTCGGGGCGGCGGCCGCGCGCGCCGCCGGGCGACCCGTGACCCGCGCGGTGTACGGAGCGCTGTGGCTGGGGGTCGTCGCGGGGGTTCCCATCGCGGCGGCGGTGCTCGGGTGGGGCGGGGCGCCCGGCGGCGGCGGGGCCGCCTTCTTGGACCTGGTGGCGACGTCGAGCCCGCTCGATTGGCTGGTTCGGCGCGCCTCCGGCGAATCGGGCGAATCGGGCCGTGGCGGCGCCGCAGCGCTCTGGAGACCGTTGGCGGTGGCGGTCGGGCTCTGCGCGGTGTCGTTCCTCGTGCCTTCCGGCGCTCGGGCTGCGCCGGGCGAGGGGCTCCAGGCGTGATCAGCGCGCTCCTGCTCCTCGCGCTCGGGCTGCTCCCGGGACCCGCCCGCGCAGGGGGCGCCAGCCAGGCCGGGCGCCTGCACCGCGCGCGGCTCGACCTCGCCGGGCCGCTCGAGACCGTGGAGCTCGAGGCGGGCCGGGGCGTGACGCGCCTCGTGCTCGACCTGCGCGCGGGCGAGAGCGTGCGGATCGTCGTGCCGGTCTCCGAGCGCTCGCCGCTCGACCTCGTCGAGCCGCGGGTACGCCGGGTCGTGCCCGGCGCGGGCCGCGCGGCGTTCGCGGGCTGGGTGACGGCCCCGCAAGAATGGGAGGAGCTCCCGGCGGGGCTGCGCGCGCGGGTGCGGCCGCCGGTCGGGCCGCGGGCCGCCGTCGTGGGCTGGCGCACGCTCGCCCTGCTCGGCGGCGTCGCGCTGCTCGTCGCCGGCGCGCGGCGCAGGCCGGTCGCGGCGCTCGCCCTCGGGCTCGCCGGGGCCGCGCTCGTCTTCCTGTTTCCGGGCACCGAAGGCCCGGGCGCGCCCGCGCCGATCCGCGTGCTCGAGGGCGAGGCGGAGACCGGCCGGTGGCTCGCCGTGGAAGCGGCGTACGCGCAACTCGCGGTCGAGCCCGAAGCCGTCATGAGGGTCGAGACCCTCCCGCGCGATGCGGTCCTCGATTGGACCGTCCGCGTCGTCGCGGCTGATCGCACCTGGAGCGCGTCCGCGCCCGGAGCCGCGATCGTGAGCTTCACCGCGCTCGGGCCGGGGGAGCGTGCGCTCACGCCGGCGCGGAACGGGCTCGGGGACCTCGCCGAGGCCTGGGTGCGCGGCGCGGGTGGCGTCTGGTCCGCGCGCGGCCCGTGGCCCGCGGGCCTCGCGCTCCCCCCGCCCGAATCGCGCGCTCCCGGCGAGTCTCAGGCCCCCGACCCGCCGGGTTGGCTCGCGAGCGGCCTGCCGCAGGGCGTCGGCGTGCTTGTGGGACGGCTCGCGCCGGGTGCGCTCGCAGCCGGCCGCACGGCCGCCGACGGCCCGACCTGGCTCCGCCTCGTGGGGTTCGACAGCCCCGACGATTGAGCGGAATCCGGTTGATGCTCTCAGGGCGCACAGCTACCCTCTCAGACCGATTTTTTCCGTGCAACCCCCGACTACCGAGACCCGAGCCCTCCCGCGGGAGGCGAGGCCATGACCACCACGCACGTCAAGTCGACGGACGTCGAGGAGCGCTGGTTCCTCTACGATGCCACGCTGTACCCCTTGGGGCGCATGGCGACGAAGATCGCCATGAACCTCATGGGCAAGGACCTCCCGACCTGGACGCCCAGCGAGCGCAGCAATACGCACGTCGTCGTGATCAACTCGGCGCAGGCCGTGCTCTCGGGGAAGAAAAGCACGGAGAAGATCTACAAGCACTACACCGGGTACATCGGCGGCCTGAAGGAAATCCCGATCGAGAAGGTCCGCGAGAAGCGGCCGGCCGACATCGTCATGCTCGCCGTGCGGCGCATGCTGCCGAAGACGCGCCTCGGCCACGACATCCTCCGCCACCTCAAGGTGTACGGCGGCGCAGATCACCCGCACTCCGCACAGCAACCCGTTCTGGTCGAGAAAATCTAGCATGGTCGTCAACAATCCCTGGACCTGGGGCCTGGGCCGCAGGAAGAAGGCCGTGGCGCGCGTGCGCCTGAAGGCCGGCGCGGGCGGCTTCGTCGTCAACGGCAAGCCGATGGAAGAGTTCTTCGTCACCAATGCGGCCCGCAAGAGCGCGGTCGCGCCGCTCGAGGCGACGGAGAATCGTGAGACCTACGACGTGTTCTGCAACGTGAACGGGGGCGGGATCACGGGCCAGGCGGGCGCGGTCTCCCTGGGCATCGCGCGCGCCCTGAAGACGATCAATCCGACCACCTTCGACATCCTCCGGGCGGGCGGGCTCCTCACGCGGGACGCCCGCGAGAAGGAGCGCAAGAAGTACGGCCGCCGGGGCGCGCGCCGTGGCTTCCAGTTCTCGAAGCGCTGATCCATCGGGACCGCGGTCCCGCCCTTGCTTCCACCGGTTCCCTCGGGTCTCTTATGGGCCCCGGGAGCCGCCGGCATCGTCTCGCTGCGACGGATCCGGGCTGCCGTCGGCGTGCGCCACGAGCCCCGGGGACAAGCGATGGCCGGTCACTCGCATTCAGCCAACATCAAGCACCGCAAGAACGCGGTGGACGCGAAGCGCTCGAAGATCTTCAGCAAGCTCGCGCGCCACCTCATCTCGGCCACGCGCCAGGGGGGCTCCGAGCCCGAGATGAACCTGAAGCTGAAGTACGCCATCGAGAAGGCCCGCGCGGCGAACATGCCGAAGGACAACATCGAGCGGGCGATCAAGCGCGGCGCGGGGGACAAGGACGGGGACGACTTCGTGGAGCTCGTCTACGAGGGCTACGCGCAGGCGGGCGTGGCGCTGATCGTCTGCTGCCTCACCGACAACCGCAAGCGGACGGCGCCGGAGGTCAAGTACACCTTCGAGCACGGTGGGGGCAACATGGGGGCGACGGGCTCGGTGGCCTTCATGTTCGACTTCCGCTCGATCTTCGTGGTCGAGACGGGCGGGCGCGACGAGGACGCGCTGACCGAGATCGTGCTCGAAGCCGGTGCCGATGACCTCCTGTTCGAAGACGACGTCGCGACGATCTACGCCGACGCGACGGAGTTCCTCGGCACCAAGACGGCGCTCGAGGCGAAGGAGCTCACGATCCTCTCGGCCGAGACCGGCTACGTGCCCAAGAACATGATCAAGGTCGAGAGCAAGGACGACGCCAGGAAGATCCTGAAGCTCGTCGATACCCTGGAAGACAACGAGGACGTGCAGAGCGTCTACACGAACTTCGACATCCCCGCCGAGTGGATGGAGGAGTTCGCGTCCTGAACCGCTCCGCCTCCGCGACCGCAGAAGTAAAGGAACACCTCGATGGGTGATGGTCTCCGAACGATTCGGGTCGTCTCCGCTGACGAGTCCCTGCTCGCCTCCGTCTCCGCCTCGGTCGAGTCGCTCGAGGGCTGGCGGGTCGAGCACGTCCCCAGCCAGGAGGCGCTCGCGATCACGCCGCCCGAGTCCGGTGACGTGCTCCTGCTCGACTCGTGGCTCGGGGGTGCGAACGTCTACGAGTTCTGCCGCATGCTGACCGGCCGGACGAAGTGTCGCACCTTCGTGGTCGTCGACGGGGGCAACGAATTCGCCACGGCCATCGCGCGGTTCTGCGGCGCGACGGGGACCCTGAAGCGGCCTGTCACCGCGAGCGCCCTGCGCACGGCCATGGCGGGCGTCGGCGAGCCCTCCGCGCCGCTGCGGTCCGAGGCCCGGGACACGGCGCCCACCGCCGACCTGCCCGAGGCGCTCTTTGCCGACCTCCGGTCGGGCGAGGTCGAACCGTCGCTCGTGCGGGCGGTGATCGACGCGGAGACGGGGCTCTTCAACTACGCCTTCCTCGGCTTCAAGCTCGACGAGGAGTTCAAGCGCGCCCGGCGCTTCGACCAGCCGCTCGCCTGCGTCATGCTCGGCTTCGAGGGCCAGGCGTCCGAGGAGGTCCTGCGCGATCTCGCGAGCATCTTCCTCGAGTCCTCGCGGGATACCGACATCCTCGGCCGATTCGACGAGAACTCCTTCCTGTTCCTGCTCCCGTGTACGGGCCCGGACGGCGCCAACGTGATGGCCCAGCGCGTGGGGGAGATGGCGCAGGAGCGCGGCTTGTCCGACCTCGTCGGCGACCCGCTCGTGATCTCCGTCGGCATCGCGATCTACCCGCATCCGGAGATCAAGAAGCGGGAGGACCTCTTCGGCACGGCGCGCGAGGCCTTCGTCGAGGCCCGCAACGCCGGCGGCGGGGTGGTCTGCAGTACCTGAGGCCGGGAAATGGTCCCTCCAGTCGCCCGAATGGGGGCAGACTGGACATGGCCCGGCCGAAGATGACGATCCACCTGCCCCATTTCCTGCGCCGTGCGTGGCAGCTGCTCGAGGCGCGTCGCGCGCTCCTCGAGGGCGCGCCGGAGCGGGCGCTCGAGCACCTCTCCGACCCGGCGCTCGCGCTCTCGCCCCAGGCGGACCAACTGCGGCTGCGGGCCGTGGACGTACTCTGCCGCTCCGCGGCGCGGCGCGCCTCGCAGGGCCGCGATGCCTCGGTGGTGCGGCTGCTCGGCGTCGTCGCGCTGGAGGATCCGGTCCGGGCGGACGAATGGGCCCGCCGACTCGACCGGCCGGCCGCGAGCGCGACCGCCCGCTCGGCTGGCTCGGACCCCTCGGACCCCTCGGACCCATCGGGCTCCGCCGGCCCATCGCAGAGCCCGCTCGGCAGCCTGCTGGCCGAGATGCGCGACGGAACGGGCGCGGAGGAGGGCCGGCCGCGGCCGCCCTCGACGCCCCCGTCGACCGCGGGGCCGCGCCCCGAGCCCGTCGTCGAGGCCGCCGGGCCGCCGGCGGAGGGGCGCCCGATCCGCTTCCACCTCATCGTCGACGACGGGGGCGAGTTCCTCGCGGTCATGGGCCCGAGCATCGTCCTCGGGCACGCGCGCGCGGGGCAGGCCGACATCCCGCTCCTCGCCGACCTCGAGTCGCGCCACGCCCGCATCCTCTGGGCCGAGTCGTTCCACGCCGGCCCGAGTTGGAAGATCGAGCCGCTCGGGCGCGGGAGCGTCTCCATCGCGGGGCGCGAGCTCGCGGCGGGCGCGCCCGTCGTCCTCCAGCACGGCGACGAGGTTCGGCTCTCCCCCAATCTCGCGTTCCGGTTCCTGCTCCCGGAGGCGGCGAGCAGCTCCGCGCTGCTCGAGCTCACGGGCGGGGCGGAGTCCGAGGGCGCGGCGCGGATCCTGCTCTTCTCGCCCGGGCCCGCCGGGCGCGTGCGCATCGGTCCCAATCGCCGGCGCCACGTGCCGGTGGCCGGGCTCGAGCACGAGGTCGAGCTCTCGATCGCCCGGGGCTACGTGAAGATCACCTGCGAAGGTGGCGTAAGGGTTCCCTGTCTCGGAGACGATGGTGTGCGTGCGGAGATCGAGAAGGAAGTGCCCTGTCCGCCGTCGCGGCGGGTCGACGTCACGGTGAACGCGCGGCCGTCCCAGCGCCCCCCGTTCGGCCTCACCATCGCGCCCCTCGACCCGCCCACGGCGGGGGAGGCGGCGTCATGATCGTGCGCGACACCGCCCACGCGCCCGGTGGGGCGGCGCTTTGGAGGGCTGGGGCGCACACGCGTACAATCCAGTCGGCAGCTTTCTCGGCGCCGGCGGTATGTTCGGCGCGCCCGCGCCCGGAAGGCGCCTGAGCCATGGACTGGGAAGCCTTCTACAACAACTTCCGAACGCCCGACTTCATCCCCGGGTACGAGATCCAGAACCGCCTGGGGGGTGGGGCGTTCGGGGACGTGTACAAGGCGCGCAAGCAGTCCATCGGCAAGCCGTACGCGATCAAGTTCCTGAAGATCGAGGACGACTCGCAGCGCGAGGCCGTCGAACGCGAGCTCGGTCAGGTGCGCCACTTCGCCGCCATCGACCATCCGAACCTCGTGACGATCGAGGACATGGGTACGGTGATGGATGTGCCGTACCTCATCATGGGCTACGCGGGCGAGGACACGCTCGCGCGGCGGCTCAAGAGCGGACCCCTGCCGCGGGAACAGGCGCTCCTCTACTTCGTCCAGGCGTGCCGTGGGGTGCTCGCGCTCCACGATCGCCGGCTCGTGCACTTCGACCTGAAGCCGAGCAACATCTTCCTGAAGGGCGAGGTCGCACGCGTCGGCGACTACGGACTCTCGAAGCTCATGACCGACGGGCGGATGACGCTCTCCTTCGGTCGCGGGACGCCCCAGTACATGGCGCCCGAGATGCTGCGGACGCGTGCGGACCATCGCGCGGACATCTACTCGCTCGGCGTGATCCTCTACGAATCGCTGACCGGCACCCTGCCGTTCGAGTCCGATGCGCCCGGTGGCCTCGTGCTGCGCGAGGAGGATTCGCCGCCCGTCTTCCCGGACGACTTCCCCGCACGGCTGCGGCCCGCCGTCGAGTCCTGCCTGCGCCTGTCGCCGGATGACCGCTTCGACGGCGTGGGCGACCTGCTCTCGAACATCGACCAGACCGCGCGCCTCGGCGATTCGGTGAAGATAGATTGGGTGGAGCCGGCGGGGCGGCCCGTCACCGCGGCAGGGGCGCCGAACGCAACGCTCGAGGCCCGCGACGAGCCCAAGACACCGAGCAGCGCGAACGAGGAGTTGCGCCAGACGGCCGCCGAGCTCGCACGCGCCTCCGTCGAAGTGGCGCGCGGCGTCTGGGAGGGCCTGCGCGGCGCGGGTGAGAAAGTGAAGAAGGGCGCGGCCGAGCCCTCCGCGAAGCTCAAGGCGG
>SMVQ01000276.1 GCA_004357655.1 Planctomycetota bacterium
AAGTCACTCGAGAAGGTCGCCGATCGGATCGGGTGCTCGGTGGACCGGATCCGTGCCGACAAGTGGATGACCAGGGCGCGCCAGGCCCACTTCAAGAAGTACAAGGAAAAGGTCTGACGCACGCAGGCGCCGGCGCGCCGGCGGAGCTTCCTTTCGGCAAATGTCGGGCGGCAGTCCCCGCATAGTGTTCGTTCGCGCCCCCGCCGAGCGGACCCTACGATGCCCGCCGCGATGTCCACGGCCGACGCCCCCTCCACCGCACTCCCGACTCTCACGATGCGAGAGGCGGACGCGCGCCGCGTCTTGCTCGTCCAGGCGTTCGAAGAGGTCGATCGGGAAGGCCTCCTCCTCGCGGAACACGAGCGCTCGCGGGCGACCGACCTCGCGCTCGCGCGCGCCGCGGAAACTTCGAACGGCAGCGGTGAGGCCGAGCTCCTCGTGCACCGCGCCGAGAGCCTTCTCCGGCTGCTCGAGGAGCGCGCGGACTTCGTTCAGGGACTCCTGCGAACGACGGGGTTCCGGCCCGGGTTCGTACTGATCGTTCTGCCGGCGCTCGTCCTGGGGCTGCTCACGAACGCCATCGGCCCGCGGGGCATGATCAACGTGCTCGCGTTTCCGCTCCTCGGCCTGATCCTCTGGAACCTCGCGATCTACGCGCTGCTGCTGGTCTCCAAGACCCGCGGCGGCCGGGGCGACGGGACGCGGACGCGCGGGCTCACGGAGCGCCTCGCCGACGGGTACCTGCAGTCCGCCTGGAAACGCTCGATCCGGGGCCGGAGCGAGGTGGCCGCAGTCTCCGCCCAGGCCGGTTCCCGATTCCTCGCGGCGTGGAAGCGAGCCGCCACGCCCCTGCTCCTGTCGCGCGTTCGGCGCGCGCTGCACATCGGCGCCCTGGCGCTCGTCGTCGGCGCCGTCGGCGGCATGTACTTCCGCGGGCTCGCGTTCGAGTTCCGCGCGACGTGGGAGAGCACGTTCCTGACCGAACGAGGGGTACAGAGCATCCTCGACGTCGTCCTCTTCCCCGCGCGCGAGATCCTGCGGGTCGAGCTGCCCGCGCTCGCATCGATCCAGCCACCCGAAGGCGGTGCTGCTGCGCCTTGGATCCACCTCTACGCGATGACCGTCGTCGTGTTCGTGATCGTACCGCGCACGCTCCTGGCGATCCGCGAGACGTTCCGCGAGCGCGCGCTCGAGCGCGCGCTCCCCATCGAGGCGAGCCAGGCCTACTTTCGGAGGCTGCTCGCGTCGGGACGCGGCGCGAGCGTCTCGGTCCGGATCCTCCCCTATAGTTACCGGCCCGCGAAGCGCGCGACCGACAACCTGAGAGCGCTCCTGCACGACGTCTTCGGCGCTCGGGCGGAGGTGCTGGTGCTCGACGGGTTGGAGTACGGCGCGGAGGACACGACTTCCCTGGAGCCCACGGGCTCGGGGGGGAGCGAACCTCGAGCCATCTGCTCTGCGCCCGTTTTCGCGCTGGCCCAATCGCCGGAGATCGAGGTCCACGGGCGGTTTCTCGAGTCGCTGAAGATGCGCGTCGGGGATCACGCATGCCTCGTCGTCCTGGTCGATGGGACGGCGTATCGCGAGCGGATGGTCGACGTCCCCGGCGGCGACGATCGCCTCGAGGAGCGCCGGCGTGCGTGGGATCGGGTGATCCGCGAGACCGGGTTGGAGCCCGTGCACGTGGAGCTGGATCGGCTGCCGCACGAGGCGGTGATCGCGCGCCTCGCGCGATCGGTCTGGCCCGCGGGCGCACCGGTCGGGGTGGCGTGATGGAGACGATCACCCTCAGCCTCGTCTCGCACACGAACGTCGGGAAGACGACCCTGGCGCGGACGCTCCTGCGCCGCGACGTCGGCGAGGTGCTGGACCACGCGCACGTCACCGAGGTCGCCGAGGCGCACGAGCTGCTGGTGAAGGACGGCGCGCGCCTCGTTCTGTGGGACACGCCGGGCTTCGGGGACAGCGCGCGCCTCATGCGCCGCCTGAAGCGCCACAAGACCCCGATCGGGTGGTTCCTCCATGAGGTCTGGGATCGGAACCGGGACCGTCCGCTGTGGTGTAGCCAGGAGGCGATCCGCAACATCCGGAACGACGCGGACGTCGTGCTGTACCTCGTCAACGCCGCGGAGGAGCCGGAGGACGCCGGCTACGTGCGCCACGAGTTGGAGATCCTGAGCTGGACCGAGCGCCCCGTGCTGCTCGTCCTGAACCAGACCGGCGCCCCCGGCACATCGACCACGGAGCTCGAAGAGACGTGGCGGCGATTCGCGCGCGCCTGGGCCTGCGTGCGCGACGTGCTCCCGCTCGACGCGTTCAGCCGCAGTTGGATCCAGGAGGGAGTGCTGTTCGATCACATCGTCGAGCTCCTGCCCGAGGCGCAGCGCCCCCTCATGCGCCGGCTCGCCAGGGAGTGGAAGGCGCGCGGCCATCGCGTGTTCGAGACGTGCATGCTCGAGCTGGCGGCGCACCTCGCACGCGCGGCGACCGACCGCGTGGTCCTCGAGCGCGGGAAGGTGTCGGCGCTGGGGCGGCGGCGCGCGATGACCGCCCTCGCCGGGCGCCTGATCGTGTCCGAGCGCGGGCTCTGGGACGCGATCATCGTCGCCCACGGGCTGGACGGACGCGCGGCGGCCGAGGTGAAGCAGCGGATCGAGGACTTCGAGGTCGAGGGCCAGCCGGTCCTCAGCGTCAAGAAGGGCGCGATCATCGGCGGCGCGGTGAGCGGCGCGATCAGCGGCCTCGTGGCCGACGTCATGGCGGGCGGGCTCACGTTCGGCGGCGGACTCGTCGCGGGGACGATCCTCGGCGCGCTCGGCGGCGCCGGCCTGAGCCAGGGGCTGGAATGGCTGCGGGGTTCCGAGGAGCCGACCGTGCGTTGGTCGGCCGAGTTCCTGGACGCGTCGCTCCGTCGCGTCGTGCTGCGCTACATGGCCGTGGCCCACTTCGGGCGCGGCCGCGGCGAGTTCAGGGACGTGGAGCAGCCCGCGCACTGGGTCGCCGCCGTCGAAGCGGCGGCACAGAAACGCGAAGCGGCGTGGACGGCGGCGTGGGCGGCAGGCAGCCGCGAGGGCGATGCGCACCGCGCATCGCTCGCGCAGTCCCTCGCGACCGACCTCGAGGAGCTCGTCCTCTCCGTGCTCGAGAGTGCGCCGGCGTGAGCTTCTATCGGGATCACGTCCTGCCGCGCGGGGTCGACTGGATGATGCGCGGCGAGGTCTTCAGCGCGGAGCGCAGGAAGTGGGCGGAAGGACTGCACGGGCGCGTCCTCGAAGTCGGTTTCGGGTCCGGGCTGAACGTCCCGTTCTACCCCCCGGAGGTGACGGAGATCCTCGCGCTCGAGCCGGCGGCGCTGGCCTGGAAGCTCGCGCGGGAGCGCGTGGCGGCCGCTCCCATGCCCGTGACCTTCGTCGGTCTGAGGGGCGAGGAGATCCCGCTCGACGCGGCTTCCGTCGACTGCGTCGGGTGCACGTGGACGCTGTGCACGATCCCCGACGTGGCGCAGGCGCTCCTGGAAATAAGGCGCGTCCTCGCCCCGGGCGGGCGGTTCCACTTCCTCGAGCACGGGCGCTCCGAGGAGCCGCGGGTGGCGCGTTGGCAGGACCGCTTGAACCCCGTCCAGAAGCTCATTGGCGGCGGATGTCACCTCAACCGCCGGATCGACGAGTTGGTGCTGGAGGCCGGGTTCCGCCTGGATTCGCTCGAGCGGTACTCGATCAAGGGCCCCAAGATCGCCACCGCCCTCTACCGCGGTGTCGCCACGGCGGCCCCCGGGGTCGCTCCCTGACAGGGCCGGCGGCCCATGCCCGACGATCCGGGACAAGCTGGGAAGGCCGTCCGCACGCCGCTTCGCACCACCCGCGATCATCGCGAGCCCCTGCGGAGCCATGCGTGGAACACCGTCGGACCCGCGACCTGACCTGCGCGGACACCTCACGGCCCCCGTCCATGGCGGTGGCGGCCTATCGCGGGCGCCGAGTCAGGTTCTCAACCGATCCGGTCGATCAGAGGCCCGGCCCCACTCCACCGGAACGAGCCTCGTCCCACGACCCGTAACGCCAGCCATGAACGGTCCCCACACACTCCACCATCGCCTGCTCCTGTGCCTGCCCCTCGTCGCGCTGCCGGCCGTCGCCTGCACGACCGTGACGCACTCGGAGGACATGGTTCCGCAGGAATTCGACATCCGCTTCGTGCGCCCGCGCATCGTCGAGATCGTCGCGCACGGGAGCCAGGGGACCTTTCCCATTGGCAAGTCGGTGATCACCGACAAGACGCTCTACGAGGCCGTGTATGCGGCGATCGAAGCGTCGGGCGTCTTCGTGGGGATCGCCCACGACGAGCCCGGCGAGAGCCGTCTCGAAGTCTCCATCCTCGACCTCGACTCGTCGCAGTACAGCGTCGTGATGTCCAGCGACCTGAAGGTGCGGTGGACCCTCACGGACCTGGAGACGGGAGAGATCATGTGGCGCGAGACCATTGCCACGAGCAGCATCGCGGACTCCCTCGTGGAGGAGGAGTTCGAGGATCGCCACCGCTACACGATCGAACACGCCGTCATGAAGAACATCCAGCAGGCGATCGGGTTCATCTCGCGGATCGACGAGGGGCGCTAAGGGCCCGTCCGGGAATAAACGTCACATTTCGGCGAGGCATCGGCGCTCGTGGCAAGGCGCGCCGACGCAAGCAACCTAGCTGGTTTCCGAGGAGGCGCAACGCAGCCACGGGCGCCGAGGGCCGGCGAAATGTGACGTTTATTTCCGGACGGGCCCTGAGCCGGAGTCGCGCCCTTCTTGAAGGGCTGAGGGGCCACCCGAGAGTCCTGGTCCCCCTACGGGCCGCTCGCTGCCCCTGGGGGCGTGAGGGGTGCCCTGCGAGTCTCGCAGCGAAGACGCGTCCTCACTACCGTCCCTGTCTGCCGCGAGCGGGCACGCCCGGATCCCGCCGAGACGCCCGGCAGGGCGTGCGTGCCGATACGCCCCTCGGCGTCGAGTCTCGCGAAGCTCCATCGCGCGACGATCGCGGAGAGCCGGTAGCCTGGGACGCGGACGCGATCCAGCGCGCGCACGATCCCTATCCAGCCGCCCTCCGTGCGGCCGAAGATCGGCGAGCGGAACGCGCACGGGTCATCGCCCGTGAACCCCACGGAGCGGGGGCGCTCCGCGAACCGAGGTCCGCTCGAGCGCGGGCAGTTCCCAGGGGAACGGCGGTTAGAACCGCGCGGACCGGGTAGGATCGAGATCGGATGCACCGCTCCCTGGTGATTCGAACATGCGTGAATCGGCGCGGGGGCTGCGCCGCCGGAGTGCGCGCGGTCCTGCTCGTCGGCGCTCTCACCGCTGCGGCACCGGGCCAGAGCATCTACGACCCGAGCTGGGCCGACGCGGCGCCCGAGCGCGTCCTCGCCCACCGCCGCGACCCCGCGCTCGACGACCGCGCGAACGGCGCGCTGCTGGCCGACGCGATCCGCTCGCTCGCACCCGGCGATCGGCTGGAGATCGGGCCGGGGACCTGGTCGATCGAGCGTCGATTCAACATCAGCCTCCGGGGCACGCCCGCGCGGCCGATCTGGATCGTCGCCGCGGACGGTGCGGCGCCGCGGATCACGCGCTCGGATGCCGCGCAGAACGTGATCAACGTCGGCGATCCCGCGGAGGGCCGGTCCGAGTACCTGTGCCTGCGCGGGCTCGAGATCGTCGGTGGTTCGATGGGCCTCCGGCTCCACGCGTGCTCCCAAGTGTGGATCGATGGGTGCCACGTACACCACACGGGGGACGCGGCGATCACCGCCAACACCGCGGACACGGAAAGCCTGCACATCACGCGCAACCACGTGCACCACACGAGCGGCACGGGCGAGGGCATGTACCTCGGCGCGAACGACGGGGCCCACGTCATGCGCCACTCCGTGATCGCCCTCAACCACGTGCACCACACGCTCGGCGCCGAGCAGGGTGATGGGATCGAGGTCAAGCAGGGGTCCTACGGGAACTGGATCGCGCGCAACCTCATCCACCATACGCGCTACCCCTGCCTCCTCGTGTACGGGACGGGCGGCGAGGCGCCCAACCTGATCGAGCACAACGTCCTGTATTCCTCGCTGGACAACGTGCTGCAGGTCCAGGGCGAGGCCATCGTGCGCCACAACCTGATCATGGATGGAGCGGTCGGGTTCCAGAGCTTCGACCACCAGGGTCGGAGTCGCAACCTCGTCTTCATCCACAACACGGTCATCAACCGGGGTCGCGCGGCCGACTTCCGGAGCTGGGACGAACGGCCGGGCATGGTGTGCGCGAACAACGCGTTCTACAGCGAGACGATGGAGTCGATGCGCTTCGCGGGCTCGCGCGGCGTCGCCCTCGCCGGCAACGTCGTCCACGGGCCGGTCCTTGGCGCGTCGACCGGTTTCGTGCGCGGCACGGGGCTCTCCGACTTCGAGGACGTCGCGTGGGACGCGAGCGCCCGCGACGCGCGCCCGGCGCCGGACGGGGCGCTCGTCGGCGCCGCCGCCGCCGAGTTCTACTCGCGTGGGGACCGGGAGGTGAGTGCCTCGCCCCCGACGGCCGGCTCCAACTCGAACGGGCCCGCCGGCGTGCCCCGGACATCCGATCCCGCCCGGACACCGATCTTGCCTGATACAATCCGCGAACGTTCGGCGCATTGAGGCCTGGGCTACGCCCTATACCCCAGCGCGCGTTCGCGCCTCCAGGAGCATCCTGCCCGGGGAGGTCCGGCGTGTGAATTCACCGGCAAGACCGGCGTAGCGTCCAGGATCCCACCACCCTTGTCTCTCTCCGCCGAGACCTCGCCATGAACCAGCGCACCCTGCCCGCCCTTCCGATCGTCGCCGGACTGATCATCGTCCTCACCGCAGCCTGGATCGGCAGCCGGATGCTCGCGGAGCCGGACGAGACCGAGGGCCCCGAGTCCACGGACGTCGCCGCGGCGTCCGACGTCACCCGGCTCGAGTCCGCGGCCGAAGTCGAGGAGGATTCCGCCCTGGAGGCGCCCGAGCCCGCGGACGAGGAGCGGCGCCAGGTCGAGGCAGAGGCCTCCGGTTCGGGGGTCCTCGACGCACCCGCCGATGCGGTGTGGATGGAGGGCCTGGTCCGGTTCCCGGTCGGGACGCCGGACGACGAGCGAGTGTTCGTCATCGCGCTCAGCGAGGCCAGGACGATGCGGCGGCTCTACGGCACGGGCCTGGCCGGGTATGCATGGGGCGAAGAGCCGCGGAAGCGCGACGATTTTCTCGGCAGCGCGCTCGTCGACGCCCAGGGCCGGTTCCGGCTCGCGCTGCCCGCCGGCACCGACCACACGCACCTCGCCCTGACCGGACGGTACCTCTACTCGAAGGCGACGACGCCGGTCGACGTCGCCGCGGCGGCCGGAGACACGATCCTCACCGGCGAGATCGGGTCGTGGATCACGGGTCGGCTCCTGGCCCCGGACGGCGCGACCCCGGAGGAGGCCGACTTCGACGAGGTCGAGGTCGAGCTCGGACCGGACATCTCGAGCGGGTTCAACACGATGGAGATGCAGGCGTCCGGCGGCACGAGGGAAGTGGAGACCCTGTCGGACGGCCTCTTCGAGTTCCGTGGTGTACCCGGCTCGATCGCACACGGAATCTCGGTCAAGCACGACCACCTCGCCGCGGTCCTGCTCCTGGGCGTCGCCCCGGCGCCCGGCGAGCACCTCGAGCTCGACGTCCCGATGACGCGCGGCGCGACGCTGCGCGGCACGGTCGTCGACGCGAACGGAGCGGCGATCGCCGAAGCGAAGGTCGCGGCACGCTTCCGCGGGCTCCTCGGCGACGCGCTCGGCGACCTCCGCAAGTCGGAGACGGACGGGGACGGACGGTGGGAGCTCGCGAACGTGCCGACCGGCCGCAAGCTCGACGTGCGGGCGAACCGCAAGGGGCACCTCGGCGGTCGCCTGAAGCTCGACGAGGAGCCGCGCGAGGGCGACGTGATCGCGAACCTCGTCGTGACGCTGGAGACGGGCGCAGCCATCACGGGCCGCGTCACGTTCGCGGACGGCGCCACCGCGACCGGGGTCCGAGTGACCGTCTCGCCCGACATGAGCCAGATGGGCGGAATGGACGGCATGGCCATCGCGCGGGCGCGCGGCGGGAGCGAGGAGACAGGGGCGGACGGCACTTTCACGATCGCCGGCCTGACGGACATCAAGTTCCAGGTGCGGGCACGGCACGACGTCGAGGAGGGCGAGCACGCGGGGAAGTGGAAGGCCACGACGGCCGGCGTCCGGCCCGGCTCCGATCCGCTCGTGCTCACCCTGCAGCAGCTCTCCGTCCTCCGCGGCCGCGTGGTCGACCTCGCGGAGGAGCCCGTGGCCGACTTCAAGGTCGTCGCGACGCTCGAGGGCTCCGGCGGCATGTTCGGCATCGGAGCGACGCGCAACCGGAACACGTTCAAGGCAGCGGAGGACGGTGCCTTCGAGCTCGGGGGGCTCGACGCCGGCACCTGGAAGCTCGTGGTCTCCGCCGCGGGCTTCGCCCAGTCGGACCCGGTGCTCGTGGACACGCCGCGCGACGAGAGCGCGGGACCGGTCCAGATCACGCTCTCGCCCTCGGCCACCGTCACCGGCATCGTGCTGGACACCGCGGACCTCCCCGTCGCGAACGCGAAGGTCGCGCTCCAGCTCGGGCTCGCCGAGCGCATGACCTCCCAGCAGGCCGGTGGCGGGCCGACCGCATTCACCGACTCCGATGGGAAGTTCACCCTGAAGGATCTCAATCCGGGCACGCTCGTCGTGGTCGCCTCGATGGACGGGTTCGCCTCGAGCGCCGCGGAGCCCGTCGACGTCGCCGCCGGCCAGACCATCGGGGACGTCACGCTCCGCCTGCGGCTCGGAGGCTCGATCTCGGGCGAGGTCTTCGACAACGAGGGCGTGCCCAGCCCGGGCCGCATGGTCATCGTGCAGCTCACACCGACTTACACGGCGCAACACATGCTGCAGTCCGACGAGAACGGGGAGTTCTTCGTGGAGCACCTCGAGCCCGGAACCTGGCAGGTCGTGGCGACCGCGAACTTCATGAGCGGCGAGGCCGACTTCGGCGGCGAGGGGGGCGGCATGGCCGAGCTCCTCGGCAGCATGAAGATGGACATGGTCGAGGTCTTCGACGGGGAGGAGACGCACGTCGTCCTCGGCGCTCCGCCCGAGGACCCCGTGGAGCTCACCATCACCGTGCTCGCGGCGGGCGAGCCGATCGCGAAGACGGCGGTCTCGCTCGTGCCGGAGGGCGGGGGTGGGATGAGCGCGATGAAGATGGGCGTCACGAACGACGACGGCCGGCTCGAGCTCACGCTCGACGCGCCCGGCGCGTACCTCGTCACAGTTCAGATGGGCCTCGGCGGCATGGGCCAGCAGAGCAGCACGGAGTTCCTCGAGAAGATTCCGAGCGACAAGGCGGAGCACGAATTCGTGCTCGAGCTCCCGCTCGGCCGCATATCCGGGCTCGTGCGCGGCCCCAACGCGAAACCCGTGTCCAACTGCCGGGTCACGCTCACCCCGGAAGGCGGCGTGGCGTTCGGAAGTTTCATGGGCGGCCAGTACTCCGAGATCACGACCGACGAGGAGGGCCGGTACGACATCCCGTATCTGCGCGCGGGCACGTACACCGTCTGCGCCGGGGGCACGCCGCTCGGTGGTCTGCTCGGCGGCACGGGGCCGGGCGGCCGCGTCGTCCGGGACGGGATCGAGCTCGCTGAGGGCGAGTGGGTCGACGCGATCGACTTCCGCCTCGAGCTCCCCGGCGAGCTTACGGGTTTCGTCCACGACGCCTCGGGCGCGCCCGTCAAGGACGTCGCGGTCTTCATCCGCGATGAGGAAGGGCGCCTGCTCGAACGATTCTCGTTCATCACGACGAACGCGTCGGGCAGGTTCAAGTACACGGGCCTCGCGCCGGGTCGCTACAGCGTCATCGGGCGGTTGGGCGAGCTCGTGAGTCCCGAGAGCGCGCTCGCGCGCGTGAACGAGGGTGAGACCGCCGAAGCGAGCGTGCAGCTCGGGCCCGGCACCGTCGTCATCGTGACCGTCATCGACGGGACCGACGAGCAGATCCGCGCGCGGATCAGCGTCATCGATCCGGCGGGACGCGAAGTCAGCGGCATGCTGTCGATGGCCGACATCATGGCGGGGATGAGTAAGGGCTTCTCCAGCAAGGAGCAGCGCATCGGGCCGCTGCCGCCCGGTAAGTACCGGGTTACCGCGACCGCGGATGATGGGCGGAGCTCGACGAAGCCCGTCATCCTCACGGGTCAGCCGGAGCGGAAGTTGAAGATTCGGCTCAAGTGAGTACGGAGCCAGGACAAGATCCGCCGGCACTCCCGACTGCCGGTGCTCGGCACCGGCAGTCGGGAGTGCCGGCGGATCTTGTCCTGGCTCCGTACTGGCCCGCCCGCCTGGAAAATACGCGCGAAGAACCGCGTACTATCCCGCCGGTGTTCGTCTCGTACATCAGGGGGTCCGAGTCACGCCCCAACGAACCTCGAACATGACGAACTGCCCGAGTTGCACCCAGCCCGTCGACGCCGAGGCGCGGTTCTGCCCCGCGTGCGGCACGAAGATCACGGCGGGCGTCGACACCGGCGACGCCCTGATCGGGAGAACCCTCAACGACAAGTATCGCGTGCTCGAGAAGATCGGGGCGGGCAGCATGGGCACGGTCTATGTCGGCGAGCACATCGGGCTGCAGAAGAAGGTCGCGCTCAAGGTCCTGCGCCCCGACATCGAGGTCAGCGAGGAGACGCTGCAGCGCTTCCAGCGCGAGGGCATCGCCGCCGGCAAGTTCAACCACCCGAACGCGATCCAGATCTTCGACTTCGACCGCGCGGACACGCGGATCTTCTACCTGGCGATGGAGTTCGTGGAGGGCTCCGACCTGAAGGCGTTCCTGCGCGAGGAAGGCAAGCTCTCCCTGCAGGAGGCGCTCGACGTCACCCGCAAGGTGCTCGGCGCGCTCGGGGAGGCGCACCGGAACGGGATCGTGCACCGCGACCTCAAGCCCGAGAACATCATGGTGCTCCGCGATGCGCTGGGCGACCTGTCGGTCAAGGTGCTCGACTTCGGGCTCTCGAAGCTCATCCACTTCCCGCTGGGCGCCAGCCTGCAGACGCAGCCCGGTCGCATCATGGGCACGCCGCTCTACATGGCGCCCGAGCAAGGGAGCGGCGGGCAGGTCGACCACCGCACCGACCTCTACGCCGCCGGGCTGATCCTCTACGAGATGGTCACGGGGGAACCGCCCTTCACGGGCGAGACGATGACGGAGCTGTTCGTGAAGCAGGCGACGGCGACGATTCCGCCCCTCCACGAATCCTATCCGGACCTCCACGTGCCGAGCATCCTCGACGAGGTGCTCGCGATCGCGCTGGCTAAGAAGCCCGAGGACCGGTTCCAGTCGGCGTCGGAGCTGATCGAGGCGCTCGAAGCGGTCGAGGAGGGCGAGGGCGGGTCCGCAGCGCTGCGCAGGTCGTCCGCACGTCTGCGGCGAGCGGGCCGGAAGCGTTCCCCGGCTGCTGAACCGTCCGAGGTACGCGAGAAGAGCCGCGGGCCTGCGCGGATGCGCACGATGATCCTGGTCGCGGCGATCGCCATCGTGGCCGGG
>SMVQ01000277.1 GCA_004357655.1 Planctomycetota bacterium
AAGCGGCGCCGTTCGCCTCCCGGTCGAAACAGTGATCCACGAGGACCTGATCGCAGTAGCCGGGCACCTCGCCGCCGGCGTCTTCGAGGAACACGAGCTCGAGGCCCTCGCCGACAGCCTGTACGGCTGGTACCTGAACGTGTCTCCGTTGCCGGAACCCTCGGGACCGCTGCTCCCGTACGAGCTCGATCTGCCGGCGGTCCTGCGCGTCGCGCACGTCAACTCGACCAGCTTCGAAGGCGGGTGGAGAGCGGAGACGGTGTCGACCTGGGGGCGCGCCGTGGCGCACAAGGGTGAGATCTCGCGCGTGCTGGACCGGTGCGAGTACACCGTCCCCGCGCGGCGCGGTCTCCGGGCCCAGCCGAACGACGCGCTGGTCGTCTCGCACTGCTGGGACTGGATCGATGAGGAGACGGGTTTTTGGCATCTGCGGAAAGGCGCCTGGCCGCCGCCGGGCGCCGATCGCCTCGTGCGCACGTACTGGAACTGCGTTCCGGCCGAGACGCCGAGCGTGTTGAAGGAGCTCACCTCCGTGCTCGGCGCCGCACGTGACCTCTCGTACGTCGTGAAGACCCCCTCCCAGGCGGCGCACAACGGTCGCTCGGACGCCCTCGTGCTGTACCTGGGTCCAAGCGGTTTCGCCACGGTCGAGGGCGACCTGCGGTCGCTCGCGTCGTTTCTCTCCCGGTCGCTTCGGCCGCGCACTCCGCGCATGGCGCTCGCGATCAGTCCCTGCGTGGCGGTGGCGGAGGGGAGCCTCGAGGGGGCGAGCTTCGGTCAGTCGCGCTGCCGGATCATCGCGGGCGCCTTCGTCGCGGCGGAGGCCGAGGAGCGCCGGTCCGAGGCGCGCCTCACGGAGCTGATCACCGCTGCGTTCGTCACCGCGGGTCTCGACCCGCGGCGACCCGACCTGGAGCCCGGCAGCCGTCGTGCCTGAGCCCGTCGACCCGCTCGCGCTGGCCCGGAACATCGCCGACCGGCTCTGCGCCGAAGCGATCCGTTCCGCCGGCCGCGCGACCTGGCTGGGCGACGAGAAGGAGAACGTCACCGGTGAATGGGAGGTCGTCCATCGTTCGGTCGACGGGGACCTGTACGGCGGGACGGCGGGCATCGGTCTCTTCCTCGGCCGGATCTTCACGGCGACCGGTGAGGAGCGCTACCGCACGACGGCGCTCGAGGCGTTCGCGCACGCGGTCGAATGGTGTCGCCGCACGCGGCCCAGCGGCTCGCTCTACGTCGGATCCGCCGGGCTGGCGGCGGCGCTGGCCGAGGCGGCCGGTCCCTTGGGCTCGGGCGCCCTGGCCGAGGAAGCGCGCAGGATCACCCTCGACGCCATCGAGCACCCACCCGCCGAGAGCGACTTCCTCGGCGGTCGCGCGGGCTCGATCGTGGCCCTGCTGCACATCGCGCGGACCCTCCACATCGACCCTGCATTCGAGGCGGCGCAGGCGCACGGAGCAGCGCTCTCGGGCGACGCGATCACCGAGCTCTACCCCGGGGCTTGTTGGGCTTCCGACACAGGCTCCGACGAACCGCCGTTGTGCGGTCTGGCGCACGGGGCGTCGGGGATCGCGCTCGCGCTCGCCGAGCTCGCGCACGTCTGCGGCGACGAGCGCTCCGCCGAGCTGGCGCGTGCCGCGGCCGAGTACGAGCGTGCCTGGTTTCGACGCGAGACGGGGAACTGGCCCGACCTGCGCGAGTACACGCGGACGAAGAAGGCGCGCGGGGAGGCGCCTGCGTTCCCGAACTTCTGGTGTCACGGCGCGGTCGGCATCGGCCTCGTCCGGCTGCGTCAATACGCGCTCACGGGCGAGACGATCTACGCCGTGGAGGCGGAAACGGCCCTGCTGTCCGCCGAGAAGTACCTCGCGCTGTGCGCGGAAGGGGGCGTGCACGCGGACCTCTCGCTGTGCCACGGCCTGGCCGGCCTGGTCGAGCTGTTCCTCGCGGGAGCGCACGTGCTGGAGCAACCCGAGCTGCACGAGCAGGCCATGGCCTGCGTCCAACTCGCGGCCCTGCTCGGCCGCGAGGGCGCGGGCCCATGGCCGTGCGGCGTGCCCGAGGGCGGCGAGAACCCGAGCCTCATGCTGGGCCTCGCCGGAATCGGGATGATGTTCCTGCGGGCGTCCGATCCGATGGTGGCTCCGATCGGCCTGCCGTATACTGCGAACATCTTGACTTCGCGCGTGATCGTCCGCCTCCGCCAGGGAGAGACACCCATCGACGTCCAGGCGCGGGTGCAGGAGCTCCTCCAGCTCGTTCCCGGCAGCCGTGTCGAACGGATCTCCGGGAGCGGGAGGATCCTCCTCCGCCTCGCGGCCTCGACTCCGATCGAGACGGCCATCGAAGCCTTGAGCGCGCACGAGGGCGTGGAGTACGCCGAGCCCGACGTCATCGACCGCGCGAGCAGTCCGTAGGGGACGTTCCGAGCGGAGCCCCGGCGAGGAGACCGGAGATGCTGACCGATTCAACGGCACCCGCGGGTCCGACCAGGGCCCGTGTGTTTCTCAGTTACACGCGCGGCGACTCCGAGCTTGCCGAACGCCTTCATGCCGAGCTGGAGGCGCGCGACTTCGATGTATATCGGGACACCGAGGACATTCCAGCCGCGTCGATCTGGCGCGACGAGTTGAAGCGTGCTATCGAAGCTGCCGACAGCGTCGTGTTCCTCATCAGTGCGGCGTCGCTCGACTCGGAGGAGTGTCGCCATGAGCTCGAGCACGCAGTCGCGAAGGGCAAGCGGCTGTTCCCCGTGGCCATCGAGGAGTGCGGAGCCAAGACGCCGCCCGCGCTCTCGGAGCGCAACTTCATCTGGTGCCGGTCGATCGACGAGGTGGAGACGGCCTCCGGGGAGCTCGCGCAGGCGATGCGCACGGACCTCGAGTGGGTACGGACCCATACCGATCTCGGCGTTCGCGCAGGTCGCTGGAAGGCATCCGGCCGAGACGACGGGTACTTGCTGCGCGGTGTGCAGATGGCGGCTGCCGAGCGGTGGCTCGAGGCTGCCGCCGGGGTCGAGGAGCCGCGGCCGACACCCGACCAGCTGCAGCTCTTGAGCGCGAGCCAGGCGGCGGCGACGCGGCGCCGTACCCGCGCGATCGTGGCCGGCGCGGTGGCCGTGCTGCTCGCCGTCATCGCGGTCTGGCAGTTCCGGGAGAGCACGGCCTCCGCCGAACGCGAGCGCGACCAGAAGTCGCTGCGCCACATCGCCGAGTCGTATCGCGTCCTCTACCAGGATCCGTTGCAGGCCGTCGACCACGCGCAGCAGTCGCTCCAGATCCTCGCGAGTGACGAGGCGCAACGCGCGCTCGAGACGGCGCACGGCGTCGCCATGACGAGGCGCGAGAACTTCGAGGACGAGGGGCAGATCCTGGAGTCAGGCGCCGGCTACTTGATGCAGCGCTGGCGCAAGGGTGACGTGTTCAGCAAGATCAGCCGCGACGGGCGACACGTCCTGGTCGCCACCGAACGCGGCGCTGAGGGGCCGGATCCTCCAGGCCGGGTGTTCCTGATCGGGTTGGACTCGCGCCGTACGCTCGAGCTGCACCCCGGCACGGACGCTCGCGGTCGACGCCTCGAGTTCATGGGGTTCAGTCGCTCCGGCCGCGAGGTCCTCATCTGCCGTCAGTTCCACCTCGACATCTTCGATCTCGAGGGCGAGCTCCTCGGCAGCCGGGAGCTCGGCTACCACGCCAAACCGATCCACCTCGTCGGCGGCCTGTTCGGCGACTACGTCCTCGTCGCCGATACGCTCGGCCACGTCTGGACCGCCGATACGACCGCGATGGGTGGTGCTCAGCTCGACGGAGGTGGCGGTACCGCGGTCTTCATGGACTCGAATGCCACCGGCAACCGGTGGGTCATCGTGCTCGATTCTGGCCGGGCGGACCTCGTGACGATCACCGACCCGGAGAGCCCGAGTCAGCATCGGCTGCACGACGATCAGGCGCTGTACGGGACCTTCGATCTCGCGCAGGACAGCGAGCAGATGGTCACGACAGGCCGCGACGGGACCGTCGCGGTCTGGGATGTGGGCACCGGTGAGCCCCAGAAGCTGCGGACATTCGTGCACGGCGCCGTGCCGGTGGGCCTGGCGAGCTTCTCGGCCGACGGCAAGCGAGTCATCTCGCTCGGGAGCGACGGCAGTGTGTGCATCTGGGACATCGCCAGCGGTGACGAAATAGTGCGGATCGCGGCCGGCTGACCCTCCCTACTCCACCACGATCGCGTGGGTCGCCGCGTGTTTCGACTTCAAGTGGGTTGAACATGGCGGGACACACGGCGGGATCATCGAGTGGCTCGATCGCGGCGACGCAGCCCCGGACGGACGCTTCAACTATCGCTGTGGCGTGCACCGCTGATCGTGCCGCTCAGGAGCAGCAGGAACTGGTCGCATTCATGCGATGCCTGTAGGCCCAGAGGCGCACCCACAGGGGAATCAACTCCAATGGATGGACACTGGAGCCAGCGCTCATGAGTACCGCCTTGATCAGCCCGGAGGATGTCTGGGACCGACAGGGCCTGACCGATGAATGCTTCCTCATGGACGTGCGAACTCCGGCGGAGTATCGCGAGGTTCACATTCCGGGGTCCGTGAACACTCCGCTCGGCCAGATGGAACGCCAGCTGTCCGCGGTTCAGGATCGACCCTCCGCCAGGGGCACGGCGATCGTCCGTCATACCCGGATCCGATCCCAGGCGGTCCACGACGAGCTCGAGCGGCTGGGCATTCGGGGCGCTCCGATTCTGCACGGGGGCCTCGTCTCATGGATCGACAAGGGACTGCCCGTCATCCGAGGGGCAGAAACGATCTCCCTGCAACGTCAGTTCCAGATTGGAGCGGGTTCTCTGACGCTGCTCGGAGGCCTGCTCGGAGTCTTCGTCAGTCCCTGGTTCCTGGCGCTGGCCGGGCTGGCCGGCGCCGGTCAAGTGATCGCGGGAATGACGGATACGTGCACTTTCGCCGGCCTGCTCTCGAAGTTGCCGTTCAATCGGAGGGGCCAGAGTCAGCGCTGAGCACGGCGACCCCGACCGGGACGTCGTGCCGTCGCCGTGAGCTCCGGTACTGCCTTGCATCGCCTCCCACTCCTCACCGGCGTCATCGCCCTGCTCTGCATCACGGCCGTCTGGATCTTCACCGCCGACCGCCGAGCCGCGGCCGGGGGCCCGGTCGGCTCGCCGGCCGAATCGGACGCGCGCTCCGAATCGGACGTCGAGGCCCTCGTCGAGCCCGGTAGCCGAGCCGGACGTTCGGAGAACATCGGTCTCGAAGTACCTGGCGCGGA
>SMVQ01000278.1 GCA_004357655.1 Planctomycetota bacterium
CCCGGGAGTAGATAGGAGCACAGCGCCGGGGTCACCGTGAGGGCGACGACCAGCGACGCGAACAGCGAGATGAGATAGGCGAACCCGAGCGGCTGCAGCAGTCTGCCCTCGACCCCCGCGAGGAAGAAGAGCGGCAGGAACACCAGCATGACGACCGCGGTCGCGAAGATGATGGAGCTGCGGATCTCCCGGCTGGCCAGGTAGACGACCTCCAGCGTCGGACGTCGCTCGTCAGCCGGGAGACCGGCGTTCTCCCGGAGCCGCCGCGTGACGTTCTCGACATCGATGATGGCGTCGTCGACGAGCGCGCCGATGGCGATGGCCATCCCGCCAAGGGTCATGCTGTTGATCGACAGGCCCGCGAGACGAAGACCGACGACGGCGGCCAGCAGCGACAGCGGAATCGCCACCAGCGTGATGGCGCCGGCGCGCAGGTTGGCGAGGAACACGAAGGTGACGAGCACGACCAGAATGGTCCCGTCGCGCAGCGCGTCCGTCAGATTGGCGAGCGCGAGCTCGATGAAGTCCGCCTGTCGGAACAGGCGCGAGTCGAGCCGCATCCCCGCCGGCAGATCCGTCCCGATCTCATCGAGCACCGTTTCGAGCTGACGGGTCAGCGCCAGTGTGTTGACGTGGGGCTGGCGCTGAATACCGAGGATCACCGCCGGCTGTCCGTTGCGCGACCCGTCACCCCGTTTGAGCGCCGCGCCCACCCGGAGCTCGGCCACGTCACGTACGAGGAGCGGTCGGGTATCGTGGACGCCGATGACGGTTGCGCCGACCGCGTCGAGATCGCGCAACCGTCCGACACCCTGAATGAGGTACTCCTGCCCGCCGGCTACCCGGAAGCCGGCCGACGTGTTCCGATTCGCCCCTCGCAGCGCCGCCTCGACCGCGCTCAGCGCCACGCCGTAATCGGCCAACCGCTCCGGGTCGACCAGCACCTCGAATTGCCGCCGCTCGCCGCCGATGACCGTGACCTGCGACACGCCGGGCGTTGCCAGCAGCCGCCGCCGCACCAGGACCTCAGCCGTCGTCCGCAGCTCGAGCGGCGTGTGGTCGTCGGACTCGAGCGCGACGAACATGATCTCGCCCATGATCGAGGAGGTCGGCGCCAGCACCGGTGGGTCGACGTCGTCCGGCAACGTGGCGACGACCGCCGCCAGCTTCTCCGTCACCGTCTGCCGGGCACGATAGACGTCCTCACCCCAGTCGAAGTCCACCCAGATGATCGCGATACCGACCGCGGTGACCGAGCGCACCCGCCGCACGCCGGACCCGCCGTTGAGCGCCGCCTCGATCGGGAAGGTCACGAGCGCTTCCATGTCGGTCGGCGCCATCCCGTGTCCCTCCACCAGCACCGTCACGGTCGGTGCGGTGAGGTCCGGCAACACGTCGACCGGCATCCGCGTCGCCACGTAGCCGCCCCAGACGAGGAAGGCGGCCGCCACGGCGAGCACGACGAGACGGTTTCGCAACGACCACTGAATAAGACCGTCAATCATCTATCTAGACGGGGCTGCGCCCCGCACCCCCGCGAGCGCTACGTGGGGACCCCAAGGCCCCACTCCGCGCCCGCGAGGCGCGCACGTGCGCGGCTTCTTCGGTCGGGGCTCTGCCCCGCACCCCCGCGAGCGCTACGCGGGGACCCCCAAGGCCCCACGCTGCGCCCGCGAGGCGCGCACGTGCGCGGCTTCTTCGGTCGGGGCTCTGCCCCGCACCCCCGCGGGTGCTGCGCGGGGACCCCCAAGGCCCCACGCCGCGCCCGCGAGGCGCGCATGTGCGCGCCTTGGCCGTCGGCGACGGCCCCGAACAAGTACAACATTCGCGTGTCGGGCTGCATAACGGCCTAGTGCGCGTGCCCGTGCGCCGGGACCTGCGGCGAGAGGGCGGCGAGCCGGATGAACGGCGCACCCCGAACGACGACCCGCTCGCCCACTACGACATCTCCGACGATCTGCACCAGACCCGACTCGCGATTCCCGAGCTCGACCGCGCGTCGCTCGAAGCGCTCGCCGGCCACCTGGACGAAGACGACCGGCTGTCCCGCATCGTCGACGATGGCGCTCTCGGGTACCGTGACCGCCTCGGTGGCCGCGGACACGAAGACGCGCAGCGTCACCGCCTGTCCGATGACGAGCCGGCGGTCCGGGTCCCGGAGCTCGTAGATGATCGGAACGGTCCGGGTGTCCGGATCGAGCACGCGACCAACGGCGATCAACCGGTCGAGCGGCACAGGTGCGGCGAACCCCGGCACCTCCAGTTCGGCGCCGACCAGCTCGTCCACTCGTGACAACGCCGCCTCCGGCAGCGCGCCGACGACGTGCACCCGGTCGAGGGCGACGATCCGGAAGAGCCGCGCCCCCTCCTCGACGCTCGCGCCGGGTGTGGCATCCGACTCGGCCACGACGCCGCTCATCGGCGCGCGCAGGACGAACCGGATGTCGCGCGCGCCTTCGCCCTCACCCCGTCTCGTCGAGTCGAGCTGCGACAGATGCGCTGCGGCCGCCGTCACGCGCGCCTCGGCCGTCTGCACCGCCACGCGCGCCTCGAGCTGACGGCGCGTCGGCAACGCGCCGACCTCGACCAACCGCTCGACGCGGGCACGCTCGGCTCGGGCCAGCTCCAAGGCGTCGCGCGCTTCGGCCACGTCGAGCTCGAGCCCCGGCCGGTCCTCGCCGTGCCCGCTGTGAGGAATGACCTCGGCGAGCGTCTCCCCACGGGCGACGTGCGACCCGACCGCGCGCGCGGGTAGGTCGCCGGCCAGCCGGCCGGCCACCGGCGTCGTGACGTCGACCTGACCGCCGGTGCGGGGCTCGATCTCGGCCGCCAGCACAAGGCTCGCGCCCATCGTGCGCCGCTCGGCGGGTGAGGTGGCAAAGTCGAGCGTCCACTGCTGTTCCTTCAGAAACGGAATCGACCCGTCTTCCGGCTCCTCCGCCACGGCGAGCGCCGCCGCGTCCGCGGCCGTCAGCACGGTCACCTCACCTAGATCGTGCCGATCCATCAGGCCTGGCGCATCCAACACCAGTTCGAGCCGGTAGCGACCGGCCTGGGTCGGCGTGACGTCCACACCGAATATCCCAGGACGACCCGGCGTGTCCACCGTGAACTCCTGGTCTCGAGCGCCCGTCAAACGGACCGTGGCACGGCCGGCCCGGAGCGGTTCGAACGTCGAGAGATCGGTGAAATGAATCGCGAACCGGCTCGTCTCCCCTTCGACGAGCGGCGGGTATTCCACGAACAGTTCGCTCCGGGTGGTCCACCGCGTCTCGACGACCGGCAGTGGCGCCTCGATCGCCACGGTCACAGCCGGTGCGGGACGTCCGCACGCGAGAGCGCCGAGCGTGAGGACGAATGCGAGACCGCCAATCCCCGCCTGCACACCGGTGTTCCTCGTCATGATCATGGCGTTGTCTCTCTCCCGATCGCTCTGTCGAGCTCGATCGCAGCCCGCCGCGCGGCGGCGGACAGCTCCAGTAAGCGCAGCCTGGCGCCGAGCGTGACGCGATGGGCGTCGAGCAGTTCCAGAATGCCGTACTCGCCTTCTTCGTACGCCGCCGTGGCGATCGCCGCCAATTCGGCCGCGCGGTCGACGGAGCTCGATCGATAGCGGTCAGCCAGCTCGCGATACCGCGCGGCCGCGGCATACGCCACGCGGACCTCGCTCTCGATGCGGGTACGGAGCGCCTGGCGTTCAGCGTCTGTTCTCCTGCGGGCGGCCTCCGCTCGAGCGACCTGCGCCTGCCCCCGGTTGAAGAGCGGGACCGCCACGGTGGCCGTCACGACGTAGCCCGATTCTCGCGCGGAGGGTGCGCCCGTCCGTTTCAGTCCAGCGGTCACTGCCGCCCCCGGCAGTCGTAGCCGCTCCGCCGCGCGTCGCTCGGTTGCCCACTGCGCTTCGCTGAGCGTCAATGCGCGATAGTCCGCCCGGCGGGCGATGGCCTGTGCGATGAGCAGGTCGAGACCGGGAACGGTGGCGCCATCCGCCACGTGGCCGACGGCCGTCAAACCAGCCGGATCCGGACCCGGCGCAAAGAAGGAGGCGAGCCGTGCCTGAGCTGTCAGGCGATCGATCGCAACGGTACCCAGGTCGGTGTCGATGTCGGCGACCTCCCGCTCGGCGCGGAGCCGGTCGAACCGTGAGCCTTCCCCTTCCTCTTCGCGCGCCCGCAGCACGCCGACCAACCGGTGCAGCTCCGACAGGCCGGTGTTCAGCGTCTCTGTGCGCTCCTGCGCGAGCAGGAGGTCGGCGAACGCGAGGCGCAGCCGTGTTTCGAACACCAGCAGGTCGGAGTCGGCGCGAGCCTCTGCGGCGGTGACCGCCTGCTCGGCCGCTTCGCCGAGCAATCCCAGTCGTCCCCGTATGGGCAGCTCCTGTGTCACGAGCAGGAAATCGTCGATGCCGAGACCGGCGTCTTCTCTTGTGTAGCTCACCGTCGGGTTCGCGAGCAGGCCGCGCTCCCGCGCCGCGGCCTCCACTTCGCGCACCCGGAACTGCAGCACGCGTACCAGAGGATGCTCCATGCGCATCTGTGTGAGCGCCTGTGTCTCGGTGAGCGTCTGCGCCGACCCGTTCCACGCAAAGAGCCCACAGAAACCGATTGCCAAACCCAGGGGTCGCCATCGACACATGTCGTCCTCTCCCAACGGTCGCTCTCGGAGCATCACCGTACCTGTGAAACGGATCACGCGCTGACGGACGGATCCTGTTGCGGAACCTGCGTGCGAACGGGATACGGAAACTACGCGGCGGACGGACCGCGAGGTGAGACGGGTGGGGCGCGTGCGGCGAGGAGCAGAGGTGGCGGCGGGTTGGGGCGGGCATTCGCTGCGACCGGCATAGGCCGGCTCGAGGGGTAGTCAGGCACGATCCCGGCCTCCCACCCTTCGGCCAGCGCGGGCGCCGCGCCAGCACGGACGCTGGGACGCGCGACCCCAACCGTGACGACCGCGACCGGAGCATGGCGATGCCGGTCGCCGACGAGCGCGGTCGTGCCAGGTCTGTCAGCCACCTGACGCCCGGTCAGATGCCAGTGAGCGCCCTGCCCCTGATGGTGTGCGGCGTGGCTGTGTGCCCGAGCCGCTTCTGGCTGCGGTGCAGTGGGGTGGTGGCGTTGCGGGTGAATGTGCGCGAATGGCGCCGATCCGCCGGCCGATACGAGCGCTACAACGAGGAGGACACGCGCGGCGCGTTGAAGCATCGTTCCTATTTTGAAGAGGGGCGAAGCCACTTGTCAATCCACGGCGGCGACGATGATCCGCGCTCGTGCGGGCGATGAACTGCTACGACTCCAACCTGATCGAGGGGCACGACACCCATCCCGTCGACCTCGAACGGGCGCTGCGGAACGACGACAACACCGACACGCGCAATGTGCGACTTGACGCGCAGGCGCATGTGGCCGTCCAGAGCCGGCGCCGCCGCGCGTCGTGCCGCACTACCGCAACCAGCCTGGCGGCACGTTCGCCTGTCTGGCCTCTTCCTGGATGTCGGCGATCTGCTGTGTCAGGTCCTCGATCTCGGCACTGGTGTTCTCGAGCTCATCGAGCGCGGCCTGGCGGTCCTGCTCGATGACGGCGCGCTGCGCCGGGTCGTCGCGGCTGGTGAACTCCGTCCACAGCCCGTCCACGCGGTTTTGCAGCGCCGCCACCATGAGCTGCGCCCGGTCCCGCGCCTGTCGTACCGCGTTGATCCGGTTTCGCCACTGGTCCTCGGTGGCCGCAGCGGCGGCACCGTCCGTCTCCGGGGTGCCCTCGGCCGTTGGTGTGGCGGCCGAACCCTCCGCGCTCGCCGCGGGGGCCGACGTCTGGCCACTGCTCGTGGTCAACCGGCCGCCGCCCCGCAGGTCGGCGTTGGTGTAGACCTTCAACGACACATTCTCTACCGCGGCCTTCGCCGCCAGCGCCTCGCGCCGGAGTTTCTCCCGGCGCGCGATCTCAGCGAGCGGTTGCGCGGCCACCTGCGCGCTGCTCAGCGCCAGCAGGAGACCGGCGACACAGCCGAGCACGACTGGTTTCATGTCCTCATCCTTGGAGAGCAGCACTCTGAACCCGGCTCGAGGTGCACACAGACGAGTGTAACACCCCAGGTCGTCGATCGAGCGTCGGCAGGCGACTGGCCCGGCCGTTACCGGTTCCGGGCCGATCTGAGACCGGCATTGGCGGGACGTTGCAGGGCGTCCATCCGCCTCCGGATCTCGTCCGCCTGGGTCGACGCCGGCTCCAGATCAAGGTATCGGGCGTATGCCGTGACGACGTCAGCGGGGCGGGCCAGCGCATCGTAGCTCTCTGCGAGTGACAGGTAGAAGGTCGGTTCTCCGGGCGCCAGGGCAATCGCCTCCAGATAGGCAACAACCGCCGCCCGGTAGTCGCCCCATTCGTGGAGCGCGCGGCCCAGGTTGTAGCGGGTGGCGTAGTCCTCGGGGAACAGCTCGGCGGCCCGGCGATACCGCGCGGCCGCTCTGTTCCACCAGCCGAGGTCCCCGAGCGTATGGGCCAGATTGAAGTGGTAGGCCCAGCGTTCGGGGTCCA
>SMVQ01000279.1 GCA_004357655.1 Planctomycetota bacterium
CCTGCTCGGAACCGCGCTGGTCCTGCTATCCGTCCTCCCCGGTCGGCCTGCGAGCCAAGGCCGGAACGCGACTAGGAAAGCGGCCCCATAAGACCTACAATGATGTCCCAGGGCCCGTACCAGCGGGCCCAGGGTGTATTTGGGCCCCAGGAGCCCCCCCCTCCGCCGTTTCCAATGCTGCGCGAAGAATCACGACCCGTCATCTTCGGTCCCCGCAAGACCAGTCGCCTGGGCACCATCCTGGCCATCGACCTCACCGCGCCCCAGACGAACCTCGTCATCCAGCGCGGCAGCACCGTGCCCCGCGCTTCCGTGATCGTCACCACTTCCGCGCGGCGCATCATCGAACTGTCGAAGGACGGCCAGAAGCTCGATCACCTCGTGGTCATCGGCTCGACCGCGGACCCCACGACACACCCCAACCTGCGGGAAATCACCGAGAACCTGCGCGCGCTGCGGACGAAGTGGTTCCCCCGCGCCAAGCTCTGCATGCTCTCCTCGGGCACGGATTTCAGCTCCTACGACCTGCGCGCCGCGCTCGGCCTCTACGACAAGATCTTCCTCGACTACGAGTGGGGCACGGCGAAGACCTTCGCCTCGATGACCGGCGTGAAGGGCACGGCCCTCGCGCCGCTCACCAAGCACCTGGGCAGCCTCGATCACCTGATCGTGCAGGCGCACTTCGTGCGCGGGGACCTCGACAACTCGAGCCCCGCGGAGGTCCAGGGTTGGATCCGCAAGCTGCAGGAAGTGCGCCCGCAGGAGGTGCACATCCTCACCAATTTGCGCGAGGTCAAGGGCAAGAACCTGAAGGGCATCACCAAGACGCGCCAGAAGCAGATCGCCGACCAGGTCAGCGAGACGGGCCTCAGCGTGGCGATCCACGAGGACGAGGGTCTGCTCGTCTGACGGGCGGCCATGGCGCTCGCGGAGCTGCGCAACGTCAGCAAGCGGTTCGGCGACCGCCTGGCGCTCGATGACCTGTCGTTGACGGTAGAAAGGGGGGAAGTCCTCGGTCTCTTGGGGCCCAACGGCGCCGGCAAGACGACCGCCGTCCGGCTCCTCTGCGGGCTCCTTCCCCCGACGGAAGGCACGGTCCTGCTCGACGGCTGCGACGTCGGGCGGGATCCCTTGCACGCGCGCCGGCAGCTCGGGTTCGTGCCCGACGGAGCCCCCCTCTACCCCAACCTGTCGCCCCGCCAGCACCTCCAACTGGTCGGCCGGCTCCACGGCATGGACGAGGAGCGCCTGGCGCGGGAGCTCGAGCGGCTCCTCCACGCGCTCCAGCTCACCGATCGCATCGACGATCCGGTCGGCGAGTTCTCGCACGGGATGCGGCAGAAGACCGCCCTCGCCTGCGCCCTCGTCCACCGCCCCCTGCTGCTCATCCTGGACGAGCCGCTCGCGGGCCTCGATGCCCCAACGGCAGCCGTCTTCAAGGAGCTGCTGCGCGCCTGGGCCGACCGGGGCGGCGCCGTGCTCTACACCTCCCACATGCTCGACGTGGTCGAGCGCGTGTGCGACCGCATGGCGATCCTCGCGGCGGGGCGCCTCGTCGGCGTGGGCACGCTCGACGAGCTCCGCACGCGAGCCGGCGGCGGCGGGACCCTGGAGGAGGTCTTCGGGAAGCTCGCGGAGACGCCCGACCCGCGCGAGCAGGCGCGCCTGCTGCTCGGCGAGCCCGAGCTCTAGAAGCACGTCCTAGTCCGGATACGGTCCAGTTAACGTGCAGTAGAAGCTACTATGCCGGTGGGTTGAGGATCGGAACCGGCTTGAAGTCGTCGTCCACCGCGACCATCGTGACCTCGGCCTCGGTCACGTAGGCGTGCTCGCCGCCCCCGAAGCCGCGTTGGGACCAGACGGTGACGTGCACCGTCACCGACGTCCGGCCCACCCGGAGGGTTTCCGTGAAGAACGACACCAGATCACCCACATATACGGGTGCTTTGAACTCGATCTTGTCCATCGAGACGGTCACGACCCTGGCGGGGTGCAGCTTGTGGGCCTCGATCGCCGCCGCGAGGTCGATCTGGGACAGGATCACACCGCCGAAGATCGTCCCGAGGGCGTTGGTGTCGCGCGGCATCATCACCTGGCGCACGGAGGGCACGCGGCCCGTGGGGTACTCGTGAGTGGTCTCGCTCATGTCGTCGGCTCCAGGCTCCTCAGGGCGAAGGCGCGCACCCGCTCCTCCAGTGCCTCCGTCGCCCCAGTGAAGAAGTGGTCCGCACCGGCGAGCTCCTCGAGCTCGAGCGCGGAAGCGACCGCCGGCAGGCGCTCGCGCACCGCGGTGGCGGTCCCGTACTCGTCCCCGCCCGCCATGACCGCGACGCCCGGGGTCCGGAGCTCAGCCAGGGCGTCGAGCGGGTAGGCGAGCACCGGCAGGGCGACGAGCACGACGCGCTCGATCCGCTGCTGCCGCGCCGCCAGGGCCCCGGCCGTCAGGGCGCCGAACGAGTACCCGGCGGCCCACAGGGGCGTCCCCGGCAGCCGTTCCGCGAGCCAGTCGAGCGCCGCGGAGAGGTCGTCCTGCGCCTCGCCGTCCGCGGGCAGGCTCCCGGCGCTCGCCCCCACGCCGCGGAAGTTGAAGCGCAGCGCCGCCAGCCCGGCGGCCTGAAGACCGCGCGCCACGCGGAACACGACCGAGGAATCCAGCGTGCCGCCGTGCTGCGGGTGGGGGTGGCAGACGGCGCACGCGGCACGCGGTGGCCCGCCGCCCACGGGGGACCACAGCTCACCTTCGAGCACGCCGCTGGGACCGGGAATGGAAACCCTCATGGTCGGCCCTACTGTAGTGTCGCGTCAGGGCCATGGGACACCGCATTCTCTCGATCGTCAGGGCCCATCTCGCGGGGGAGTGGTTCGGGAAGGGGGGCGTCAACCTGCCCATAGCCCCGTTCTTCTTCCACGCCTTCCCGGCGCTCGTCCTGTGCGGGATCGCGCGCTCCGAGCTCTCGCTCTTCGGGTACGCAGTCTTCGCGCTCTCGATCCCGCTCGCGCTCACGACCCTGCCCCTGCTCGGCGAGCTCGGGCCGCTCCTGCGCGCCGACCCCGCCGCGGAGTGGATCGGCGCCCAGCCCGTGCGGCCCTTCGAGCTGCGGGCGGCGCGCGTGTTCACCCTCGCCATCCTCCTCGGCGGTCTCGCGCTCGGCTCGCTGATCCCCGCCGCCGCGCTCGCGCCCGCGTCGTTCGACCTCACTGCCCGCGTGCTGCTCGTCCTCGCCGGCCTCGCCCAGACGGCGTTCGTCGCGGCGCTGCTCCTGTGGATCCAGGCGCTGCTCGGCGGGCGCGCGGAGGCGGCGCTCGTGGCCGTGCAGACGGTCCTCTTGTGCGCCGTGATCCTCGGCGCGGTGCTCGGGCTGCAGACCCTGCCGCGGCTCGCGCAACTCGCGGGGCCGAGCGAGGCCCTGGCCCTCTACCCGCCCGCATGGTTCGCGACGATCCTGCTCCCCGCCCCGATCGCGGTGGGCGGTGGGGCGTTCTGGGCCGCAGTGGGCGCGATCGCCGTGAGCGCGCTCACCTTCGCCCTCGCGCCGTTCCCCCCCGCGCCGCTCGCGAGCCGCGCGCGGTCGCCGATCGCGGTCCTGCTCTATCCTTTCCGGCGGCTGGCGACGGCGCTCTGGGTCCGCCGGGACGAGCGCGCGAGCTTCGACTTCGTCTACGACGCGCTGCCCCTGGAGCGCGACTTCGTCATCCGGACCTACCCCCTGATCGCCGTGCCGCTCGCCTTCCTGCTGCTCGGCGCGACCGCGGAGACCGCGCGCGGCGAAGGGCTGTTCGCGGTGCTGCTCTTCACGCCGGCGACCTACCTGCCGATCCTGATCGCGCACGTGCCGGCGACGGCGACGCCCGAGGCGCGCTGGCTCATCGACACTTCCCCGGTCTCGGAGCGTGCCGAGCGCGGCGGCGCCCTCAAGGCCGTCGCCGTGCGCTTCCTGCTGCCGCTCTACATCCTCCTCACGCTGCTGACGGCGCTGCTCGGCGGGACCGCGCTCGCCATGCGTCTCGCGCTGCCGGGAGCCGTGGCCGCGTTCGTCGTCCTGCGGTACACATGGGGGCAGTGCACCGATGCGCCGCCGCTCTCGCGCGCACCGAAGGAGCTCGGCACCGCCTGGAACGAGCGCTGGACGACGATGCTCTTCGCGCTCGCGATCGTCATGACGGGCCTCGCCATCGCGACGTGGCAGCTCGTGGAGTCGCCGGCGGTCGGCGTGGGGATCGCGGCGCTCGTCGTGGGAATCGAAGTGGCGGCAGCGCGCGCCGCTAGACGAGCGCCCGGTGCTTCGTCTCCAGGAACTGCGCCAGGTCCTCCGCCAGCGGGCTCGTGACCTCGATCCGCGCACCCGAGGCGGGCGTCCGGAACACGAGGCGGTGGCTGTGCAGCGCATGGCGCGGCAGCTCGAGCGCGCGGCGGTCCGCGAGATCGAGCTCGCCGTCGATCTCGCGCTCGAACAGCCGCTCGTCGGGACCGTAGAGCTTGTCCCCCACCAGGGGATTCCCGAGCGCCGCGAGGTGGACGCGGATCTGGTGCTGGCGACCCGTGAAGAGCACGCAGCGCAGGAGCGTGTAGCCCGCGTAGCGCTCGACGACGACCCAGTCCGTCCGCGACGGCAGACCGTCCGCGAGCACGGCCATCTTCAAGCGGATCGGGCTCATGCGCGACGGGGCGATCGGGAAGTCGACCGTGCCGCGGTCGGCCGCGAGCTCGCCCCGCACGATCGCGAGGTACTCCTTCTCGACGCGGTGCTGCTCGAACTGCTGCATGACGGCGCGGTGTGTCCGCGGGCGCTTGCCGATCAGGACGATCCCGCTCGTCTCGCGGTCGAGGCGATGGCAGAGCCGGGGGGCGAGCCGGCCCGCCGCGATCTCGTCGCGGTAGCGCGCGTGGACGCGCTGGATCAACGTGTCCGCGAGGTGCCGGCCGCCCGGGTGCACGGCGAGGCCCGCGGGCTTGTCGACGGCCAGCACCTCCGCGTCCTCGTACAGGACGTCGAGCTCGTCCGACGTGGCCTCCGAGAGCCGGATGCGGAACTCGTCCGGGATGACGACGACCACGCGTGAGCCGTGGTGGAGCTTGCGGCCCGGGCGCCGCTCGACGCGCAGCTCCCCGGCGCCCCGCGGATGGTTCGGCGTGGCCGCGTCGACGAGGACGTAGCCGTCCCGGACCAGCACCTGGACCGAGCTCCGTGAGCGCCACTTCAGATGGTCCGCGAGGAAGTGGTCGATCCTGACGTGCAGGTCCGCGGTCCGCCGCCGGTACCACGTGGCGTCGACGCGGAACTCGACGCGCTCGGGCGCGATCGTCAGGTCGCGATCCTTCGGAAAGATGCCCATGGCGCGAGCCCCGGCTCGAATCGATAGCCACCCTGCGTGCGGCGACAGGGCCGGTACCCGAGCACCAGTTTAGCGCGAGCGCCGCATCGACGCCCCTCCGTGCACCCGAGCGGCCTGTGCGGCCCGCCTACGCCGGCCGGCGCCGTCGCACGCGGCGGCGGCGATTCGGGTCGTTCTTGCGGGTGGCCTTCTGAATCGTGCGCAGGCGCTCGCGACGTTCGCGGCGGCGCCTGTCGGAGCGCTTCTCGTGCCACGAGTTGGCCTTCGCGAGGCGAAAGATGCCGCTGTAATTGCACTGGCGCTTGAAGCGGCGCAGCGCGGCCTCTAGCGACTCGTTCGAACGGACCTGGACCTTGATCACTCGGTTGGTTCCTGCCCTGGGCTGGGTACGGGGACGGTTTGCGCGGGCCGGCTACGGAATCGGGCACACGCAATTTGCGGCTGAATACGATAGCTCCGGACTCCCCACCAGGCAAAGGACCGACTGGAATTCCCGTGGGGGCCCTGCGATCCTCTGCCCGTGACCCCTCCCACGGAGTACCGCCAGGAGCGGGACGGCACCGCTCGCTGGGGGGGCGCGGGGACGAGCTTCCAGGGCACGATCGAGCTCGTCACCTACCACGACGAGCGCTCGCTCTACACGGTCCTCCGGATCGCGCCGGAGACGGGCTTCCAGGCCCCGGTGGAGGGCGCGCTCTTCGAGCCCACGCGGGTCACGGCCGTCGGCCGCGCCGCGGACCCGGCCGTGGGCCTCAGGGTCCGCCTGATCGGGGCCTGGGGCACGCACCCCAAGCACGGCACGCAGTTCGAGTTCGAGGGGCTCGAGGTGCTGCCCCCGATCGACGTCGAGGGGCTCGTGCGGTACCTCTCCTCCAAGGTGTTCGAGGGCGTCGGCGAGACGATCGCGCGCCGGATCACGGACAAGCTCGGGCCCGGGACGCTCGCGACCATCCGCGACCATCCCGAGAGCCTGAAGGGCATCCGCGGCCTGCGCGCGGACGTCGCGCGGGGCTTGACAGACAAGGTGCGGGCGCAACTCCTCGCGCACCAGACGGGTGCGTTCCTGCGCGGGCTCGGCCTCGGGCCACTCCAGGCCCAGGCGGTGATCGCCGCGCTCGGGGTCGAGTGCGAGGCGGCCCTGCGCGCCAACCCCTACCGGATCGCGAGCGTCCCGACCCTCGGCTTCGCGCTCGCGGACGAGGCCGGCCGGCACCTCGGGTTCGCGGAGGACGACCCGCGTCGCCTGGCGGCGGGTGCGCTGCAGGCGATGAAGCTCGCCTCGAACGACGGGCACTCGCTCCTGCCCCTCGCGGACCTCGTCACCCGCGCCACGGAGCTCCTGTCGGGCGTGGCGCCGCGCGAGAAGTTCATCGAATCGCTCGCCGGGCTCGAGGAGGAACGCGAGCTCGTCTTCGAGCGCGAGCTCGTCGGGGCCGAGGAGCCCTTCGGCGACGACGTGCTCGTCTACCTGCCGTGGCTCCACGCGAGCGAGGCGGGGCTCGC
>SMVQ01000280.1 GCA_004357655.1 Planctomycetota bacterium
GCCGAACACGGTCACGTTCGGGGGCGTCGCGGCGACGAACGTGGTGCTCGTGGACGACTCAACGATCACGTGCGACACGCCCGCGGGCACCGCGGGCACGAGCGTCGACGTGGTCGTGACCAACAGCCACGGAGTCGCGACGATCCCGGGCGGGTTCACCTACCACGACCGGCCGACTGTCACGGGCGTGGTGCCGGGGTCGGGCACGTCACTCGGCGGCACGAACGTGACGATCTCCGGGACGGGCTTCCTGAACTTCGGAGCCGGGGCGAGCTCGGTCAGCTTCGACGGCGCGGCGGCCACGAACGTCGTCGTGGTCGACGACGTCACGATCACCTGCGACACGCCGCCGGGAGTGCCCGGAGCCCTGGCGCTCGTCGACGTCGTCAATGCGAACGGTTCGGCGTCGTTCGTCGGCTATGCGTACCATCCGACGCCGACCGTCACGGGCGTCGTGCCGCCGAATGGACCGGCCGCGGGCGGTACGAGCGTCACCATCACGGGCACGGGCTTCCTCGTGGGCGGCGCGGGACCGGTGACGGTGACGTTCGACGGCGTGCCGGGGACATCAGTCGTCGTCGTCGACGACACGACGATCACGGTCGACACGCCGGCCGGCGTGCCGGGCGCGAGTATCGATGTGGTCGTCTCCAACGCCAACGGCGCGGACACGCTCGTGGGCGGGTTCACCTACGACGCGGGGCCCGCGGTGTACTACGTGCGCGAGACCGGCTCGGACCTCGAGACCGGAACGAGCCCGTCTCGCGCCTGGCGCACGGTCGGGAAGGCCGCGAGCACCATGCTGGACGGGGACACGGTCTACGTCGGCGCGGGCGTCTACACCGAGTCGGTGACGGAGACGACGGATGGGACCGCGATCGGCCCGATCCGCTACATCGCCGACGTGGACGGCACCCGGACCGGGGACGCCGGCGACGTCGTGATCGACGCGGGCGGGGCCGAGTTCGCGTTCCGGATCGACGACTCGGCATACATCGTGCTCGACGGGTTCACGATCCGCGGCGCCACGGGGGGCGCCGATCCGGCGGGGATCCAGGTACGTTCCGACGGCAGCGACAACGTCGTCATCCGGCGCTGCCGGATCTACGGCAACCAGAAGGGCCTCTCGATCCATGACGGAGGTGCGGCGACCATCGAGGACAACACCGTCTCCGGCAACGCCGCCGAGGGCGTCGAGCTCCGTGATTCGGACGGCACCGTCGTCGTGAACAACCTCATCTACGGGAACGGGGCGAGCGGCCTCGTTTCGGACTCCGATGCCGGGCTCCTGGTCGAGGCGAACACGGTCTACGCCAACGCGGGGGACCAGATCGACGTCCGTACCGACGGCACGGTCACCGTCCGCAACAACCTGGTCACGGACGGTCTGGCGGGCGGGATCGTGAAGTCGGGCGGTGCCGCGGTCGTCACGAGCTCCGGCAACGATGCGTGGAACAACGCTAGCGGTGACTGGGTCGGCACCGCGCCGGGCACCGGCGACGTGAGCGTGGACCCGGTCTACCTCGACCCCGACGGGGTGGACGGCGTGCTCGGCGGGGCGAACGCCGTGGATGACAAGTTCCAGGTCTCGCCGGCGAGCCCCACGATCGACACAGGCGCCGGAGTGGCAGCCTCGATCGTGCTCTCGGACGGCTCCACGCTCGCCGATCGCTCGACGCGCTGGGACGGCCTGCGGGACGGCACGGGATCCGACGGGCCGACCGTCGACATGGGCTACCACTACGAGATGATCCTCAGGCGGGTCCCCTCCACGGACGTCAACGGCGACGGCATCGGCGACCTGATCGTCGGCGCGCCGACGGAGAACGCCTTCGGCTCGGGGAGTGGGGCCGTGTACGTCTTCTTCGGGAGCACGGGGCCGCTCGTGGACCGCGCGTCGTCGGCGGCGGACATCCAGCTCCTGCCCACGGGCAACGGGGCGGCGTTCGGGACCTCCGTGACCGCGGGCGACGTGTCGGGTGACCGCATCCCGGACCTCATCGTCGGCGCCTGGTCCGACAACGGCCCCGGCGCGAATCGCGGCCGCGTGTACATCTTCTTCGGCCCGCTCTCGGGGCCGGGCCCCATCAGCGGCGCGTCGGCGGACGTCATCCTGGACGGCATCGTCAACAACGACAACTTCGGGATCAGCGTCGCCATCGGGGACGTGAACGGCGACCAGATCCTCGACGTGATCGTCGGCTCGGACGGGACGCTCGGCGGCGCGTCGAACGCGGGGGGCGCATTCGTGTTCTTCGGGGGAGCGACGCTCACGAGCGGCAGCGGCGCGATCGCCGACGTCACGGTCGCCGGCGAATTGGCGAGCGACTTCCTCGGGAACGCCGTCCTCGCCGCAGACCTGAACGCCGACGGCACGCAGGACCTGATCCTCGGGGCGCCCGGGGCGAACTCGGATGCGGGCATCGTGTACGTGTTCTTCGGCGGACCGGGAATCTCCGGCGGGTCCGCCGCCTCGGCCGACGCGACGATCTCGGGCGTGGTCGCGGGGACCGATTTCGGAGGCTCGCTGGCGGCGGGGGACCTGAACGACGACGGGTCGGCCGACCTCGTGGTCAACGCGCGGCGTACCGCGGCCGGTGACGTCTACGTGTTCTTCGGCGGGACCGGGTTCTCCGACCAGACGGTATTGGCGGCGGACGCAGTCGTCGACGGCGAGGCTGCCGCCGACGAATTCGGCGCCGACGTCTCCGTGGGGGACGTGAACGGCGATGGGGTCGCGGACCTTCTGGCCACGGCGCCCCAGTGGGACTCCGCGAACAACGACGTGGGACGCACCTACGTCTTCTTCGGAGGGGTGCTCTTCGGGGACACGCCGGCCGGCGCCGCGGACGTCAGGTTCACGGGTCCAAACACGACCGGTTACGAGTTCGGCGCGACCGTGCGAACCACGGATCTCGACGGGGACGGGATCGGAGACGTCCTCGTGGGGACGGTGAGGGGCACGGGCTTCGTCCACGTGTTCCTCGGCGATCCCGCGCTCGCGGACACGCCGGTCGCGGCGGACGACGTGACCTTCACGGGCACCGCCGGGAGCGCCTTCGGCACGGGACTCGTGGGCGGGAGGTAGCCGCGGGCTCCGATGTCGCGCGGCAGCGCCGCGCGACGGCTCACAGGTTGGGCTGAGGGGTCACCCGCAGGTAGGGCTTGAGGGTCTTCCAGCCCTTCGGGAACTTCGCCTTTGCCTCGTCGTCGGAGAGCGTGGGGACGATGATGACGTCTTCGCCGTCGTTCCAGTTCACCGGAGTCGCCACGCTGTAGTCCGCCGTGAGCTGGAGCGAGTCGATGACGCGCAGGATCTCCGCGAAGTTCCGGCCCGTCGAGGCGGGGTAGGTGATCGACAGCTTGACCTTCTTGTCCGGGCCGATGATGAATACCGAGCGCACGGTCATCGTGTCGCTCGCGTTCGGCTGGATCATGTCGTAGAGCTTCGCGACGGCGCGATCCGGGTCGCCGATGAGCGGGAAGTTGAGGGCGACGCCCTGGGTCTCCTCGATGTCGGCGGCCCAGGCGTTGTGGTCCTCGACGGAGTCCACGCTCAGGCCGATGACCTTGCAGTTGCGCTTGTCGAACTCGGGCTTGAGCTTGGCAACCGCTCCCAGCTCGGTCGTGCAGACCGGCGTGAAGTCCTTCGGGTGGGAGAAGAGCACGCCCCAGCCGTCGCCGAGCCACTCGTGGAAGTCGATGGTGCCGACGGTCGTGTCGGCCGAGAAGTTCGGGGCGGTGTCGCCAAGTCGGATGCTCATGATCTGGTTCTCTCTCGCGAGGGGGCTTGCGGGTGGGAATCGGGTCGGCGCTCCCGGACAGGGGCTCGCGCGAGGGACACTATAGGGGACACTTCAGAAGAAGAGGCGCGGGGTTCGGTCGCGGGGCACGGCGCTAGATCTCGGGCACGGCGCGCAACCGGGGCGGTGTCGGGCCGGTCTGCCCCGGGTGGGTGGGGGCGGCGGTGGGCGACTCCGGCGGTGCCGGCACTCCGGGCCGGGAGGGCCGGTGCCCTGGCGCGGGTGCCGACAGCCTTGGGTCTCACCGGGCCTCCCCGATGGGCCCGGGCCCGATCCGTTTCCGACTCTCGGGGACCGCGGTGGGAGTCGGACGGCGGAAACGGATCGGGCTCGGCACGTTGGTGAGTGCCGCCGTGGCACCGGGCTGGAGGCAGTGTGTGGGGCCCTCCCCCCCCCGGTACTCCGGCAACTTTCGGCGAATGGGGGTGTACAGACTCCCCGTGACCTCGTCTCTGGAGTCCATGCGCGCTGCTGACGAAGCCATGCTCTCGGGCCCGGACCCCCGGGGCGGATCCGCCGGGGCTTGAGATGGGCACGGTCCTCGACATGACCACCGACGCACCGGCCGAGCCGCGCCTCGTCGAACTCGCCCAGGACGGGGACCGGGAGGCATTCGACCGGTTGACCCGCGCCCACTTCGGGCGCGTCTACGGCATCCTCTTCCGACTCGTCGGCAACCACGAGGACGCCGAGGACATGGCCCAGGACTGCTTCGTGCGGGCCTTCAAGTCGCTGCGCTTCTTCCGCGGGGAGGGGTCGTTCGCGGGCTGGCTCACGCGTATCGCGCTCCACCTCGCGCGCGACCATCAGCGGCGAAAGGGGCGGGGGGCGCGGATCATCGGGCTCGAGGACGTGTTACAGGAGCCGGCGGCGCCGGTCCGCGGGCCGCTGCGGGAGGCGACGAGCCGTGAGCTCGTGGCCGGCCTCACACGGGCTATCGATCGCCTACCCCACAACCTGCGCGCCGCCCTCGTTCTGCGCGTGATCGAGGGCATGGAGTACGACGAGGTCGCCGAGGTGACCGGCATGCGTCCTGGCACCGTCCGCACGCAGGTGATGAAAGCGCGCCGCCTGCTCGTGCGCTCCATGCGGCCGTGGCTGGAGGCGGGCGCGCGATGAAGGCCTGCCGTCGCACACGCCAATTGCTCGAGCGCTCCTTCGACGGACGGCTCACACTCGACGAGGAGTTCCGCCTGGAGGAGCACGCCCATGAGTGCGACGCGTGTCGGCGGCTCTTCGAGGAGCACGAGCGCCTGTGCGAGTCGCTGCTCAACCTGCCTTCCCCACCGGTCGAGCGCCTCGACGTCGAGCGCTCCCTGCAACGCATTCACGCGGCACTCGACGAGAGCGTTGGCGCGGGCGATGCGCCAGAGGCTCACCGCGCGCCGTGGTGGCGCTCCGCTTCGGCGGCAGTGGCCGCGTCGCTCGCGCTCGGAGCGCTCTACTTCGCGAACCGGCCCGGGGCGCATGAAGCGCCGGGGGAGCCGGTGGGCACCGGCGACTCCGTCGTCGCGGCGCCGGCCGAGGTCACGCCGGCTCCGCGGAATCCAGCCGTCGCCCGTGTCGTCGACCCTGCGCCCGCTCGGCACGCGGTATTTGCGGCGACCGACCTCGACCGCGTGCGACTGGCGTCGGCGCGCGCGGAGGTGCGCGAGCTGTTCAGGCGCGCGGCGCTCGAGCTCACGCCAGATGCGCCCGCCGCCGCGGTGGTCGCGTTCGCTGACCGCTTCGAAGAGCTCGCCGGACCCCTACTCGACTCGTCCTGGCCCGTCGGCCGGATCGCCGAGCGCCTCGTCGTCTCGACGCCCGACCCCATCGTGGCCTGCGCCGCCGCGCGCTACCTCGGAGTCCGGGGTAGCGACGCGTCCGTCGGCGCACTCGTCGAGGCCCTCGCGTTGGAGGATCGCAAGCAGGCCGCCACCCTCGCCTTGTTCGATGCCGGCGAGCGTGGGCGCGCCGGGCTCGCGCGCGCCGTCTGGGATCCCGACCTGCACGAGCTCGTCGTGGAACGGGCGGTGGAGTTCGCGCCGGCCGGGTGCGTGGCGTGGGTGCGCGAGGCCCTCGCGTGCATGCCGCGGGGCGGCTCGAGGGCGAAGGTCTCGGACCTCGCGGGCGGCCTCCTGCGCGTCCTCTCCGGTGCGGGGGCAGCGGGCGCGCGCTCGCTGCTCGGGCTCGCGCACCATCCGGCGTTCGGCGAGGCCGACGTCATCGAAGCGCTGGCCGCGACGGAGGACGCCGGGGCGGCCGTCACGGGCCTGCTCGAGGCGCACCACTCTCCGTCGGAGATCGCCTTCCTGTTGCGCGCCGTCGACCGGCTGCACCCGCCCGGTGCCGTCGGTTGGGTCGCGCAACAGTGCCGGTCGCGCCGGTACGGTGGGCGGGCATTCCGGATCCTCGCCACGTTCGGTGGGGATCGGGCGCTGTTCGCGCTGCTCGACCCGCGCGTGAGCGGGCGCGCGTCCGCGGCGGAACTGCGGGGCGTCTGGCGGCTCGCGATCGATCATGATCTCGATCGGATCGAGGACCTCGCGCGGCGGATCGCGGACGCGTCCGAGCTCGAGCAGCCCCGGTTCGGCCGGCGCCTCGTCGGCCGGCGCCTGCTCGAGGCGCTCGTGTTCGCCGAGCACCCCCGTGCCGTGCCTGCGATCTTCGAGCTCGTCGGCGGCGACCTCCTTCAGGACGACGACCGCGAGCGCGCGCTCCTCGCCGCGGCGGCGTTCGCGGGTGACGAGCACTACCCCCAGCTCCGGGAGCTGTTCCGCGGCCTCGACTCCAAGGAGTGCGACCTCGCCGCGGCGTGCGTCATCACGGCGCATTCGCTCCTTGGCGAGCCGGCCGTGCGCGACCTCCTGTCCGAGGTCCCGGCCCGCAGGCAGCGCAGCATCCTCGCGCTCCTCTCCCGACCGGGCGCTCGCGGCGGCACCGCCGTGACACTCTTCAAGCTGGCGCACGAGCTGGAGCCCGTCCTCGGCTCCCGCGCCGGTACCGAGCGGATCAGCCCGTGAGCGCCGCCGGCCGGCCGTCCAATCTGCCTCACTCGAACGACGGACCAAGCTCCCCACGGAGGGATTCTCCATGATCGCCGCCTTCTTTCCGCTGCTTCTCGTACTCCCGATCCACGACGGCCAGACGGCGACCGACGACGAGAATGCCGGCGAGGAAGTCGACGTCGTGCGCTTCTACGACCTGTCGACGCTGCCCATGTCGTACCAGCCCGAGGGGGACGCGCTGAGGCTCACCCTCCTGCCCCAGGTGGAGTTCGATCAGGCCGATGAGCGGGACGCGTACACGGAGTCGGATCAGGACCTGGGCGTCAGCTCGGTGCCCGACTTGATCGAGCAGCTCTACGGCGATGAGTTCGAGTACGCCGGCCGCCGTATGCGCTTGAATAGCGACGGCCGCATGATCGTGCGGGCGCCCGAGGCGCTGCACGCTCGCGTGGCGGGCATCCTCGCGTTCCTCGACGGGACCATCAACGCCCAGACCCAGATCCGGATCGACGTCTTCCAGGTGTCGGCGTCGTCGGGGGGCGCGGCGCCGAGCGGGTCGCTCATCTCCGCCGCGGAGGCCGAGACCTGGGTCGCCGCGGCGTCGCGTACCGGCCGGCACGAGTCGTACGTGCTGAACCTGCGGGCCGACCGCCCGAGCGTGCTCGACCTCTCGCGCGAGCTCCAGGTGGTGGTCGACTACGACGTCGAGATCGCCCAGGCCACCGCGATCGCGGACCCGATCGTCGGCACGGCCTCGGTGGGCACGCGCATCGCCATGCGCGGCGCCCCGACGGCCGACGGTCTCGCGCTGGCCTTCTCCTGGAAGCGAGGGGAGGTGCTCGCGCTCGAGCGCAAGGACATCGACCTGTCCACAATGGTCACGGCGACGGACAAGCCCGCGCAATACGTGGAAGGGTTCTCGGTCCTCCAGAACCTCCAGGTCATGACGCGTTCCTTCGCGCTGAACACGATGATCCCGCGCGGGCAGGCGATCGTGCTGCACAGCGTGGTCGAGCTCCAGCGCGGCGCTGCGAGCGAGGTCGTCATCATCCGGCAAGTCGGACCGGACCTGCCCATTCTCCGCAGTCTCCTCCTCAACGACGAGGGTGCCGAGCTCGTCATCGCGGACCTCGGCTCGCTCACGCCGCCCGCCCTGCGGGCATGGGGCACGGGCCTCTGGCCCGGGTTCGTTCCGAGGCAGTTGCGCAGCAAGCTGTGGGCCCCGGCGAGCCTCGCGGTGATGAGCAGCGAATGGAACCCGGGTGTGTTGCTGGACATTCTCTTCGACGACGTGGAGCACATGAGCTGGGAGGAGACCGGGCGCTGGCTCGTCATGTACCCCGATCTCTACTCGTTCGCGGAGCGGCAGGCCGAACGAATCGATGAGCAGAAGCAGGTGGTCGCTGCGTTCACCGCCATGCAGGCCAAGCCCGAGTTGCTCGATCTCTCCGTGACGGTCTACCGACCGGGCCACAAGGACGGAACTCCCCTGCAGGCCCGCGTCCCGGTTCGCATGGGCGAGTCGTGCGCGATGGCGCTCGGGATCGAGGACAGTGAAGTGGCCGACTACGATGTCGAGGTGGCGCAGTTCGCCTCGATCGGTGATCCCACGATGCATCGGCTGTTCGACGGCCTCGCGATCTGGATCAAGCCGAGCCGCGACGTGCACGGCCAGCTAGTGCTCGACGTGCGCGGCGGGGTCCACCTGCTCACCGGCCGCGAGCGCTTCGACCTCGGAGGTGGTATCAGCGACTTCGTCGAGCAGTCGTCGTTCATCCACCTGTTCGTGAACGAGGTCCAACGCCTGGAGCAGGGCCCGAACGGCGAATGGCGCGCGATCTTCGGCGACCTTTCGGAGGGCGGGTCGCCGGACGCCCTGCGAATCGAGATCGTGGTGCGGTAACGACGAGGCACTCCCCCCCTCTCCCTTTCCGTTCCGTTCCCTTCCTGCTCTTCCTGTTTTCCTGCTGTGTCTGCTTCTGGTCAGGCATGGGCGCCCGCCCATGCCTGACCAGAAGCAGACATAGCAGGAAAACAGGAAGAGCAGGAAGGGAACGGAACGGAAAGGGAGAGGGGCTACGCCTTCGCCGTCTTCGTCCTGCGGGACTCCTTGCGGCGTTCGGTCTCGGAGAGCATGCGCTTGCGGAGGCGCAGGTTCTTCGGGGTGACCTCGAGCAGCTCGTCGTCCTCGATGTACTCGAGCGCCTCCTCGAGCGAGAGCGCGCGTGGGGGGGAGATTCGCACGTTGTCGTCGCGGCCCGCGGCGCGCATGTTCGTGAGCTTCTTCGTGCGGCACACGTTGAGGGGCAGGTCGCCCTCCTTGTTGTTCTCGCCCACGACCATGCCCTCGTAGACGGCCGTTCCCGGGCTCGTGAAGAACGTGCCGCGGTCCATCAGGGCGTCGAGCGCGTAGGGCACCACGTTGCCCGCGCGGTCCGAGATGAGCACGCCGTTCGTCCGGCGCGGGATGCGGCCGCCGTCCTTGCGCCAGTCCTCGAAGACGTGGCTGAGGATGGCCTCGCCTTGACTGAGGGTCAGGAGCGCGGTGCGCGCGCCGATCAGGCCCCGGGCCGGGACGATGAACTCGATCCGAGTGTGCGGTCCGGCCGCGTCCATGTGCGTCATCTCGCCGCGGCGCCGGCCGAGGTACTCGATGATCCGGCCGGCGTGCTCGGACGGCACCTCGATGCTGGCACGTTCGAACGGCTCGCACGTCACTCCGTCCACGTCCTTCAGGATGACGTGCGGTTTCCCGACGCCGAACTCGAAGCCCTCGCGGCGCATGTTCTCGATCAGGACGGAGAGGTGCATGACCCCGCGGCCCTTGACCTCGAAGGCGTCCGAGGCTGGTGTCGGCGCGAGCTGGAGGGCCACGTCGCGCAGCGCCGCGCGCTCGAGTCGCGCGCGGATCTGGCGGCTCGTGACGAACGAGCCCTCGCGCCCCGCGAACGGCGAGTTGTTCACGTAGAAGACCATCGAGAGCGTCGGCTCGTCCATCCGGATCGTCGGCAATGGATCGGGGTGCATGGGATCGCACAGCGTGTCGCCGATGAAGAGCTCCTCGATGCCGCCGACGACGGCGATGTCGCCGCACAGCACCTCGGTGACCGGCACGCGATTCAGCCCTTCGTAGCGGAACAGGCTCTTGATCGGCATGACCGGCACCTCTTCGCGCCCTTGGTGGCAGACCGCGAGGCGCGCGCCGTTGCGCAAGATCCCGCGCGACACCCGCCCGATGGCGATCCGCCCGAGGAAGTCGTCGTGGTCGAGCGTCGCCGCCTGGAACTGCACCGGCCCCTCGAGGTCGACGGTCGGGGGGGGCACCTCGCGCAGGATCATCTGGAAGAGCGGCGCGAGGTCTACGGCCTCGTCCTCGGGCTCGGTCATGGCGTAGCCTTCCCGGCCCGAGCCGTACACGACCGGGAACTCGAGCTGCTCGTCGTGCGCTCCGAGGTCCACGAAGAGGTCGAACACTTCGTCGAGCACCTCGTGCGGCCGCGCGTCCGGCCGGTCGGTCTTGTTGACCATGACGAGCGCCCGCAGGCCGTGCTCGAACGCCTTCTTGAGCACGAATCGGGTCTGTGGCATCGGCCCCTCGAACGCATCGACGAGCAGGAGCACCGCGTCGGCCATGCGCAAGGTCCGCTCGACCTGGCCGCCGAAGTCGGCGTGGCCGGGGGTATCGACGATGTTGATGCGCGTTCCCGCGTACTCGATCGCCGTGTTCTTCGCGAGGATCGTGATGCCTCGTTCGCGCTCCTGAGGGTTCGTGTCGAGCGCGCGCTCCTGCACGATCTGGTTCTTGCGGAACGTGCCCGCGAACCGGAACATCGAGTCGACGAGCGTCGTCTTGCCGTGGTCGACGTGCGCGACGATCGCGATGTTGCGGACTTCCTTGGAGGTCATGCCGGCACCCACGGAAGGCGGATTGCCCCCGACTGGAGCAGGTGGGCGGTGGCGGTATCGGTGTCGAGCACGACGATCGGGCGGTTCATGAGAGTCTTGTTAGCAGGAATGAAGCTCGCCAGTCTACACGCCCCGTCCCCGTCCGTTCCGGCCTTTTCGTTCCGGTTCCGTTCCCTTCCTGCTCTTCCTGTCTTCCTGCTATGTCTGCTTCTGGTCAGGCATGGGCGGCCGCCCATGCCTGACCAGAAGCAGACATAGCAGGAAGACAGGAAGAGCAGGAAGGGAACGGAAC
>SMVQ01000281.1 GCA_004357655.1 Planctomycetota bacterium
CCGCAACCCGTTCCGGCTCGGTATCGACCAGTTGACGGGGGACGTCTACGTCGGCGACGTGGGCCAGAGCGGGAAGGAGGAGAGCTCGTTCCTGCCCGGCGGCGTGTCCGGCCTCAACTTGGGCTGGCCCTGCAAGGAGGGCACGAACTGCTTCGGTGGCTGCACGATGTGCAACGATCCGATGTTCACCGACCCCGTGTTCGAGTACGAGAACGGCGCGGTCGGGTGCGCGGTCATGGGCGGCACCGTCTACCGCGGCAGTGCCATCCCGAGCCTCTACGGCTACTACCTGCTCTCCGATTTCTGCACGGAGGACGTGACGACCTTCAAGGTCGTGGGCGGGGTGGCGACGGACATCACCGTGCAGGCCAACATGACGCCCGCGAGCGGGAGCTGGAACAACCTCCTCGCCTGGGGCCGCGACGCGTCGGGCGAGATCTACGTCGGCAACTACAACGCGGGGCAGGTGTTCAAGATCGTCGCGGACTGCGCCCCGGAGAACTACTGCCAGACGGCCCCGAACTCGAACGGTTCGGGAGCGATCATCGGCTACTCCGGCTCGACCAGCGTAAGCGCGGACGACTTCTTCCTGGAGGTCTGCGGCGCGGCGACGGGCCAGTTCGGAATCTTCTACTACGGCCCCGGCCAGATCGAAGTCCCGTTCGGCGACGGGTTCCGCTGCGTCTCGTCCCCGACCCACAGGATCAATCCGCCGATCCTGATGGACGGCGCGGGCAGCGGCTCGGTCCAACTCGACTACTCCTCGCCGCCGTCCCAGTCCGGACTCATCACGCCCGGCAGCACGTGGAACTTTCAGTTCTGGTTCAGGGACAACGCTGCGGGTGGGGCGGGCTTCAACCTGTCGGACGCGATGTCCGCGCCGTTCTGTCCCTAGGCAGAGACGGAGGGATTCGGGCTCGGGCGCGTAAGACGCAAGTCGGGCTGCCCACGCGCTCCCGGCACCCCTGGTAGGATGGGCACGGTGTCGTCCCCATCGTCCGGACCCACGAGGCTCTCCGTGCAACTACACACCCCTGCATCCGGCGGCGTGCTCGCCTTCGCGCTCCTCACCGTCCTCGTGGCCGAAGCGTCCGCGCAGGACAGGATGCTGACGCTGGAGCAGGCCGCCGGGCGCGGCGAGGGGCGCGTCAGCTTCCGGGGCAGGACCCCGGCGTGGCGCTGGGCGCCCGACGGCGTGCACCTCGTGAAGGGCCGGGGCGACGACGCGCAGTGGGTCGACGTCGAGACGTGGGAGGAGAGCGCTCCGCCGAAGACTTCCGCGGGCGATGGCGAGCGCGAATCGAAGCGCGCCGAGGCGAAGCGGGCCTTCGCGATGCTCACGGAGCTGGACGAGAAGGAGGCTGGGCGCCTCGTCTCGCACCGGATCGCGACCACCGAGGACGGGAGCGCCGCCGTCTACGAGCACGAAGGTGCGCTCTGGTTCCGGCGCGAGGGCTGGGCACCGATCCGGCTGACGAACGCCGCGGACGGCGAGACGGAGCTCGAGGAGCTCGCTCCGGACGGCGCGCAGCTCGCCTTCGTGCGCGGCAACGACCTGTTCGTCGTCGCGACGAAGAACGGGCGGCTCCGCGCGATCACGACGAGCGGCGACGACGAGACGTTCAACGGCAAGCTCGATTGGGTCTACCAGGAAGAGATCTACGGTCGAGGGCGATTCAAGGCGTTCTGGTGGAGCCCCGACTCCGCGCGCATCGCCTTCCTGAGTCTCGACGAGTCCGACGTTCACGAGTTCACGGTCATCGACCACATCGAAGAGGGGCACTTCCGCGTCAAGCCGGAGGTGTCGAACTATCCCAAGGCGGGGGACCCCAACCCGCGCGTGAAGCTCGGCATCGCGGAGGTCGGCACGGGAGCGATCACCTGGGCGGACCTCGCGCGGTACCGCTCCGACGAGCCCCTCGTCGTGAACGTCGTCTGGTCGCCCACCGGGGACCGGGTGGTGTTCCAGGTCCAGGATCGCATCCAGACGTGGCTCGATCTCAACTCGGCCGACCCGAATACGGGCGCGGTCACGACGATCGTGCACGAGGACTCGAAGAGCTGGGTGAACCTGCTCGGTCCGCCGCGTTGGCTCGCTGACGGGACGTTCCTGTGGCAGAGCGAGCGGACGGGCTGGAAGCACCTCTATCACTATCGCGCGGACGGCACGTTGATCCGCCCGGTGACGAGCGGCGAGTGGGCCGTCGGCCGGATCCGGCACCTCGACGAGGAGGGTGGCCGGCTGTGGTTCAGCGGTACGAAGGACGGGGCGATCAACTCGAACCTCTACCGCATCGGGCTCGACGGGACGGGGCTCGCGCGCCTCACGCGGGGCGACGGCTACCACTCGGCTGCGTTCAACACGGCGCGCACTCACTTCCTCGACACGGCGTCCAGCCGGGCGACGATGGCCGAGGTCCGGCTCTGCGATGCGGACGGAAAGGTCTTGAAGGAGCTCGGGCAGGCAGTCATCCCCGCCCTCGACGAGTATCGGACGAGCCGTTGGGAGCTGTTCGAGATCGAGGCGCGCGATGGGTTCGCGCTCGACGTCGCCGTCCTGAAGCCCGTGCCGTTCGATGCTTCGGAGAGCTACCCCGTGTGGCTGTCGACGTACTCGGGTCCCGATGCGCCGACGATCCGGAACCGTTGGAGCATGAGCACCTGGAACCAGTTCCTCGCTCAGCAGGGCCTGATCGTCTTCAACGTGAACGTCCGTACGGCGAGCGGCAAGGGCCAGTGGACGACCGCGCTGGGCTACAAGCGGTTCCTCGTGCAGGAGCTCGCCGACATCGAGGACGCCGTCGAGTGGCTCGTCGCTCACCCGTGGGCCGATGCGGCGCGCGTGGGGATCACCGGGTACAGCTATGGGGGCTCGATGACGGCCTTCGCGCTGACGCACAGCGACAAGTTCGCGCTCGGCATCGCCGGCGGAGGCGTGTACGACTGGCGCATGTACGACACGATCTACACCGAGCGCTACATGAGCACGCCCCAGAGGAACCTGGAGGGCTACGACGAGACCTCCGTACTGAAGGCGGCGAAGAACCTGAAGGGGCACCTGCTCATGCACTGCGGCGTGATGGACGACAACGTCCACATGCAGAACACGCTGCAGCTCGCGTACGCCCTCCAGAAAGCGAACAAGCCGTTCGAGTTGATGGTCTATCCCCAGAACCGCCACGGGGTTCGCGACTCCGACCAGCGCTGGTTCTCGCGCCAGATGGAGTGGAGCACCATTCGCGAGCACCTCGGCGCCGGCCGACCCATCCCGGACTACCCGAAGACGCCCGCGAGCCCGACGATCGAGGCGTCCGCGCCGAGTGGCTCTTGAGCGGCCTCCGAACGCCGAGGTGTGCGCTCTCCGCCCACGGTGTGCGGTCTGGCATGCCCCAGGGGCGTTCGGCGGCCCCGGACGGTGACTCGCACCGTTGGCAGGGTATTCGTAGCGAATCCGCTCCCATCCGAGCCCCGTTGTCCAACGCGGACCACACCCGACGACGCCATGGAAGCTCTCAACCCCGCCCGCAACGCCTCGCGCCCGTTCCTGACCGCCCTCCTCCTGGCTTGCACCGCGCTCGGCGCGCCCGCCCGAGCACAGGCGCCCGCGCCCGATCCGGCGGCCACTGAGGCCGAAGAGGACGCGCGCACCCTCGACCGGCGGCGATTGCTCACGCTCGTGGACGGCACGGTCCTGCGCGCGCGCAGCCGGTTCACCGGCGAGCGCTGGGAGCGCCGTGACGGCTCCGACTGGATCCCGATCGAGGGCAGCGTCTTGCGCTACCGGCTCGAACGCGAGGTCGTGGCGGAAGCGCGCCGGATGGCCTCGGGCGTCGGGGCGCGGGAGCACGCGCGGCGCGTCGCGCTCGCCCGCTGGATGGTCGGCCAGGGTCTCTACGACGAGGCCGTCGCCGAGCTCGACCGCGTCTTCGCCAGGTCGCCGGACGACGCGCGCGCGCTGCAGCTCGTCCTGGACGTGCGCATCCCGATCGAGCTGGCCGCCACCGACCCGGTCTCGACGGTCAAGGCGCTCGTGATCGCCGGCGCGAAGGGCACGCAGGCGCGGCGCGAGATCGCCGTGCAGCGCCTGGCCGAGCTGGTGGATCGCGCCCTTCTGCGCCAGCTCGTCGCGGCCGAGCTCGCGGGCATGCAGCAGGGCCGGCGCGCGTTCATGACGCTCGTCGCCCGCCGCCTCTTCCCCGGCGAGCTGCTGCGCGAGCTCTCGTCGCGCGCGATCCTCGACGGCGCCCGCCGGGTGCGCGAGGGCGCGGCGCTCGCGCTGCGCGACGCGGGCGACGTCGCCGTGCTGGGCCCGCCGATCAACGCGCTCGCGAGCACCTTCCCGAGTGTGCGTTCGAACGCGGCGGAGGCGCTCGGCAACATCGGGCATCCCGCCGCCGTCCAGCCGCTGATCACCCACCTCGCGAGCCTCTCGAGCTCCCGAGCGCCGGTCGGGACGCGCGCCAACGTCTACATCGGCGAGCAGACCGCCTACGTCATGGACTACGACGTCGAGATCGCCCTGGGTGCGGCGATCGCCGACCCGATCGTCGCCGTCGTGACCTCCGGCATCGTGTTCGACGTGCGCACGGTCGTCCAGATGACGAAGACCATCGAGCGGCGACGCGTCATCGGCTCGCTCGAGCAGTTGACGGGCGCGAACCCGGGCCCCGGCGCGCAGGCCTGGCTCGACTGGTGGGAGGAGCACGGGGACGACTGGCGCAGTCGCGAGCTCGCGCAGCGGCAGCCCACGACGCCCGGACGCTGAGCGAAACCGTCAGGCGCCGCGCTCCTCCTCCTCGCGGGCCGCGGCTTTGCCGGGCTCGCAGACGTCCGGGCTCGCGCAGCGGATCGTCGCGAAGATGGCGTTCTCTTCCTCGGGCTTTGACATCGCGTAGCCCACGAGGACGCGCAGCGCCTTCGAGACGTCGGGCAGGGAGTGCGCCGCCCTCATCCGCTCGAGGTAGTCGAGCTGCGACCGCGTCATCTGGAACGTACGTTCGAGCTTCTCCTGCGGCATGGGACTCACTGCTCGAGCCCGAGCTTGTCGAGCTTCGGGGTGATGATCATCCGACAGTAGCCCTGCTCGCGGTTCTGACGGTAGTAGTCCTGGTGCCCCTCATCGGCGACATAGTACGGGGCCGCGGCAGTGATCTCCGTCACGACCGGACGCAGGAAAGTTCCCGCCGCCTCGACGGCCGCTCTCGACTTCTCCGCCGCCTGGCGCTGCTCATCCGAGTGATAGAAGATCGCCGAGCGGTACTGCGAGCCGACGTCGTTCCCCTGCCGATCCTGGGTCGTCGGGTCGTGCAATCGCCAGAACCAGTCGAGCAGCACGGTGTAGGGGATCGTCGCCGGGTCGAACGTGACCTGGACCACTTCGGCGTGTCCCGTGTCGCCGCCGCAGACGGCGCGGTACGACGGGTTCTCCACGTGTCCCCCCATGTAGCCGGAGGTGACGTCCGCGACGCCGTCGAGCTGCTCCAGGACGGCTTCGACGCACCAGAAGCAGCCGGCGCCGAAGGTCGCGACTTCGGGACCGGAGGAGGTCGACTCGTTCGCGTGCGATTCGGTCATGGTGGGGGTCGCGGCCTCTCGGCCGGTGTCTGTCGCCTCGCTCGGCCCGCACGACATTGCGCACACCATCGGTACGGCGAGCAGGCGGGCGAGGGCCAGGCGCAGGGGTGTTCCGGGTTCCATCGATCGGGTGACGAGTCGGGGTGGATGCGGGGCCCATGATACGGTGTGGCGCGACGTGAACCCGGTTCGAACAGTGACGCCATGATGCACCCCGCCCTGCTGGTACTCCTCGGTGCCGTTCTCCCGCAGTCGCCGCAATCGCTCCTGCCCCCGACTCCGGATGGGTGGCGCTACGAACGACTGGATTTCCCGCTCTCGTTCGCACCAGAGCTCGCCTTCGAAGGCTTCGAGGAGCTGCGCTTCGCGCCCGGGATGTCCGACGCGGACTCGGGGTCCTATTTCTCCTACGCGCTCGCCATCCGCTTGGAGGGAGACATCGCGCTCGACATTGCTTTCTTCGAGTCGTTCCTCACCCCGTACTACCGCGGCCTGTGCGAGTCGGTCGGCGCGAGCCGCCAGCTCGACCTGGATCTCTCAGGGTTTTCCGTGACCGTGAAGGACGAGGGCCGGCGCTTCCTGGCGACCATCGAGATGGTCGACCCGTTCCTGACCGGTGAGCCGCTGACCCTGTTCCTCGAGCTGTACGTCCAGCCGGGGCCGCGCGAGACGGAGCTGCTCGGGCTCGCCTCGCCCAAGCCGCAGGATGCTCCGATCTGGGAAGAGCTCCACGCGATCGGGAGCGCGTGGCGTGCCGCCCGCGCCGCGCCCGTGTTCCTGAACCACGTCTACGTCGTCCCGGACGCCGAGACGTACGCGGCGATCGCCGCTTCCGAGTTCTTCCGCGAGACGTTCGCCGTCTCCGAGGAGCGGGAGACGGTCCGCGCGGACATGTCGTACACGGGCCTCTACTTCTACGGTGAGGAGACCTACTTCGAGTTCCTGAAACCCGACACTTCGCCTCAGTTCGGCGCAGGCCGATCGGGCCTGGCGTTCGGCTTCGAGCTCGAAGGCGGCACGGACGCGGCGGTCGCGGCGCTCCGCGCGCGCGGCGTGAACACCTTCCTCGCGCCGATCACGCGCGAAGCGCAGGGCGAGCAGGTGCCCTGGTTCCAGATCATGGGCGTGGAGAGCCCCCACGTAGAGTCGAAGCTGAGCCTCTTCTCGCTGGAGTACGACCCGCAGTTCCTCGCCGAGTGGTACACGGACCTTCCGCCGCAGCACGGGGGTTCGATCGCGCGCCGCCACGTGCTCGAGCGCTACGCCGCCAAGCTGGACCAGACGGAGCTCCGCGGAAGCTCCCTCCTCGACGACGTCACGGAGGTCCAGCTCGAGCTCGACGAAGCGGAGCGCGAGCACCTGTTCACGGTGTGCGACGCGTTCGGGTGGGAGCGCGACGAGGCCGCGGACCGCTGGACCACCCGTGGCCCGGGCGTCCGGCTCGTCGTCCGGCCGTCCCCGGGCGATGGACCGTCCCGGGGCGTGACCGGCTTCGTGATGACGCTCCGGCGACCCGTCGAACGCGACCCGATCGAGCTGGGCAAGATCCTGCTGTCGTTCGAGGGCGCGACCGCGACGGTGATCGTGCGGCCGTGACGGAGGTGCCGCTCGAGACGCGGGCGGTCGCCTTCGGAGCCGACTTCAACTTCGTTGTAGCAGTTCCTCGACGGTGATGCCGATATCCCGGGCAATCTTGCGAAGCAAGGTGGGCGAGATATCGCGGCCTGAGTGAAATGGCACCGTTGTGCCGCGCCCATCAGGATGCCGGTATTGGCGATGCGACCCGCGCTGTCGAACCTCTCGAAAGCCGCGACGCGTCAAGAGAATGGCCACTTCACGGGGCTTCAGAACCGGAACTGAGCCCAAGCCTACGCAACCCGTATTGTCTGAAGACCCACGAACTCGGACTCGAGTTTGGGATCGCCGTCCTCGAGCAGCATCGCGATGACTTCACGGATGTTTGCTTGAAGCTCGTCGAGGGTCTCCCCTTGACTGTGGGCGCCCGGCCAACCCGGAACGGAACCGACGAAGGTGCCGGTGTCGGGATCGCGTTCGACGATCACGTTGAACGTACGCATGCTACGGCCTCCTTGGCTCTTGCACTTCCTTCAGTCTACGCTGGACGCTCACCCGCGGCAACGTCCTGCCTCGTCGGCCCAACACCTTCGGGATCCGCGCATGCGCGGACGCAAGGCGATCACACGATCCTTCTGGCACCCCTCATCGCTCCCAGTAGAGCGCGGCGCGCGCGCGCACCCGATTCCCGACCTGGTTCATCGTTGCAGAGTCGTACAGACGGCCGTTCACCATCGTGAACCGGATCCTCTCGGAGCTGCGGATGTTCTCGAGCGGGTTGCCGTCGATCACGATCAGGTCGGCGAGCTTGCCCGGCTCGATCGATCCGATTTCTGCGTCGAGGCCGAGATAGCGCGCGCCGTTCAACGTGCCGCAACGCAATGCCTCGTGGGGGGTCATGCCGCCTTGCACGAGGTTCCAGAGCTCCCAGTGCGCTCCGAGTCCCTCGCGTTGGCCGTGCGCGCCCAAGTTGACGCGTACTCCGGCGTCGGCGAGCGCCTTCGCAGCGGTCGCGATGCGCACGTGGTTCCAGTCGCCGTCGAACGCGTGCAGGCTGCGGAGTGCGCGGCTATCGACGAGCGCGCGCGGGACGAACGTGAGTAGGCGCTCGTTCTCGGCCACGTTCGTGTGCTGGTACCAGTAGTTCTCGCCCCAGATGCCGCCGTAGGCGACGACGAGCGTCGGGGTATAGGCGACGTCCGTGCCGCCCCAGAGGTCGTGTACGTCGTCGTACATCACGGCGACGGGAATGGCATGTTCTATGCCCGTGTGGCCGTCGACGACCATCGTCATGTTGTGCTGGAACAGGGAACCGCCCTCCGGCACGACGAGCATTTCCAGCTCGCGCGCGGCGGCGAGCACCTGCTGGCGTTGCTCGCGGCGCGGTTGGTTGTAGCTCTTCACGCTGAAGGCGCCGTAGGCCTGCATGCGGTCGAGGTGGAAGCGCGCGTCCTCGACGCTCTTCACTTCTGAACGCAGCGTGCCGCTCGCGCCGTACAGGATCGCGCCCGTCGAGAAGATGCGCGGAGCCGTGACGAGGCCCGCGCGCGCGAGCTCGGCTGTGCCGAACACGTCGTGCGTGTCGTTCGAGGGGTCGTGCACCGTCGTCACGCCGAAGGCCAGGCTCGCGAGGTTCAGCCAGCTCTGCTGCGGTTGGATGCCGTTCGCGCCCTGGGGGCCGTGGGCGTGGACGTCCACGAGGCCGGGCAGGATCGTGCACCCCGATGCGTCGACGACGAATGCGCCGTCCGGAACTTGCACTTCGGCGCGCGGACCGACGGCGACGATGCGGTTTTCCTCGACGACGACCGTGCCGTCCTCGAGCACCTCGTCGCCGCGCATGGTGACGACCCGGGCGCCGACGAAAGCGACCGCGCCATCGGGGACGTCGCTCGGCGCTTGAAAGCCGATCCGCAGGCCCGCGCGCGGCGCCTCGGGCAGCGGTGTCCGCGCGCCTTCCAGGAACTCGAAGGCTTCGGTGAGCTCGCGTCGGAACAACTCCGGCCCGAGGGTCCAGGAGAGGCCCGCACCGCCGGCCGTCCAACGCAGGAACTCGGCGGAGCGCGCCGATACGCGGGCCTTGGGCAGCGCCTCGTTCTCAGGCCCGATCGCGACCTCGCGGCCAGTGGCGGGGAAGGGCACGACGTAGGCGGAAAAACGCTCGGCGAACGCGATCCAGCGGTCGTCCGGCGAGACGCGAAACTCGGTCGCCGCCTCGGAGCGCAGGAGCACGCGCACCTCGCGGTCCTCGAGCCGCAGACTCTTCAGCACGCGCTCGTCCTCGTCCTCGAAGTCCTGGAAGAAGACCCGGGTCCCGCGCGCGCCGAAGTGCGGCCGCACGCCCGAGCGCGAGATCAGCCGCGGCTCGCCGCCGGCGACGGGCAAGAGGTAGATGCCGACGTCGCGTGACCAATGCGGGCTCACGAGACCGCCGCCCGCGACCTTCACGGCGACGACGGACGCGCCGTCCGGGCTGAAGCTCGGCTGCACCCAGTGCCCGGGCTCGCCCGTGAGCGCGCGGCCCGTGCCGCCGGTCCGCGGGACGACGCGCACCGCCCCGAGCTCCTCGTCGTGCCACGACACGTACGCGACGAGCTCCCCGTCGCGCGACCAGGACGGGTAGTACTCGAAGCGCCGCTCGTCGTCCGTCAAGCGCCGCGGGGTCCCATCGGGCAGGTCCTTGATCCAGATGTGGCCGAGCGCGCCGTACACCACCGCGGAGCCGTCGGGCGAGATCTCGGCCCACCGCAGCACGCGCACGTCGAACGACTCGGGCGCGACATCGTGCGGAAAGCGGAGCGGTTCCGAGACGGTGCGCTCGTCCTGAACGTGGAACGGGATCGCGCTCGCGGCCCCGGTCTCCACGTCGACGCGCCACAAGCCGCCCTGCGCCCACAGGACGATCGCGCTCGAGTCCGGCAGCCAGCCCATGGCGGGATAGACGCCGTGGATCGCCCACGTCTCCTGCATGTCGCGGTCGAGCCCGTCGAAGAGCGGGCGCTCGGCGCCGGACGCGATCGTGGCGAGGAACAGGACCGTCTTCGCGCGCACGCGTCGCACGAAAGCGAGCGACTTGCCGTCCGGGGACGGCGTCGGCCGCACGGCGCCGCCGGCGCCCTCGACGAACGTCTCGATGCGTCCGGTCTCGCGGTCGAGGCGGGAGATCGCGTAGATCGACTCGTACGGATTCTTGTTGTATTCGAACTCGTCGCCCGGCGTCTGGTCGTGGCTGGTGTAGAGGTACCGCCCGTCGGGTGAGAACGCGGGCTCGCCGACGTCCTTCTGCTCGTTCGGCTTCTCGGTCATCTGCAGGCCCTCGCCGCCGGCGACGTGGTAGAGCCAGATCTCGCCGGCGCCCAGGCTGCGGTGCGAGGTGAAGTGCTTGCGCGCGGCGATGAACCGGCCGTCCGGCGTCCAGGCCGGGCTGTTCACGAGGCGGTAATCCTCCTTCGTCACCTGCCGCGCGTGCCTGCCGTCCCGGTCGATCACCCACACGTTGTCGCCGCCGCCGCGGTCGCTCGTGAACGCGATCGTCTCACCGTCGGGGCTGTAGCGCGGCTGCATGTCCCAGGCCATACCGTGCGTGAGTGCGAGCGCATCGCCACCCGTGATCGGCAGCACGTACAGGTCCCCGAGCAGATCGAACACGAGCTCGCGCCCGTCCGGAGACACGTCGACGCTCATCCACGTGCCCTCGCGCGTGTCGATCGCGACCTCGGACGTGGGACCCGGCGGCTCGTCGACGTTCCACTTCGGTGTCTCGTCGTCCTGCACATTCGATTGCGGCGGAGCGATGCAGGCGAGCAGACCGAGGGCGAGGAGAGCGGTGTGGGATCGTCGTGCGTTCATTCGGAAGCTTTCCGCGGATCAGAACTGTCGGTTCCCGTCGAGCGCCGCAACGGTGATCGCACCGTGGCTGTCGTGCCAGACGAGCTCGCCGTGTGCGAACCAGAGCGCCTGCGGGGATTGGTGCTCGATCCCGAGCTCCCGCGTGAGGCCACGCGCCAGTGCGCGCTCCGCGATCACGTCGATGCGCGCGATGGCGATGTCGTCGGCCTCGCCGAGCGACTCGAGCCACCGCTCGAGCTGTCCCTCGGCGCGGGTGCTCACGGGGCAGATCGGGCTCTGCTTGAAGACGAGCACCGATCGCTCGCGCGAGGCCGCGCGGATCGCGTCGAGGGCGGAGACGGGGTCTGGATCGAGGCGGAGGATTCGGTGCGGCATCACTGGTCCGAGCGAGTGGTGTGAGTCAGAAGTTCGGTGCACTTGTCGGGTCGAATGGGCGTTTCTGGCAAGGCGCGCCGCCGACGCGTATGCGCTGGATACTCGGAGTAGGTGCAACGCAGCCAGGGGCGGTCAGGCGGCTCGACAAGTGCACTGAACTCTTGACTCACACCACTAGATCCGGACGTGCTTGAACGCGAGGAGGCTCCTGCCCCGCGTGTACGCCACACCCGTCAAGTTCGACACGTACGGTTCTTCGTTCGAGCCGTGGCCGGGGTAGGCGAACTCGGCCACCACGCCCTCCGCGAACTCGATCGTGAAGAAGTAGCAGGTGCTTCCGCCCAGTCCCTTGAGCACCGTCTCGCTGCGGCGGTCGGTGATGACGGCCGTCCGCTTGAGGAGCGGCAGCGACGTGGCTTCCTTGCGCATCGCCGCGCCCTTGAAGCTGATGAAGAAGGCGCGCGCGGCAACGGCGATCCCGAGGCCGAGCGCGAGCACGTTGAACTGCGCCAGCACGCCGGAGGCCGCTTCGCTCCCGCCGACCAGCCTCGACACGAGGATGAGCACCGCCGCGACCACGAAGAGCGACTTGCCTCGGTGCCCCATCCGCCAGCCCTGCTGGAAGGCCATGCTCTCCGGCGGAACCCACGCCATGGCCGCGGCGAGCTTGTCGCTCTGCTCGACCTGCCGGAGGCGCTCGGCGTTCGGGCTCGCCTTCGTCGGCGCCCCCGCGGGCTCGGGGGCGAGATCCACGGGCATGGCGCAGTAGGCGCAGAGGGAGAGCGGCTGCTCGGGCAGTTTCGCCCCGCAATTGGGGCAGTGCGTCCGGGTGGTCGTCGTCGTCATGAGCGCTGGGGGCGGGGCGTATCGGGGCGACATGCTACCAGGGGCTTCGACGCTCATCGACCGGTGGGGGGCGCGATCTCCAGCGCGAGGCGAATGCCCGGAAGCGCTCGGAAGGGGCGTGCAATCGCGCACACGACCGGCGTCGCGCGGGCCCTCCGCCCGATGGCGAGCCCCGGCACGGTCCTTGCCTGTGCACATGGGCGCCTCGTCACCCACGCCCATGGCGCCCGGTCCCTGGAGCCGTGCGCGTAGGCTGGGGCCGATGTTCAGGCCCGGAAAGCAAGGAATGGCATGCGCAACCTCGACCCGATAGCCCCGACCCTGACGCTGATCGTCGCCTGCCTCGCCGCTGCGCCCGCCCGCGCCGCGCAGTGCTCGAGTGCCCCCGCTTCGAGGGGCGCGGTGCCGGCGCCCGCCGCCGGCGCGCCGGCCGCGGGCGTCCCGGCGCCCACCCGCCCCGCCCCGGGTCCGAGCTCGCCGGCCGCCCGCGCGGGTGTGCCCGCGAGCGCGGCGGCGACGCCGATCACACTCGCCGTCGGGGCGTCCCCCGACTTCTCGTCCTGGTCCGTCTGGTGGGAGCACAACAGGGACCAGTACCTCGATCTCCGCGGCAAGTTGGCGCTCGCCCACTCGCGGACCGCGCACGACGAAGGTGTGCTCGCCGGCTTCGCCGAGCGACGTCCCGGGCTCACGCGCGAGCTCGTGTACGGCGAGATCGTCCCCGAGTTGCTCCATGTACTGAGGCAGGGGAAGGACGACTACCTCGTCCGCACCGCGCTGATCGCGCTCGCGCGGATCGGTGACGGGGAAGTCGGCGCGGAGACCTTGACTCCGATCTTCACGAGCTTCCTCAAGGGCGAGCCGCGTGCCGTCGCGGAGACAGCGGTGATCGCGCTCGGCGCGCTGGGCAGCCCGGCAGCCGCCCGCGTGCTCGCCGAGCTCGCGCGTGACGGGGACGCCGGTCGGAAAGCGTGCGGCGAGCGCCGCGTGCCCGTGCGCACGCGCGCGCTCGCGGCCTACGGCCTCGGTCTGACGGGCAGTCTGCGCGAGCGCCCCGAGCTCGCGCGCTTCGCCGTCCACCACCTCGCCGCGGTACTGAGTGCGGACGCGCGGGCGTACCCCGACCTGCAGGCGGCGTGCGTGATCGCGTTGGGCACGATCGAACTCGAGGACAGGGGTGAGGCGGATGCCGCGAGCGAGGGTGCGAGCGTCCCGCCCAGTGCGACGCGCGCGGGACAGGTTGCGCACCTGCTCGCGATCTTCCGCGATCAGAGCAGCCCGTTGATGGCGCGTATCCACGCGCCGGCCGCCATGGCGCGGCTCGCGGCCGGCGCCGCGCCGGAGCTCAAGGAAGAGGTCGCGAAGGCGATGATTCAGGCCGCGGACCCCCGCAAGGGCGAGAAGACGGTCGTGCGCCGGAGCTGCATCGCCGCGCTCGGGCTCCTCGGCGACTCCGACCTGGACGGCGTGGACGCCGCGATCCGCTCGACGTTGATCGGGACGGTCAAGCACGGCGACCAGATCGGGAGAGCCTTCGCCATGGTGGCCCTCGCGCAGGTCGCCGCGCGCCCGGGCGAGACGGAGGAGGACCGGTTCGCGGGCGCGGATGAGGTCGCGCGGTTCTTCGCGAAGCAGCTCGCCCGGGGCAAGAGCCGGGTGAAGCCGTGGGTCGGGCTGGCGATCGGCGTGCTCGGCCACGGGCTCGCCGACGAGCACCAACGGCTCTCGCGCTCGACGGCCGACGCCCTCATGTCCAAGCTGGGGGACACGCGGGCAGCCAGGGATGCGAGCGCCTTCGCGCTCGGCTTGGGGCTGCTCCATGACGGGCGCGCGCGGGAGTACGTCGAGGATCGCTTCGACGCGGTGAACGACGATTACTTCCGTGGCCAGTTGGCGATCGCGCTGGGCTTCATGGGCGACACCGGCTCGCTGGCGAAGCTGACCGAGGCCATGGACGAGGCGGAGCACCGGCCCCTGCTCATGGAGCAGGCGGCGCTCGGTCGCGCGTTGATCGGGGACGCCACGCTCGTGCCGGACCTGCTCGAGCGCATGCAGGCCTGCGACTGCTGGGGCTCGACCGCCGGCGTGACGCGCGCCCTCGCGTGGACGGGCGATCATCGCGCGGTGCGGCCGCTGCTCGGCATGCTGCGCGACGAGCGGCGTTCCGACCGCGAACGCAGCCTCGTGATCGAGGCGCTCGGTCGCATCGCCGACAAGGAATCGGTGCCGTTCGATGCCCGGATCTCCGCCGGCCTCAACTACACGGAAGCGCCGCCGACCCTGACCCACCCGGGGGGGTACGGCATCCTGGACTCTCTCTCGCTGTAGAGCGTACGGCCGCCGTCAGGGACAGAACGTAGCCTCGAGCGCGTCCGACAGGTTGAACCCCGCGCCGCCCGCCGCGGGATCGCGGTACCAGAACTGGAAGTTCCAGCTCGAGCGCGCCGTGATCTCGCCCGCGGGCTCCGGCGGGTTCGTGTAGTCGATCGCATAGGACGCCGTGCCCGCGCCATCCGTGCTGACGATGGGGAGTCGGATCGTCTGTCCACCGACACACCGGAAGCCGTCGCCGAAGGGGAGCTGCAGCGCGTCGGGACCGTAGTAGAAGATGCCGAACTGGCTCGGGGTCGCCTGGTCGACCCGGAGCTCGAAGTCGTTGGCGGCGATGCTGAGCGAGCCGGCCCAGCCCATGCGTGCGCCCGGTCCGGTGGAATTCGGCGCCGTGGCGCAGTACGCGGTCGGATCGCCGCAGGCCGCCGGGCGCTCGTACTCGATGAAGATCGTCTCGACCGCGGAGGAACCCGACGGCGTGTCGACCCGGAACGTGAGCGCGTCGCCGCCCGCCGCCCCGGGGAGCGGGGTGAGCAGCCGGTAGGCGTCCGGCGCGCCGCCGCCGGTGATCGTTGCCTGGGTGGGCGGCTGGAGGATCGTGTACGTCGCCGACGCGAGGTCGTCGTCGAACGCAGCCGGCAACTCCAGGAGGAACGACGGCTCGTCGAGCACGGTCTTCGTGAAGCCACCGAACGCGACCGGCGGTGCGCCGGAGGGCGCGCCGGCCGTGAACACGATGTCGAGGGTCACGGGTTGGCTGCGCGCGCGCTCGCCCGTGAGGAAGATCACCTCGGCGAACACCGTGACGGGACCCGCGCCGAGGTTCTGGCCGTGGATCCCCAGCGTGTCCACCGCGCTCGTCGTGGCCGCGACGACGCGACCGTTCTGGACGAGGCGGACCTCGCTGACGGCGCCACCGGTGGCGGTGACGGTGAAGTCGTACCGCTGCGTGAGGTCGCCGGCCGTGGGCGTCACCTGGAGCGCGACGCCGTGCGGGGAGTTGTCGACCTCGAGGGCGCCGAGCCAACGACCCGTGAACTCGGCCAAGGTGTCGTCGATCGCCAGGACGCGGAGGTCGTGCCAACCCTCGGCGAGCTCGGTCGTGTCGAGCGCGAAGGCGAGGCCCGGGCCCTGGCTGGCGTGGAGCACGCCGTCGACGTAGAGCTCGACGGTTTCGATCGCCGCTCCTGACGCGGTCGGCGTGGTCGTGGGCGTGAGCGGGATCACGCCTGAGACCGGTCCGACCGGAGCGTCGGGAACGTCGACGATGGGGTCTTCGCCGAAGGGGCGCGTCAACGGATCCCCGTACAGCAGGTTCTGGAAGGGCGCGAAGCCCATGCTGCGGAACCAGGCCTCGCCCAGGGAGAGACCCTTGTAGTAGACGACGTGCATGCGCGCGTGGGGGAACTTGCCCGGGTAGTTGCACGGCTCCTCGACCGTACCGGCCGACCCGCTCGCGCCCTTGGCGATCCAGCGCGACATCTTCGTCTGCGAGGAGGTGTCGAACCGACCGGCGAAGCTCGTCAGGTGGTCGGCGAACGACCCCGGCAGCAGCGTGAGGTCCGCGTTGTCGATGTCGGGTGACGCGAGCCCCGTCATGATGCCGAGGCAGTCGTGGTTGCCGGTCGGCAGGTCGGCGAGCAGGTGCTCGGCGCTCCCGCCCGCGAGCTCGAGCTTCTCGACGGCCGTGGGATAGGCGCCGTGCCGCGGGCTGCTGCGCACGAAGTCGCTCGTCTCCATGTAGTAGAACGTCCCCGTGGGGTGAGTGCCGTCGACGGCGACGCTGCGGTCGATGAGCTGGAGGATCTCGGGCAGCGTGTTCCCGCGCTCACCCGTGTAACCGAGCATCGCGCCGATGAAGTAGCGTTGCGCCCCGGGAGCGGTGCTGGGCAATCCGTCCAGCCACGCGACGGAGCTGTCGAATGCGCGGGCGCCCCAGGTGAACCCGGCGTACTCGTTGCCGGTCGAGGAAGGCAGGCCACCCAGGATGTCGACCGCCTGGTGCGCGAGCGTGTACCCCGAGGCGATCGCGAAGCGGTGCACCGCGACGCAGCCGTCGCTGATGAGCCCGGGCGCCGAGACGAAGAAGCTCCCGCCCGGCGGGATGACGACGAAGTCGATGTGGTCCTCGATCCCCCTGTTCGCCAGCGAGCCGAGAAAGCCCGGCAGGTTCTCGGCGACGAACTGGGTGTAGGAAGCCGCCCCCGGTCGCATGTACAGGACGTTCGCGTCGGGGATCCCGCGCATCGCCTTGTAGTAGTTGGCGACGTACATCGACTCGGCGTTCGACGGATCGACGATGAGCACCGCGCTCTCCCCCGACCCGCCGGCGAATCCGGCCGGCGTGAGCGCGAGGGCGAGGGCGAGCGAGCAGAAGGATAGAGTGCGCGATGCCATGACAGTCTCCGTGCGGGGGTACGAGCGGACCATCGTAGACGGGTCGTGGGGAACCGGGTTCATCCACAAGGGAATCCCTCCCGTTCGTCGTCGTCTGATTCGGCCCTTGCCTGATCGGAACCAGAATTAGCAGGAAGACCAGGAAGAACAGGAAGGGAACGGAACGGAAGGGAGCGGAACGGAACGGAACGGAACGGAACGGAACGGAGCGGAAGGGAGAGGCTACGGAAAGGCTCCCTTCCGCTCCGCTCCGTCCCCTCCAATTCCGTTCCATTCCGTTCCCTTCCTGCTCTTCCTGCCCTTCCTGCTAAATCTGGTTCCGGTCAGGCATTGCCAACCCCCACGGCAACGGACTGGAGGGACGACCGCGGAGATGAACCAGATTCCTTGCTAGCGGTCAGCGCGACGGGCGCGCCGTGAGCGGGAACGCCATCTGGCGCGGCATGTCGCGCGGCATGTCGTCGTCCTTCGGGTAGCCGAGGCGCAGAGGGGCCCTGTCCCTCGGCCAGTACGCGGTTCCGAACAGGAAGTCCCAGAGGCTGAGCACGATGCCGTAGTTCTTCGCCGTCCCGCCCTCGTCGGAGGCGTCGTGGTGCCAGAGGTGCATCCGTGGGCTGTTGAACACGTAGCCGAGGGGGCCGATGCCGACGTCGACGTTGGCGTGGTTGAAGTGCCCCCAGAACGTGGCGAACACGGCGACGGCGAACAGCGACTCGGGTGCGCCACCCAACCACAAGAGCGGCACGTAGAGCAGCGACCGGTAGACCACGATCTCGACCCAGTGGAAACGAAAGTTGCCCGCCCAGTCCATCTGGTGGATCGAATGGTGCACTTTGTGGAACTGCCACAGGAACGGTACGCGGTGGAGCAGGTTGTGGACGCACCACTGGAGGAAGTCGCTGAGGATGAGGTAGACCGCGGCTTGCACCGCGAACGACCGGCCGTCGAGCAGACCGTGCTCGGGGAGCAGGGCTGCCCGCGCCAGTCCCTCGCGCGTCGTCAGGGCCACCGCCCCGACCCAGGCCCCGGCGACCACCGCGTAGAAGTGGCCGTTGAAGAGGAGGTACGCGAGGTCGTTCCAGAGCTGTGGCCGGAGGGGGGGCTGCGCGGCTCGGGCGGGGCGCAAGCGCTCCGCCGCGGCGAAGAGGGCGGAGACGAGGAGCAGCCATTGGAGGTAGGAGAGATGGCTCATCGGCGCGGAACGGCGACATTGTAGGGCGGCCTGCGCGCGGTCTCCCGCGCGATCTTCGCCGATGGGTCCGACGCCGAATCCGAGCGCGCGAGGGGACGGGTGGAAACACTTTCTGCCGCGCGTGTCCGGGCTCTATCCCAGGTGGCCTACGGATTGGATCTGGCGCTGGCCGATGGGATGACCACCCTCCCGCCAATGTCCTCCCGAGGCCGTTCCGCATGCTGTTCGCCCAATACCTCGTCGTCTTCTCCGGTCTCTCGTGTATCTCGGGGCTGCTCCTCGCGTGGTGGATCCAGAGCCGCGCGAATCAGCGCGAGCGCGCGCTCCTCGCCGCCTCGATGTCGGCCCAGATCCAAGAGCGCTACGACGCCTACGTCGTGCTCGAGAGTCAGATCACCCGCGCCATCCAGCAGTTCGAGGTGCGCGAACGTGAGTTCGGGAAGACGCTCGGGACCCAGAGCGCCCAGATCGCGACGCTCCGGGGAGCGCTCGACGACTTCGAAGGGGTCGCGCCCAGCGGGGGCGACAGCGCCTTCCTCGGAGCGGCGGCACCCACCCTTCAAGAGACGAATTTCCTGCAGTTCGGACTCGACGGTCTCGACGAGAAACTGAGGACCGCCCAAGCCGACAAGCAGGCCGAGATCGAGCGCCAGAACGAGGTGATCCGGGAGCTGACGGAGCGCGTCCTCCACCTCGAGCCCGCCTCGACGAAGCTCGACCAGCGGGAGCACGAGGTCACGTCGTTGCGAGCGCAGTGTGACACCTTGCGCAGCGAAGCCGACGAACGCGCCAGGTCGCTCGAAGCACGCATCGATGAGCTCGAGCCGGCGGAGCTCATGCTCGCCGCGCGCGAGGCCGAGCTCCGAGCCACGGACGAGGAGGTCGAAGATCTTCGAGCACGTGTGCGCGCGCTCGAGGAATTCGAGGGGAAGGCGTCGGACTTCGAGCAGCGCGCCCAGGTCCTTCGGGCGGAGAACAAGACCCTGGACGAGCGCGTGAACCATCTCGCGACGGTCGCCGACAAGCTCGAGCAGGCCGAGACGCGACTCGCGTACCAGGAATCCCGGCACGCCCAGGTGGCCGGCGAGAAGGACGCGATCATCGCCGAGATGACACCGCGCCTGGAGCTGCTCGAGCCGCTGCAGGCCCGTTTCGAGGAGCAGGCGAAGGAGCTGGGGCACCTGGAGCAGGCCCAGACAGATGCGGCCGATTCGGTCGCGGTCCAGGTCGAGCTCCTGAAGGAGCGCGTGCACACGCTCGAGCCGATCGCTGAGAAATGTCCGCTCGTCGAGCAGCAGCTCGAGTCGTCGCAGCGCGAGCTCGCCGAGCTGCGCGAATCGGGCGCGGCCGAGATCCAGCGCCTGCGCGCCGTCGCCGAGGAGCTGGCGCCGATGGTGCCCCGGTTGGAAGGGGAGCTCCGTTCGGCGGAAGCGCAGGCCTCCGAGGCTGGGGATCGAGCTCGGGAGCTGGAGCTCGAGCGCACCGGGACCGCGGCACAGGTCGAGACGCGCGTCGCGAAGCTCGTCGAGCGGATCGAGTACCTCGAGCACGTCGAGCGCGACGCGGAGGAGCAGTGCGTCTTGCTGCACGAGGCGGGCCGGAGCTACTCCGAGCTCGAAGAGCGGAAGGCCGCGGAAGTCGAGCGGTTGTTGGATCACATCCGAGAGCTCGAGCCGCTGCGCGAGGAGCTCGGCGGGCTGCAGTATCGGCTCGCCGAATCCGAGAGCCGGATCGCTGCCGGCGTCGAGGCCCTCCGTTGCGCCGAGGAGGAGAACCTTGCGATGGGGCACTCCATCCAGGCCGAGCGGACCGCCGTGGAAGGCATGCGAGCGGAGCTCGCCCGGAACGTCGAGGCGAAGCACAGCGAAGTGGCCGCTCTCCAAGAACAGATCGCCAACCTCAGGGCCCAGGTCTCGGAGGACAAGGAACACCTGCGCGTGACCCAGGAGGAGACCCAGGCGCTCGACGCGATCCACACGCAGCAACTCTCCGCGATCACCCAGGAGCGGGAGCGCGAGGAGGCCGCCATGCGCGGACGCCTCGAGGCACTCGAAGGGCGTCTGGCGAGCTCGGAGGAGAGCCTCGAGCGCACGGCTTCGGAGCACCGGGAGCTCACGCACCGGCTCGAAGCGCAGACGGCCGAGAGCGAGAGCCGTTCGAAGCGCATCGAGGAGCTCGCGCTTGATGTGGCCGAGCTCGAGACGAGCCTCGTCACGGCGCGTGCGTCGATCGATGACCAGTCCACGCAGGCCAGCGAGCTGATGCGGATGCTCGAGATGACCAAGGAAGAAGCGGACACGCACCGCGAGGCCACCCGCAGGAAGGCCTCCTCGGTACAGGCCGCCAAGTCGGTCCTCGCGGAGCTCATGCCCATGATCGAGACCCTGGAGCTCGAGCTCCAGAAGGGGCAGGACGACATCCCATCCGAGACCGAGTGACCGGTGGGGGCTCAGCGGCGCGCAAGTCGAAGCAGGCGATCGGCGGGCTCGCCGTTCGCGAGGCGCAGCTCGAACTCGAGCGGCTCGTAGCGATCGTCCCGAACCTCGACGGACAGCGGCACGTGGCGCCAGGCCTCCGGCTCCGACGATCCTGAAACGAGCTCCGCCGCGGCGTGCAGGTCGACGGCCAGATCCGAGCCCTCGCAGGTCGTCCCGTCCGGCCTGACGAGGTGGCGCAACACCCAATCGCGGTCGACGCTGACCGACACGTACACGCGTTCGCCCTCGATGTCGCCGCGGACGTCGAACTCGACCCGCGAGCGGCCCGCGACCTCCACGCGCACGCCCGAGCGCTGCTGCTTGTCGCGCGTATCGACGGGGAACTTCCCGAGCTCGAAGCCGAGCGGGGTGGCCGCGAGGTCCACCCAACGGTTGTGCGTGAAGTAGTGCCCGCCGCCGTCACCCTGCTCGCCTGTGTCGGGAGTGTCGACCTTGCACACCCGGCCGAGGATCCAGTCGGCCTCCATCACGGATCGCAACGTGAAGGACGTGCCGACCCGCTGCATCTTGACCTGCTCGATGGGAGTGCCCACTTCGTCGAACAGGATGAGGAACGCGGGGCGCTCGTGCGCGACGTCCACTCGGATCTGCACGAGAGTGTGCTCGCCGCGCACCAGGAACGGCAGTGGATCCGGGGCGACGAAGCGCTCTTCGACGCAGACGACGCGGTACAGGCCCTCCGGCAGCCGCTCGAAGACGGCGCCGTTCTTCGGAACCGTACGCCGCGCGTGCAGTCGATCGCCCCTCGACCAGTACTCGGTGGGCGGCGCGTCGAGGCGCCACAGGAAGATCTTGCTCGTCACGGGCGCGCCGGACTCGTGCTCGATGAGGGCGAGCTCGAGCGCACAGTCGCCGACGCCAAGGGGGTCCGGTGGGGGACCCGAGAATTCGGGCGGCGTCTCCTCGGCGGGAACGGACCGGGCCGCGACCTCGAGCGCGGGGCTCGTGGCCCTCCGCGTGACGGGCCCGACGAGCTCCGGCGGTGAAGGCGCTTGGCGCACCGGAGGCGCTTCCGGAGGGGCGGCCAGGACGGTCGCGTCGCCCGGATCCGCGCGCTGGAACAGGAGCACGAGGAGCAGCGCGGCCGCCGCAGCGAGGAATCCGAGGGCGAGGCGAAGCATGATGTGGCGGGTGGGGAGGCGCGCGATCGTACCCGATGGATCGCCGCTCCAGAGCGGTGCGTCCGGGGGCGGACCGTGGGAGCGTTTACAACGCGCGGAGCAGAGCACAAGGTACGCAGACCGATGAAGCACTTCCTCCTGCTCGCACCGCTCTTGATCGGCGCCGCCTGCCGCAGCGCCCCGCAATCGAACGCGCCCTCCACCCGCATGGATCCCCACAGCTACGCCGAACCCGATCGCGTCCGCGTGACGCACCTCGACCTGGAGCTCACGCTCGACTTCGAGTCGCAGACGGCCGCGGGCCAGGCCGCTCTCGCGCTCGATCGCAGGGACCCCGATGCGCCGGTCATCCTCGACACGCTCGGCCTCGTGATCGAATCGGTCACGGGTCAAGACGGCGGCGCCCGCACGTTCGAGCTCGGCCCGGGTGACGAGGGCTTCGGGCAGCCGCTGACCGTCGAGCTCGAGCCCGGGGACAGCGTGATCCGGATCCGGTATCGGACGACGGCGAACTCAGCGGCGCTCCAATGGCTCGCTCCCGAGCAGACAGCCGGCAAGGAGCACCCGTTCCTGTTCACGCAGGGGCAGGCGATCCTGACGCGGTCCTGGATCCCACTGCAGGACTCGCCGGGCGTGCGGATCTCGTACGCAGCGCGGATTCACGCGCCCGAGGCGCTCACGGTCGTCATGAGCGCCGAGCAACTCGGACGGGATGGCGACGGCGCCTTCCGTTTCGTGTTGCAGCAGCCGATCCCGCCCTACCTCATCGCGCTCGCGTGCGGCGACATCGAGACGCGCGCGATCTCGGAGCGCTGCGCCGTCTGGGCCGAGCCGTCCGTCACAGGGTCGGCGCACTCGGAGTTCGCGGACACGGAAGCGATGATCCAGAGCGCTGAAAAGCTCTTCGGCCCGTACCGGTGGGGGCGCTACGACCTGATCATCCTGCCCCCGGCGTTCCCTTACGGCGGGATGGAGAACCCACTCCTCACCTTCGTGACGCCGACCGTGCTCGCCGGCGACCGCTCGCTGGTCTCGCTCGTGGCGCACGAGCTCGCCCATTCCTGGTCCGGGAACCTCGTGACGAACGCCACGTGGCGCGACTTCTGGTTGAACGAGGGCTTCACCGTCTACTTCGAGCAGCGGATCATGGAGGAGGTCTACGGCAAGGACCGCTCGGACCTGGAGAAGCTGCTCGCGTTCGAGGGGCTCGAGCGCGAGATCGCAGCCGCCGAGCCCTGGGCGACCGTGCTGCACCTCGACCTGGCGGGGAGACACCCCGACGAAGGCTTCTCGGGCATCCCCTACGAGAAAGGCGCGCTCTTCCTGCGACGCCTGGAGGAAATCTTCGGGCGCGAGACCTTCGACGAGTTCCTGCGGAGCTGGTTCGACGAGCACGCCTTCCAGAGCGTGACGACCGCCACGTTCGAGGAGTTCCTCGCCGAACGACTGCTCGCCCGCGCTCCAGAGCTCGCGGCCAAGATCGACGTGCACGAGTGGATCCACGAGCCCGGCCTGCCCGCGGACGCGCCGCGCCCCACTTCGGGTGCGATCGCCGCGGTCGACGCGGAAGTCGCGCGTTGGCAGGCGGGCACGTCGCCCGCAGAGCTCGCGACCTCGAGCTGGGTGACGCAACAGTGGCTGCACTTCCTCGAGCATCTGCCCGAGGACATGAGCGCGGAGCGCATGGCCGCGCTCGACACGGAGTTCGCGTTCACGGAATCGAGCAACAGCGAGATCCTCTGCGTCTGGCTCGAGCTCGGCATTCGCCACGGCTACACTGCCTCCGACGCGCGCCTCGAGCGCTTCCTCATGACCGTGGGCCGGCGCAAGTTCCTGCAGCCGCTCTACAAGGAGCTCGTCCAGACCGAGGCGGGAACCGCCCGGGCGCGCGCGATCTACGCGCGCGCTCGCCCCCGCTACCACGCGGTCTCGACCGGCACCCTCGACGGCATCGTGCTCGGAAAGTAGGCGCGCCTTGGCGACTGCGATCACGCGCAGCCCGGGCAACCTCGCGGGCTGCGAGCTCACCTTCAAGGATCGCGCGCCCGTCGACGAGCGCCGTGCCCGGCTCCAGCACGAGGCCTACCGGCGAGCCCTCGCCGACCTCGCCTTCGACGTCGTGCTCCTGCCCGAGCTGTCCGGTTACGCCGACGCGGTCTTCGTCGAGGACGTCGCCATCGTGCTCGACCGGGTGGCCGTGCTCACGCGCCCGGGCGCCCCGTCGCGGCACGGCGAAGTGGACGCGATCGCGGAGGTGCTGGCGGAACACCGACCACTCGAGCGCCTCTCCGCCCCGTCCGTGCTCGACGGAGGCGACGTCCTGCTCGCCGGCGACGTGCTGTACGTGGGCCAATCCGGGCGCACGAATCACGCGGGCCTGAAGGAGCTCGCCCACACGCTCCTACCGCACGGCTACCGGATCAAGGCGGTGACGGTCGCGGGCTGCCTGCACCTCAAGACGGGCTGCGTCGCGCTCGACGAAGGCACGCTGCTCGCCAACCCGGACTGGGTGGACACGTCGCGGTTTCCGGGCTTCGAGATCCTCGCCGTCGACCCGAGCGAGCCGTTCGGCGCGAACGCGGTCGTCGTCGGGAAGAGCGTGCTGCTCTCGAGCGCCCACCCTCGCACGGCGGAGCGGGTCGCGGAACGCGGGTTCGAGGTCCACCTGCTCGAGCTCTCCGAGTTCGAGCAGGTGGAGGCGGGGCCGACGTGTCTGTCGCTGCTCGTCGGATAGACGATCGCTGCCTGGATGAGGTGGCTGGACGAAGCGTGCGAGGCGGGGCTCGTGCGCTTGGAGGAGCCAGCAAACAATTCTCTCTACTGCGTGCTGACATCCGCTTCATCCAGCGCGGACAGCTCGCCACTGCCCAAGAGTCGCTGCGCAACTACAAGGCCATGCGAGAGCTCGTCGACCAGTGGATCGATGCCTCATCTGAGCTGACCAGGCTCCGGCTTGACGATGAACGAGAAGCGAAAAGCTCCAACCCGTGACCTCGAGAACGTGGCCGTCTTATCCATAATCTCGGCCGTGACCGATCGCCAGTGATTCCGCGCCTTTTCCCGCCGCTACGATGCACGAATGTTGGCCGAGATCTACCCGCTCCAAGTGCTGCTCCTCACCGTTTCTGGCATCGTCAACCGCCATCAAGCAAACGTCATCGCGTACCTCGTCGAAGAGAACCGCGTACTGAAGGAACAGTTCGGCGGGAAAGTTCCGCGCCTGAACGACGGCCAGCGCCGGCGATTGGCGGCGAAGGCAAAACTCTTGGGGCGGCGAGCGCTCGACTCGGTGGCGACGATCGTTACGCCCGACTCATTGATGCGCTGGCATCGGAAGCTGATCGCGCTGAAGTGGACCCACGAGGCGAAGCGAGTCGGCCGGCCGGGGCTGATGAAGGCAATCAAGGCCCTCATTGTTCGGTTCGCACTCGAGAACTCCTCGTGGGGCTATTGCCGCATCCAAGGCGAGCTCAAGGGAGTCGGGCACCGCGTGGCGACCACGACGATCGCG
>SMVQ01000282.1 GCA_004357655.1 Planctomycetota bacterium
CCGCGCCCGGCCGGTTCGCGGGGCGCGTGCGGGATGGCTTCGCCGCCCTCCGCGAACGCGGGCTCGCACGCGCGGGCGCGCACGAAGATCCGCTGTCGCGCGGGCTCCTGGTCGCCCTGCTCTTCGGCCAGAGGGGCGAGCTGCCGGCGGGCGTCACGGACCTCTTCACGCGCACGGGGACGCGCCACCTGCTCGCCCTCAGCGGGCTGCACGTCGCGCTGCTCGGCTGGCTCCTCGTCCGGCCCCTCGGCACGGGGCTGTCCCGTGTGCTCGCTCGGATCCGGATCGGGGGGCGGGGGTCGCGCGCGGGGCGCCCCGAGATCCCCTGCGCGCTCCTCATCCTGTGCGCCATTCCCGTCGGCGGCGGCAGCCCGCCGGTCACGCGCGCCGCGCTCGCGCTCGCCCTGGCGACGATCGCCCCGCTACTGCCGCTCGCGGGGCGCGGCCGCGGCGGGATCCGGCCCGGCCGGCGGGTCGACACGCTCTCGCTCTTCGCGCTCGCCCTGACACTCGAGTGTCTCGCGGACCCGCGCGCCCCGCTGCGCATCGACGTGCAACTCTCGTACGCCGCGACGCTCGGGCTGATCATGGGCCTGACGGGCGCGCGCCGCCTCGTCGACGCCACGTTCGGCAGCGGCATGCGGCTCGCCGAGACGTGGGCGAGCGGCCACGCGCGCTCGCCGCTCTGGCGCATCCCGCTCGCGCGTCTCATCGACGGCTTGGCGACCGCCGTCGTCGCCTCGCTCGTCGCCGTGCTCGCGACGCTCCCGATCGCGTGGGTGCGATTCGGTGAGATCGCGCCCGCCGGAGTCATCGCGACTCCGCTCGCCCTGCCGCTGCTCGCAGCACTGCTCGCGTGCGGGTGGATCTACATCGTCGCCCACGGGGCGGTGGTCGCTTGGCTCGTCGAGTGGAGCGCGCACGCGCTCACGTCGTTGCTCGCGTGCTTCGACCGCCTGCCCGCGACGCCGGAGCCGCTGCCGCCGCGGCCGTTCCTGCTCCTCGTGCTCGGGACCCTCGCGTGGTTCGTCGCCCTGCGCGCCATCGCAGGCGGCGCGGGCGGCCGCACGCGATGCGCGTGGGCCAGGGTGGGCGCGCTGGCGTTCGGCGCCGCCTGCCTGCCGTGGGCCGCCTCGCCCGCGGGACTCGAGCTCGTCGTGCTCGACGTGGGGCACGGGACCGCGGTCCTCGTGCGCGCGCCGGGCGAGCCGTGCTGGCTCTTCGACGCGGGCTCGCGCGATCGCGTCCACGTCGCCCGCGGGGCGGTCGCGCCGCTGCTCCGGGCGTGGGAGGTCGACCGCCTCGACGTCGTGCTCTCGCACTCCGATGCGGACCACGGCTCGGCGCTCCCCTGGCTCGTCGAGCGCTGGCCCGTCCGCCTCTGGGCAGGTGCGCTGGACGCACACCTCGCTGAGCGGCTGCCGCACGCCACGATCCTCGACCTGGAGCGCGGCCGGCTCGCGCTGCCCCCCCGCGCCGGTCGTGGGAGCCCCCTCACGCTCTGGCTCTTGCGCGGCGCCCCGCTGCCCGGGAACGAGGGCTCCCGCAGCCTGCTCTTGGAGCTGGGGGCGGATCGGGTGCTCCTGTCGGGGGACGCGGAGGGTTCCGGGCTCGCGGCGTCACTGGAGGCCGGGGACCTGGAGGGACCTTTCCGGGTGCTGCTCTTCCCCCACCATGGCTCGGAGACGCCCTTTCTGAGGCCCCTGCTCGACGCAACGCGCCCGGAGGAGGTCTGGGTCAGCTCCTCGCGGGAGCCCGCCGTGGCCGCGGAGCTCTCCCGCCTGGGCCTCCCCTGGCGCTGGACGGGTGCCGAGGGCTCCCTCGTGCTCGAGCTCGGGGCAGCCCCGTGATCCGGCCGGCGGGATCGCGGGCAGAAATCGGACGGGTAGCCGGCACGGATCGTGCAGGTAGAGCAGGCGGCGACGGACGGTTCGCACATCCGGCGTCCACCGCATAGCATCGAGCGACCGCCCAGGAGACGCCGGGGTTCCCACTCCCATCCACCTTCGATGGGGCCCGGGCCCAGAACAACCCGACAGGAAGAACCATGCGTCGAGCTGAGAGCCGACCGGTCCGCGGCGCGGGCCTCGCACTGCTCACCGTCCTCGCCCTGCCCGCCGCGACGCTGGCGGCCCAGGACGACTCGCAAGCCGAAGCGCCCTCCGCGGAGGCAGCGCCCGAGTCGGCACGCGCCCTCCGGCGCATCCTGCACCTCGCGGGCGGTACGACGCTGCGGGCCGTCACGCGCCTGGAGGCGGACGCCTGGAGCTACAAGTCCGGGGGCGGTTGGAAGTCCATCCCCGCGGCCGGCGTGCGACGCGTCGTGCTGGAAAAAGATGCCCTGGCCGAGATGCGCAGGCTGAAGAAGGACCTCGGCCGGCGGGACTTCGCCAAGCGGGCCTCATTCGCGGGTTGGATGTTCAGCCAGGGGCTGCTCGAGGAAGGCATGGCGGAGCTCGAGCGGGTCTTCACGGCCGACCCCGATCATGCCGGCGCACGCGCGGTACTCACGCGCAACGTCTACCGCTTCCGCGTGCCGGACGTGCACGTCGCGCCCACTGCGACGGCGCGCGAATTCGACGCGGGCCTCGCGCCCATCTTGCGCTTCGCGACGACCAGCGCCCACACGGGGCGCGAGCTGGCGATCCACTCGCTCGCGCGCATTGCGGACCAGCGGGCGCTCCAGAGCGCGCTCCTGCGCGCCCTGCACGCGAGCTCGGTCGAGCGCCGGAGCTTCGCCGCCCTCGCACTGCGACGCCTCCACCCCGGCGAGGAGGTGCGCGCGCTCCTCGCGCGGGCGGTGCTCGACTCGTCGGCGAAGGTGCGCCTGAACGCGGCGCTCGCCCTGCGGGACGTGGGCGAGCCCGCGCTCGTCGTCCCGGTCGTCCGGGCCATGGAGACGTCGACCTCGGGGCGCGTCCGGCTGCAAGCGGAGGAAGCGCTCGGCAACATGGGCTACATGGCCGCCGTCGGTCCGCTCATCTCGCGGCTATCCGTCCTGCAACGCGCCGGCGGCTCGGGCGTCCCCCACTCGAACATCTTCATCGGCCGGCAGCTCGCGTACATCCAGGACTTCGACGTCGAGGTCGCCCAGCTCCAGGCGGTCGCCGACCCGGTGATCAACGTGCTCATCGAAGGACAGGTCACCGACGCGGGCGTCCAGAGCATCGCGCACGTGTTCTTCGTGAGCGAGCGCCGCGCCGTCCGGAGCTCGCTCCAACGGATCACGGGCGAGAACCCCGGCGGCAGGGTGCGGGACTGGGTCGGCTGGTGGGAGCAGTACGAGCGCGACAGCGCGAGCGGGGCGGGCGAGGGCTCGCGGCGGCCGCGCTGAGACGGTCGCAACCGGCCGCGAGCAGGTCTATCCTGGGCGCCGTCGCGACCCTCGATTGCACCGGCCATGATCCACTTCCATCGTCCGCGTCCGTTCGTCCTGCTCCTCCTCTGCGCCGCCTGCAATGCTCCCGCGCCGCACACCGGCGTGGCCGACGCCGCGCTCCCCGATGCGGCGTCGGCCGGAATCCGCCGTGCGGAAGCCGTGGGGCGCATCGTGGAAGAATCGCTCGTCCGCGGTCGCGCCTGGGACAAGCTCGCGGCGCTCTGCGCGGTCGCTCCCCATCGGCTCTCGGGTTCCGCCGGGGCCGCGCTCGCAGTCGAGTGGGCCGTGGGCGCCATGCTCGCGGACGGGCTGGAGAACGTGCATTCCGAACCGTGCACCGTCCCGCGCTGGGAGCGCGGCGCTGTCGAGGTGCTCGAGTTCGTCGAGCCGCGGGAGCTCGCCGGCGAGCGGCTGCCGATCCTCGCGCTCGGCGGCAGCGTCGCGACGCCAGCAGGCGGGACGACGGCCGAGGTGGTCGTCGTCGAGAGCTTCGAGGACCTGCGCGCCCTGGGGGACGCCGCGACGGGTCGCATCGTGCTCTTCGCCCGGCCGATGGCGGACGGTGAGCCGAACCCGTTCGACGCATACCGCGGCGCCGTCGACCAGCGTAGTCGCGGCGCGATCGAGGCGGCCAGGGCGGGCGCGGTCGCCGCGATCGTGCGCTCGATGACGACGCTGCGCGACGACGAGCCGCACACGGGCGCCATGCGCTACGCCGATGGCGTCCCGCGCGTGCCCGCCGCCGCGGTCAGCACGAACGGGGCCGATCGGATCGCGAGCCTGATCGCGGACGGTGCGCGCGTCGTCCTCCGGCTCCGGCTCGACTGCCGCACCCGCGACGCGGTCACGTCCTTCAACGTCATCGGCGAGCTCGTGGGGACCGAGCTCCCCGACGAGGTGCTCGTCATCGGCGCGCACCTCGACGCCTGGGACGTGGGCGAGGGCGCGCACGACGACGGCGCCGGCTGCGCCCAGGCGATCGAGGCGTTGCGCATCCTCGAGGCGTTGGGCCTCCGCCCCCGGCGCACCCTGCGCGCGGTGCTCTTCATGAACGAGGAGAACGGCCTCGCGGGCGGGCGCGCCTACCGCGCGGCGCACGCCGCGGAGATGGCGAACCACGTGATGGCGCTCGAGTCCGACCGCGGCGCGTACTCCCCGCGCGGCTTCACGACCGACGCCGGCCCCGCGGGGCTCGCTGTCCTGCGCGAGCTCGCCGCGGCGCTCGCCCCCATCGGCGCCGATCGGGTCATGGAGGGCAGCGGCGGGGCCGACATCTCGCCCATGGCCCAGGACGGCGTGCCGCTCGTGGGCCTCTACCCCGACCCGCAGCGCTACTTCGACCTGCATCACTCGCGGGCCGACACGCTCGCGATGGTGAACCGCCGCGAGCTGCACCTCGGCGCCGCGGCGCTGGCCGCCCTGCTCTACCTGGTCGCGGACAGCGAGGAGCCCCTGCCGCGCAACGCGAGCGAGTGAGCGCGCGCTCCTCCCTCCAGCTCCCTTCCGTTCCATCCGTGCCTGCTCTCCATCCATCTTCGCCTTCCTCGCTCTTCCGGCCAGGCGTGGCCGGTGGCCCATGACTGGCCGGGAGAGCTAGGAAGGCAAGCAGGCACGGATGGAACGGAAGGGCGGGGCAGTGGGCGTCAGAAGCCCGTCGTGAAGGTGAGCATGCCTTGCACGCCGGAGAGGTCGTGGTCCCCGAGGTCGTCGTCGAAGTCGAGGTCCGACTTGAACGCGCGGATGCCGAATCCGAGGAACGAGCCGTCGGGCAACCGGAACTCGAGCCCGCCCCGGACGTAGCCGCCCGCGCCGAAATCGGAGTCCGAGTCGTGCCGGTCCTCGAAGGTCTCTTCCTCGATGTCCGCGTCGAGCTGCCCGAATACCATCATCGGTCCGGCCCCGATGTACACCCGGACCTTGTCCGCGAGGACTCGGCTGACGAAGATGCCGACGAAGATGTCCGTCAGGTACAGGTCGTTGTCGACCCTCACGAGCACGGTCCCGTTGCCCGTGGAGACCGCCTTCGCATTGTCCCGCGCCCAACTGAAGATGATCCCGGCCTCGAAGCCGATGTCGACGTTCCTACCCGCGAGTGGAAGCTGGCCCGCGATGCCGATGAGCGGCAGGGTGCCGATGCTGGTCTCGGCCGTGTTGCCCGGCTCGTCCGTGCTCTCGGTCTCGAACTCGATGTCGTGGTCGAGACTCAAGGCGCCGAGCATGCCCTGCACCGCGGTTTGGCCCTCCCACCATTCGTCCTCGTGACGCTCGTAGTAGCCCGTCGTCTGAGCGCAGGCGGACGAGAGCAGCAGGACCGGCAGGAGGCGTATCGTCATGCGTCGTTCGGTCGCCCGAACCGTGCGTCGAGCAGGCCCTTGAAGCCCTGCAAGGCCACGCGCTGCATGTAGAGCTCGAGCCCGCGCTCGCCGCCGAGCTCCTCGCCACCGCCGGCCCGCCCCGGACCGCCGTGCACCATGGTGGGCAGGACCATGCCGGGTGGGAGCGACTGCTCCGCGCTCTTGTCGCTCCCGATCCACACGCGGCCGTGCCAGGGTCCGACGCCCGACACGAATTCGGTCGTCCAGGCGGCGTCGTTCGAGTAGACGCTCGTCACGAGGCTGCCGCCCCCACGCACGGCGAGCGCCACCGCGTCACCCGCCGCCCCCGAGTAGGGCAGGATCGTGGCGACGGGTCCGAAGACCTCGTCGGAGTGGATCACGGCCGCCTCCGGGTCGCGCGCGACGAGGAGCGTCGGCGCCACGAAGCAGCCGGTCTCCGCGATCGGGTCCGCGCCGCCGCAAGCGACGTCGCACACCGCCGCGAGCCGTTCGATCCCCGCGCGCACGTCCGCGAGCTGGGCGGTATTCACCAGGGGACCCATCCTGTGCGCGGCGTCCGCGGGGTCGCCGACGGCGGTGCGCGCGAGCTCGGCGACGAGGTCCTCCGTGACGGCAGGGACGCGATCCTGCGGGACGAGGATGCGCCGCACCGCCGTACACTTCTGCCCCGCCTTCTGCGTCATGTCGAGGGCGACGTACTTCAGGAAGATTCCGTACGTGTCCGACTCGGCGTCGACGTCCGGGGCGAGCACCGCGGAGTTGAGGGAATCGGCCTCGATGTTCACCCGGACGTTCCGCTCCACGAGGTTCGGAATGCCGCGGATGAGGGCGCCGGTGCGCGCGGAGCCCGTGAACGCCACGCAGTCGAGCGGCTCGAGCCGGGTGAGCAGGTCGCCGACGCTGCCAGCGATGAACTGAAAAGCACCCTCGGGCAGGATGCCGCTCGCCACGATGATCCGCGCGATGCGCCAGGCGAGCATCGCGGTCGACGTGCCCGGCTTCTCGATGACGGGGACGCCGGCGAGCAGCGCGCAGGCCGCCTTCTCCAGCATGCCCCAGGCGGGGAAGTTGAAGGCATTGATATGAACCGCGACCCCGGGCCGCGTCATCCAGACGTGCTGCCCGGAAAAGCGGGCCGTGCGACCGAGCTGGATCGGGTCGCCGTCGACGAGGAAGGGCCGGTCGCCGAGTCCGTTGGCAATGCGCGCGTACGCGGCGAGCGTGCCCGTCGCGCCGTCGATGTCGAACTTCGCGTCGCCGCGCGTGTTGCCCCCGTTCGCGGTCCCGATGCCGATCAGCTCCTCGCGGTGCTCGTGGATCACCGCCGAGAGGTCCTTCAGCAGCCCTCCGCGCTCGACGAAAGTCAGGGCGCGGAGCGCCGGACCGCCGACCCCGCGGGCGTGGTCGAGGACGGCCTGGAAGTCGATCCCCTCCGAGGACACCTCGGCGAGGGCCGCGCCCGTCGTCGGGTTCGAGAGCACCGTGGGCTGCCCCGTGCCGGTCTGCCACTTTCCGGCGACGTAGCTGTCGAGCGTCTGCATGGCTGTCTCGGATTCAGGTGCGGCGCGCCGGGTCGAGGCCCCCTCGCGGGCGCTCTCCCACGGGGTGAGACCGCGCGGAGGGCGGTCACGGTCCGATCGGGGGCGAACACTCTAGCGGCTCCCGCGGCGGGGCGCGACTCCCGCGGCGGCGCGGCACTCCCGCGGCGGCGCGACATGCCCGCGGTAACGGGCCGTGCAGCGCGCCACGTCGTGCAGCGCGCCACGCCGTGCAGCGCGCCACGCCGTGCAGCGCGCCACATGGAAGAGTCGCCGTTTGGCGATTTCAGGAAATGCCGGCGGCAACCCGGCGCAGGGTCGGGCAGTCCCCTGCTTCAGCGCCATGCTCCCCACGATCCTCCTCGCCGGCTTCGGCTTCCTGCTCCTGCTCACGCTCATCGGCCTCGCCCTCATCCGAGGCTTCCGCCGCGGGACGAATGGCGGTGCGCCCCGGGTGCTCAGCGGGCTCCTGCTCTTCGGCGGCACGCTGGTACTCGGCCTCCTCGCGATGATCTTCACGGCGGTGCTGCTCGCCGTCGCCGTCGTCACGATCGTCGTCGAGCACGGTCCCGTTCGTTCCATCGAGATCGTGCGCACGGCCGACCCCGACGATCCCGCTTCGAGCGCACTCGAGGGCCTCTTGCAAGCGGGACTGGACCCGCGCTATCCGGTACACGTCCTCGTCGAGTACCGCGGCGACTACGACAGCGTGCGGCTCGCGCGCTGGCTCGAGCGCAAGACCGGTGGCGACGTCGAGCTCGTGGAGGAGACCCCGGTCGCGGGCTTCGCCGGCCGTCTGACGCGCCTGGACTTCGGCCTGAGCATCTCCCGCCGGGAGCTGCGCAAGCTCGAGCGGGAGTTCGAGCGCGAAGTGCCGCTGCTCGATTTTCCGCGAGGCTTCCGGGTGCAATTCCGGGATGCCACGGTCGCGACGTACTGAGCGACGTACTGAGCGGCGGCTCTCCTCTCTTGCCTTCCTAGCTCTACCGGTCCGTCATGACGGACCGGCAGAGCTAGGAAGGCAGGTGAGGAGAGGCAGGCAAGCAGGCACGGAGAGCGAGAAGACAGGGCCAGAGTGAACGGAATCGGGGCCAGCCCCGGCCTGTTCCCCGCTCCGCGTATCTGTCACTCTCCCCGGCATGGAGACTGGCGGGATCGCGGCGGCGCGCTGGCTGCCCCAGGGGACGTTCGCGGACCGGGTCGCCGTCGTCACCGGCGGTGGAACGGGGCTCGGGCTCGAGATCAGCCGCGGGCTGGCGGCGCTCGGCGCGACGGTGGTGATCGCGTCGCGCAACGCCGGACACCACGAAGCGTTCCGGGCCGAGGCCGGCGAACGCGGGTGGCGGACCGAGGCGATCGTGCTCGACGTGCGCGAGGCACAGCGCGTCCGTGAAGCGGCCCAGGGCATCCTCGAGCGCCACGGTCGCGTCGACATCCTCGTCAACAACGCCGCCGGCAACTTCGTCTGTCCCGCGGAGCG
>SMVQ01000283.1 GCA_004357655.1 Planctomycetota bacterium
AGCATGGAGTGGGCCTTCATCGTTCCGGGATCGCGTGGGGGCGGGAGGTGGGCGGGTCCGGCGGGACAATCCCGTCTAGTCGCGGCGAATCCCAACGTTTCGAAGAGAATCGAGGCCGAGAGGATACCGGCGGCCACCGGCCGCGCAAGCAGCCGACGCTCGGCCTGGCGCGGGTCCGGCCCCCTAGCCCTGCACCGCGAGCCCGGCGGCCCCGATGTCCCGTTCGGGCGCGCGGAGCCAATCCTCGCCGTGGACCTCGAGCAGGGGCAGGAACACCTCGAGCACTTCCGGGTCGAACGCCCGGCCGGATTGGGCCTCGAAGAAGTCCAGCGTCTTCGGCAGGCCCCAGGGCTCCTTGTAGGAGCGCTTCGTCGAGAGCGAGTCGAACACCTCGACCACCCCGAGGATGCGCCCCGCGGGGGAGATCTCGTCGCCCCGCTTGCGGTCGGGGTAGCCCGTCCCATCCCACTTCTCGTGGTGCTCCGCGACGTACCGGCACACCTCGGTGAGGTGCGGGCTGTCCCCGAGCTTCTCCGCGCCGAGGCCCGGGTGGCGCTGCACCTCCCGGTACTCCTTCTGCGTGAGCGGACCCTTCTTCGTGAGGAACGTGAGGTCGTCGAGGTAGATCTTGCCGTAGTCGTGGGCGATCGCGGCGAGCTCGAGGCGCTCGGTCGTGTGGCGGTCGAGGCCGAGCTTCACCGCGATGGTCTTGCAGTACTTGCGCGTCCGCTCGCCGTGCCCCGCCGTGTAGGGATCGACGCGCTCGATCGTCTGCGCGACCATGTTCGAGAGGATGTTGACGAGGTCCTGGTAGTCCAGGCTCTCGCTCGTGATCGCGCGCCTGTTGATCGCGCGGTGGAGCGTCGCCGCGAGCACGACGGGGTCGATGGGTTTCTGGAGGTAGTCGATCGCGCCGTTCTTGATCGCCGCCACGGCCCCGTCCACGGCTGGATAGCCCGTCATGAGGAGCACGGCGGCCTCGGGCTGGAGCTCGCGGCAGGCGGCGAGGACCGCGCCCCCTTCGGAGTTGCCCTCGAACACGACGTCGCTGACCACAGCCTCGAACGGCGTTGTCCGGAGCAGCCGGATCGCCTCGCGGGTCGAGCGCGCGAGCGTGACGGTGAGGCCCTGGTGCTCGAGCACGGCGCCGATCACCTCGATCGTCCCGAGCTCGTCGTCCACCAGGAGTACGCGGGGCCGGTCTGTCTGCATGGTCGTGGGGCTGGGGTCGGGGCCTGCGATCCGGACGCTGCGACTTGTACCAATCGGGAAGGGCCGGTTGAAGCGACTGTCCGCGCGGTCATGATCCGCTAAGGTGTCGCGCCAGGGATGCCCCCCCCCCGATGAGCCCCAGCGACCCACGCGAGCGATTTCTCGTCCCACAGGAGCTGGACGGCGCCCGGCTCGACGTCGTGCTGGCGCGCCACGTCCGGGACCGCTCGCGCACCCGGCTCCAGTCCCTCGTTCGGGAAGGTCTCGTGACGGTGGACGATGTGCCCGTCACCCGCCCGAACACGGCGGTCGCGGCCGGGTCGCGGATCGCCCTCGATCTGCCGGAGCCGCGGGCACCGGCGGCGCCCGTGGCTGGAGCGGGCGAACGCGCGCCCCTCGACGTCCTGTACGAGGACGAAGCGCTGATCGTGGTCGACAAGCCCGCGGGCCTCGTCGTGCACCGGAACGACCGCTATCCGGCGGCGACGCTGGCCGATATGGCCGTGGCGCAGTTCGGCGAGTTGCCGAGCATCCAGGGCGAGCACCGGCCCGGCATCGCTCACCGCCTCGACCGCCTGACGAGCGGCGTGCTGCTGCTCGGGCGCACGACGGAGGCGCTGGAGGCCATCAAGGCCCAGTTCCAGGCGCGGACGGTGGCGAAGACCTACCTGGCCCTGGTCCACGGCGATCCGCGCTTCGACTCGGACTGGATCGAGACGAGCATCGGCCCGAGCGCGGACGGCCGCGGACGGTTCAAGGTCGTGCCCGAGGGGGAGGGGCGCGCGGCGAGCACCTATTACGAGGTGCGCGAGCGCTTCCACGGCTTCGCGTACGTCGAGCTCCGGCCGCGCACCGGACGCACGCACCAGCTCCGCGTACACCTCCATTCGATCGGCCTGCCGATCGTCGGCGACTGGACCTACAAGCACGCGGGCGCGCTCAAGGTACCGCTGCCCGCGGAGGCGCCGCCGATGGACCGTCAGGCGCTGCACGCGCACCGGATCGAGCTCGACCACCCCGTGACGGGGAAGCGCGTCTCGTTCGAGTCGCCGCTCCCGGGGGACATCGAGACGTTGCTCGATTGGCTGCGGACGGGAGAGCTCAGTCCCGGAGCCGGAGCTTGAGCTTGAGCTTGCGCTCCTTCTGACCCTTCAAGGTGACCGGCTTCCTGGCCTCGCGCCCGTCGCGCGCCGTGGCGCGCACGACGTACTTGCCAGCGGCCAGCGGGCCGACCTTGTGCTCCCGGCTCGAGATGCCCTCGGCGAACAGCTTCTCGACGGCCGCCTCCCCGTACATGCCCTCCACGGCGCGGCCGGCCGCGTCCGTCACGACGAGGCTCGCGCGCACGGGCTCGCCCGCCTTGTCGACGACGGTGACGACGAGGAGCGTCCCGGGCTCGACCGTGAGCTCGATGGAGGTCGCCGCGCCGGCGCGCACCTCCACCGGCGCCGAGTCGCCGGCGGCGACGCCGTCGCCCCGGGCGCTCACGGTGACCAGGCCGGGCGCGACGCCCTCGTACTCGAAGCGCCCGACCGCGTCCGTCGACGTGCTGGAGATGTTCGCGAGCAGCCGGCCCGCGCCGTCGCGCACGAAGATCGCCACGCCCGCGACGGGCTCGCCCGCGCCGTCGCGCACGAGCCCCTCGAGCTTGCCGGCCCCGGCGAGGGTCACGTCGATCCCGGACACGGTCTCGTCGGCCTCGAGCTGGATGCCGCCGACGACGCGCGTGCCCCAGCGGGCGCCGCCGTCCGAGAAGCGTGGCGTGCCGCCGGCGCGGAGGGAGTAGGTGCCGGCCCACAGGTCCTCGAACGCGAACCGCCCGTCGGCCCCGGTCGTCTGGCGCTCGCCGCCGCCGAGCTGCGAGAGGCTGAAGCCCCCGCCCTCGGGCGTGAGCCGCACGGGCACGCCCGCGGCGGCCGCACCGCCGGATGACCAGACCGTGCCCTCGATCCGGCCCACGGGTGCGACGAGGTCGAGCTCGAGCTCGTCGACGTCGGGCACGTCCACGGGGAACTCGACCTGGCGCATGAGCGTGTCGTCGCCGACGCCGAACACGTAGGCGCCGGGCCGGTCGACCGTGAGCTCGTAGGAGCCGTCCTCGTCCGAGCGGCTCATCTTGAGCCCGGTCATGAGCGCGCCGCCCTCCTGGATCGAGAAGATCTGCGCCCCGGCGACCGGCTCGCCCGCCTTCGTGATCTTGCCGAAGACGCGCACCGGGCGCTTGGGCTCGGCGCCGAGGGTCACGTGGACCTCCTCGCCGTCGCGGACCTCGACCTTCACGGTGAGCATCTGCGAGAAGATGCCGAGGAACGCGCTCTCGTCGGTGGCCCCGGCGAGCGTGTCGAGCAGCTCGTTCTGCCCGGGGCTGGCCGTGACCGACCAGGCCCCCGGCTCGACGTGCTCGAGCACGAAGTGGCCGGCGGAGTCCGTCGTCGCGGAGGCGGCGTCGCCGCCGCCGAAGCCGATCTGCAGCGGGTTGTTGCCGTAGGAGACGCGCCGGCCGGGGATCGGCGCGCCGGACTCGTCGAAGACCTCGCCGACGATCCGTCCACCGACGCGCAGCTCGAGCACGACGTCCGCGAGCGCCTGCGCGGGCATGAGGTCCACGGCGAAGGAGGCGCTCGGGGCCCAGCCCGCGGAGTGCGCGACGAGCGAGTGACCGCCGACGGCCAGGTCCTCGAGCTGGAACCGGCCTTCCGCGTCCGTCTCGACGCCGCCCCGGTCGCCGCCCCCGAACATGACTTGCGAGCGACCCGTGCGGCCCGTGGACTCCGCGACGCGCGCGCCCGCCACCGGGACTCCGGACGGATCGACGACCTGGCCGCTCACGCTCGCGCTCCGCGAGAGCACGAGCTCGATCGGGGCGCCGTCGTGCGGGATCGAGAGCGGCGTGGGGTCTTCGGCGGATGTGTAGCCCGCGGCGCTCGCGCTCACGGTCCACTCGCCCGGGTAGACGCCGACCAGCGTGAACGTGCCATCTTCCGGCGTGAACGATTCGCTGACGGCTTGCACGCGGCTCGCGCCGCGGATGTTCTTGCCGGTGGTCGGGCTCGCCTGCACTTCGAACTCGGCGACGGGCTCCCCCGCGTCGTCGCGCACGACGCCCGTGAAGCGCAGGGGCGTAGCGAGGACGAGCGCGAGGCCCTCGCTGTCGGGCGGTACTTCGGCGGCAGACGCGCGCCAGAGCGGCCCCTTTTTCTTCTTCTTTGCCTGCGGCGCCTCCTCGCCCTGCGTCTCACGCTCTACCTCAGGACCCGGCCTGGAGGGGACCTCGGCGCGCATCGTCGCCGTCACGTCGAAGGGACCCTCCCCGAGACCCGTGATGGTGAACTCGCCCGTTGCGTCCGTTGTCCCGCTCCCGGCCGTGGCCGCGTTCCTCCACATCATGCGAGTGCGTTCGATCGGCGCCGTCTCCGTCGCCGTGACGGTCGCGCCCTCCACGGCGCGCCCGTCGGGCCAGGTCACTCGCCCGGCGATCGACGTGCCGCGGGCGAGCACGAGCGTCAGGCCCTCGATCGTCTCGTCGGCGGCGAGCTCGAATTCCTCCGACTCCGCGCCCCGCCGGCCTTTCAGGTCGGCGTTGACGCGGTACTTCCCGGCCTTGATCCCGCGCAGCGACCAGCGTCCGCCGGCGTCGGTCTCCGTGCCTCCCGTCCGACCCCCGAGCAGGAACCCCATGCGCTGACCGGAGACTCGGACCCGAGCGTCTTCGAGGCCTTCGCCGCCCTCGTCGGTGACCCTGCCGGACAGCGCCCCCCCCAGCTCGAAGACCACCTCGTACTGCCGGTGTTCGCCGGGCGCGACCTCGAGCTTGAAGTCCGTGTAGGGCACGAGCTCCTTCACTTTCGCCGCGACGATGTAGCGGACGTCGGCAGGGACTCCGCGAAACTCGAACTCCGGGCCTTCCAGCGCCACCTCGCGCGAGACCCGCCGGCGGTTCCTCCCCGTCTCGAAGATGTCGCCGCCCACGAGGCTCACCTTGCCCTCGAGCGACTCCGCGGTCACGCCGCGGCCGGAGGCGCCGGCGGGGAGTCGGCAGCGGCCGGTGATCCACGCCCCCAGCGCGGGTTCCAGCACGAGGGCGGTCGCGCCCTCCGCAAAGTCGACGACCTCCAGCTCTTCGAGGTAGAGGTAGCGCGCGTCGAGCGCCACGGTGCCCTCGTCCGCGCCCTCCGGGAAGGGCAGGCGCGCGACTCCGGTGGCGTCGATCGCGCGCCAGGCCCACGCGACGGCGTCGATCTCGCGCGCCTTCTCGAGCAGCTCGTTCGCGTCCGTCGTTTGGCTGATCGCGCGCTCGAAGGCCCGGACCTCGTCGGAGCGCACCTCCGCGTCCTCCCGGCCGGCCATGAAGAAGCCGAAGACGACGAGCGAGTCGTCCGGCGGGCTGCCCGCGGGCGCGGCGACGCGCACTTCGACCCACCGCGCTCCCGCGAGATCGAAGCTCTCGCTGCGATCGTCCACGGCAGCCGCGGCCGAGATGCGCTCGTCGGGCGCCGCCAGGTCATCCTCGGCGGCGATCAACTCGGCCTCGGGCTCGGCGGGCTTCTCCGGCTCGGTGGCGGACATGCCGCCGGGCGCGAGGTCGGACGCGTGCGGATCGAGGACGGCCTCCTCGCGTAGGGCGTACCAGAGCCCTCCACCGAGCCCCAGGGCGAGCGCGACGAAGACGATGAGGAGCGGCAATCGGCTGGACATGGTTTTTTCCGGGTCGGTGGCACGCACTGTGCGCGCGCGGTCGAGATTCATTCTCTCCGATCGAACCGGCGCGCGTCGAAGAAAGACGCCTGAGGAGAGCAGGCACGGAAGGAGATGGCGGTGCCTGCTCCATCGCAGACCGGGGCATTCGTGGCTGCCGGCGCGGGATGGGGGCTGGCTCAGGAGCAGCTTCCTCCGGCCGAGGCGCCGACGAGAGCGTGCGTGTGCGCGTCTTCTCCCGGATACGGCGCTGGCCGCGGTTTGCCCTCGCACGCCCGCAGAACTACCATCCGGCGCCCCTGCCGCCCCATGGAAGGACCCCAAATGCCCCGAACGGAAGATCGCCTCGAGGCGGGTGGGGCCGCGGAGGAGCGCGGGCGGGAGGCCTGGCTCGCGGGCACGTTCCAGCCGACCTGTGCCCGCCACCCCGAACGTCGGCGGGCCTTCGCGACGCCCTCGGGCATCCCGCTCGAGCCGCTCTACGGCGGCGCGCCCGACGGCGGCTTCCCGGGCTGCTTCCCCTACACCAGGGGCGTGCAGGCCAGCATGTATCGCGGGCGGCTCTGGACCATGCGCCAGTACGCGGGGTTCGCCAGCGCGCGCGAGTCCAACCGGCGATTCAAGCTGCTGCTCGCGGGCGGGCAGACGGGGCTGTCCGTCGCCTTCGACCTGCCGACGCAGATCGGCCTCGACTCGGACGACCCGCTCGCCGTCCATGAGGTGGGCAAGGTCGGCGTGCCGGTCAACAGCCTGGCGGACGTCGAGCGCCTGTTCGCGGACATCGCGCTGGGCGAGGTGTCGACGTCGATGACGATCAACGCGACGGCCTCGTTCCTCATGTGCGCGTACGTGGCCCTCGCGCGGAAGCAGGGGACGGACCCGGCGCAGCTCTCCGGGACCGTGCAGAACGACATCCTGAAGGAGTACGCGGCGCGCGGGAATTTCCGCTTCCCCGTCGGGCCTTCGATGCGGCTCGTGACGGACCTCGTGGCGTTCTGCCAGACCCACGTCCCGCGCTGGAACACGATCTCGATCTCGGGCTACCACATGCGCGAGGCGGGGGCGACGGCCGTGCAGGAGCTCGCGTTCACGCTCTCGAACGGCCGCGCCTACTTGAAGGCCGCGACCCTGGCGGGGCTCGCGGTCGACGACGTGGCGCCGCGGCTGTCGTTCTTCTTCAACGCGCACAGCCACCTGTTCGAGGAGGTGGCGAAGTTTCGGGCCGCGCGGCGCATGTGGGCGCGGATCGTGCGCGACGAATTCGGGGCGAAGAACGAGCGCAGTTGGATGATGCGCTTCCACGCGCAGACCGCGGGCTCGATGCTGACCTCGCAGCAGCCGGACAACAACGTCGTCCGCGTCACGCTCCAGGCGCTCGCCGCCATCCTCGGCGGAGCCCAGTCCCTGCACACGAACTCGCGCGACGAGGCGCTCGGGCTGCCGAGCGAGGACTCGGCGCGTCTCGCCTTGCGCACGCAGCAGATCATCGGGCTCGAGTCGGGGGTCGCCGACGTGATCGATCCGCTCGGCGGTTCGCCCTACGTGGAGCACCTGACCGACGAGATCGAGCGGCGCGCACTCGTGCTCATGGACGAGGTCGCGGAACGGGGCGGCTCCGCCGCGGCCATCGAGTCGGGGTTCATGCAGCGGGAGATCCACCGCAGCGCGCTCGCTTGGCAGCGGGCGGTCGAGCGCGGCGAGCAGCCCGTCGTCGGCGTCAACGTCCACGTGGACGAGGAGGACGAGGACGAGCACGAGGTCTTCCGGCCCGAAGCCGGGGCCCGGGACGAGGTGCTCGCGGACCTCGAGCGCGTGCGCGCCGAGCGCGACGGCGCGCGCGTCGAGGCGGCGCTCAGGGCGCTGGGCGAGTGCGCGGCAGGGAGCGGCAACCTCGTCGAGCCCATGCTCGCGGCCGTCTCCGCCTACGCGACGATCGGCGAGGTGTGCGCGACGCTGGAGCAGCACTTCGGCCGGTACCGGCCGTCCGAGGCCGCGGGATGAAGCCGCCCGAGAGCCTGAGCGGGATCGTCCGCGGCCTGCACCACGTCGCGATCGCCGTGCGGAGCATCGACGAAGCGCGCGCCTTCTGGGAATGCACGCTCGGCATGCGGGCCGGGGAGCCCGAGGTCATCCCGGACCAGGGCGTACGGGTCCTGCTCCTGTTCGCGGGCGAGCAGCGCATCGAGCTCGTGGAGCCGGCCGGCGAGAATTCGCCCGTCACGCGCTTCCTGGAGCGCGGCGGCGGCGTCCACCACCTCGCTTGGTCGGTCGACGACGTCGCGGATGCGATCCGCCGTCTCGTGGCGTGCGACGTGCGAATGATCGATCGCGAGCCGCGCCCGGGCGCGCACGGCACGACGATCGCCTTCCTGCATCCCAAAGCGACCGGCGGCGTGCTGATGGAGCTCGTCGAAGACCAGGCGGGCGCCTGACCCGCGCGCAGCCCTTCAGAGCACAATGGCCAAAGCAGAAACCCCGCTGGAACGGCTGCGCAGGAAGCGCGAGGAGACGCTGCTGGGCGGCGGGCCCGAACGGATCGCCGCGCAGCACGCCAAGGGCAAGCTGACGGCCCGCGAGCGCATCGACTTCCTCGTCGACGAGGGTTCGTTCGTCGAGCTCGACCGCTTCGTCACGCACCGCTGCACCGACTTCGACATGGAGGAGCAGCGGATCCTGGGCGACGGGGTCGTCACCGGGCACGCGCTGATCGGCGGCCGGCCCGTCTATCTCTACAGCCAGGACTTCACGGTGTTCGGCGGCTCGCTGTCGGAGACCCACGCCGAGAAGATCTGCAAGGTGATGGACGCCGCGGTGAAGGTCGGCGTGCCCATCGTCGGCCTCAACGACTCCGGTGGCGCGCGCATCCAGGAGGGCGTCAACAGCCTCGGCGGGTACGCGGAGATCTTCTGGCGCAACACGCGCGCGTCGGGGGTCGTGCCGCAGATCTCGGCCGTCCTCGGACCGTGCGCGGGGGGCGCGGTCTACAGTCCCGCGATCACCGACTTCATCTGCATGGTCGAGGGCAACTCGTACATGCACATCACGGGGCCGGACGTCGTGAAGACCGTGACGCACGAGGAGGTGACCGCGGAGGACCTCGGCGGCGCGACGGTCCACAACACGCGCTCGGGCGTGGCGCACTTCAGCTCGCCGGACGGCAAGTCCTGCATGAACCTGATCCGGAGGCTCCTCGCCTACCTGCCCTTGAACAACGCGGAGGACCCCCCCTTCGTTCCGACCGACGACCCGGCCGACCGCACCGACGAGGCGCTCGACGGAATCGTGCCCGTCGATCCGCAGAAGCCCTACGACATGGTCCG
>SMVQ01000284.1 GCA_004357655.1 Planctomycetota bacterium
GAAGCCGTGCTCGCATAGCGAGGCTAGCAGCCCGTTGAAAAAGGCCCTACTCCAAAGAAGCCCGCTCCGCCGCTACTGCGTCGGACTCGTCGATCCGTGCTCGACGGCCCTACTGGGCCGCCTGCGCCGTCTCGACTTCGCCCTCCTTGCTTCGACGAAGATGGCTGTGTCTCGCTACGGGCCTTTTTCAACGGGCTGCTAGAATTCTGTGATGCGAGACGACGACGCCGTACGACTACTGCACTCGATGGTGCAGATTCCCAGCGTCTCCTTCGACGAGGCGAACATCGCGCGCTTCCTCGTCGGCGAGATGAGCGACCTCGGGTTCGACGCGTGGGTCGACGACGCCGGCAACGCCATCGGGATGGCCGGCGAGGGTCCGCGCACGATCGCGCTCGTCGGTCACATCGACACTGTCGCCGGCGACCTGCCCGTGCGTCTCGAGGAGGGGATCCTGCACGGGCGCGGCGCCGTCGACGCGAAGGGCCCGATGGCGACGTTCGTCTCGGCCGCTGCGCGCTGCCTGGCACAGGACTCGCCAGTGCGGCTGCTCGTTGTCGGCTGCGTCGAGGAGGAGGCCCCGACGTCCGCGGGCGCGCGCAACCTGCTCGCGAACTCGCCGCTCGAAGGCCCGCCGGACTTCCTCGTCATCGGTGAGCCCAGCGGCTGGGAGGGCATGACGCTCGGCTACAAGGGCTACATGCGGTCAAAGATCCGGCTCGAGATCGAGGCCGCGCACACGGCGCACGACGTCAAGACCGTGGCGGCGCAGGCCTGCGACGTGTGGCAGCAGGTGTCCCACGCGTGCGAGCGGTTCAACGAGGGCAAGGCGCGCGTGTTCGACCGGCTCCTCCCCGCGTTGATCCGCCTCGAGACCCGCGGCGACGGCGTCCACGACCACGCGACGCTGGACGTGAGCCTGCGCCTACCGCCGGACATGCCGATCGAGGAGGCAGAGGCGTGGCTCGTCGAGCAGACGCCCGGCTGTGACGTCACGACCCTCGGCGCGCTGCCGGCGTGGGCGGGTCCGCGAACGACGCCGCTCCACCGCTCCCTCGCGCGGGCGATCCGGGCGCAGGACGGTCACCCGATCTACAAACTGAAGACCGGCACGGCGGACCTCAACATCCTCGCACCGGCCTGGGGTTGCCCGGCGCTCGCGTACGGCCCCGGCGACGCCTCGCTCGACCACACCCCGAACGAGCACATCCGCATCGACGACTACCTGCGGAGCGTCGCGATCCTGACCGATACGCTCGTCGCTTGCGCGGAGTTGCCCTCGTCCGCGGCTCGCGCTTCGTAAGGCGCAGGCGGAAGCGCGCTACTCGATGAACCGCACCCAGTCGAAGTAGCCGATGAACATCTCCTCGAAGGTCTGATCGCCCCAGGTGACCCACGCTTCCGGGTCCGGGTTGTTGGGGTTGTCCGCCGAGTTGTCGAAATGGCCGATGACCTCGAGGCGCGTACCCCGCGGCAGGACCATCGGGTCGCCGAAGACGTACGCCTCCTGCCAGTTGAAGTCGTAGTGCGAGAAGAGCAAGTCCTCGCTCTCGCCGTCCGGATAGTGCGCGACGTAGCGGAAGTCCTTGCCACGGGTGTGCATGTGCGGGAAGAGGGCGATGACCGCTGTCTCTTCGGCGAAGGTGTGGACCTGGCGGACCTCGTAGTTCTCGGCGCCCGGCGGAATCTTGAATTTCTGGTTCAAGATAGCGTCGGTGACGACCTCGAGTAGCGGCGTCTCGTCGCAGAAGATCATGGCGACGCTGGAGCGGTCGAAGCGCTGCTTGCCGTTGGGCGTGTAGTGGATCTGAAAGACGAGGTTCGCCCCCGCGGGTAGACGCTTGCCGTAGCCCTCCGGGTAGGTTGTCGAAGTGTCGCCGGGGACGGCCACGGCGAGGTAGCTCCGAAAGTCGGTCCGCGCTCCGGTCTTCGGGTCCTCGAGCAGGATCAGGACGTGGTGCACGACGTCCGCCGCGCCCGGGCGGGTCTCGATCGCCTGAATCCAGCGATCCTCGGGGAAGTCGGTCTGCACCTCGAAGTACTGGTAGTCGACCACGCCCTCGCGCGGTACTTCGAAGCCCGCCTCGGGCAGCGCGTCCGCCGGTTCGCCGCCGGCCGCCCAGCGCCGTTCCATGCTGAACACGACGTCCGGCTCGCCGATCGTCCAGCCCTCGAACCACGTCTTGGGCTCGGGGTCCTCGTCCGGATTGCCGCGCGGCATGCCGTCCGCGATCCAGCGCAGGAGCTTCGCCTTCTCACCGTCCTCGAGCCGGCGCTCGTTGGTGAAGATACCGCGGAACTCCTCGTCGGCGTTCCACGGCGGCATGCGCCCTTCCGCGACGACCGAGCCGATCATCTCGGCCCACCCGCGCGCCTGCTCGTAGGTCTGGAGCGCGAATGGCCCCACCTGACCGGGCCGGTGGCAGACCTCACAGTTTTCCTGGATGATCGGTGCGATGTCCCGTGACCACGTCACCGCTTCGGGCAGCTCGGCTTCGGGCAGGCGCGTGAGCAGGCAACCGGGCGCCGCGGTGGTCGCCTCCGGGGGCGCCTCGCCCGCGGTCACGGCGGCGAGCGCGTCCGCAAGGAAGTTGTGCACGGGCCGCGGCCTGGATGCGCCGAGGGTGTACTGGTCGTCGACCGCCCCGCGGTAGCGCAGGATGCCCCCCGCGTCGAACAGGAAGACCTCGGTCGTCGTCTTGGCATCGAGGCGGCGCGTGAGCTCCTGCCGGAAATCCTTCACGACCTCGAAGCCGAGCCCCAGCTCCTCGCACTCCTTGGCGATGGCCTCGCGCGTGTCCTGCGGACTCGCGTTGATTCCCAGGAAACGCACGTGCTTGTCCGCGAACTGCTCGCTGAGGCGCGAGAGGCGCGGCGCGTACTTGCTCGAGATCGGACAACCGACCCCGGTGTAGGCCACCACGAGGGCGGAGCCGTCGAGGTAATCGGCGAGAGTGCGCTCGCGACCGTCGAGGGTGAGCACGGTCGCGTCGCGCAGATCACGGATGTCCGTGGCGGGGTCGCCAGGCAACGCCGCGGAGACGGCGATCGGGATGGCGAACGAAGCGGCGAACGCGATCGCACGCAGAGCAGGTCGAAGAGTCATAGCGGTCCAGGAGGAGCAGAGAGCCAGCGGTACGTTCGAACACCCTACCCCAGCCCGAGTGGCCTCGGAAGGGACGGGCGCTCCAGTTGCGCGAGAGCACTCCCTGGACAGGGTCGTGCCCGAGAATCTTGCCGGCGATCACGCGGAGGACGCGTCCCGCCATCATGCCCGTGAAGAATCCGCCCTTGTCCCGCTCGGGCTCGAGTTCGACGGGATCCGCGCCGATCCCAGTGGCGTCCAGGGCGTGGATCACGTCATGCGCACGGGAAAGCCGTAAACCTGGTGCGGCATAGGGCCGGTGTTGGAGTTCGGGTTGACCGCGAACACGGACCAGTCCTTACCGAGGCCCTGACCACAGCCGTCGTAGCGCCAGACGGCGTTCGTCGTGTTGATCGGGTACTGGTCATTGGGAGCCGCCAGGTTGATCGTCCCGTTGGCGTCGGAGGCCGGCCTCGAATCGGACCCGGAGTGGAGTGGGCTCACGACGGCCGGGGGTCGTGCCGTCCGGAGCCCGCGCGGGCGTGCCTCGTGTTTCACACGGGTTCGCTCGCCGTGACATCGCTCTCGCCCGCAAGAGGGTGGCCTGGGTGAACCTCGCCCGATGATACGATCGCGTTCGCGCATCTGAGCACTCGGTGTCGGTGCCCCACGCGCCCGGACCCGGGTGGCGGAACCCAAGACCATGACACACGACGTGCTCGAACGAGGCCGGTCCCGTCGCAGCCCAGTCGCACTCGGCGGATTGGCTGCGCTCCTCGCCGTCGGCGGCGCGCTGTGGATGCTGAACCCAGCGGTGCCGATCGTCGGTCCGGAGGGGGGCTTCCGCAACCTGCTCCTCGTCAGCTTCGACACGACCCGCGCCGACCACATCGGCTGCTACGGCTACACGGCCGGCTCGACCCCCATCGTGGACGAACTGGCGCGTCGGGGAGTCCTCTTCGAGACCTGCATCAGTCCGACGCCCATCACGCTCCCTTCGCACGCCTCGCTCCTCACCGGGCTCCACCCGTTCTCGCACGGGGCCCGGAACAACGGCACGCACTACCTCGCGGCGGACGTGCCGACGCTTGCGGAGCGACTGTCGGAGCAGGGTTTCGCCACCGGGGCGGTGGTCTCCGCGTTCGTGCTCGATTCGCGCTTCGGGCTCGACCAGGGCTTCGATCGCTACGACGACGACTTCTCGGGCGGCGTCGGCGTGACGGCGTTCGAGGGCGAGACGACGGCCGAGGACAGCGTCGCGCGCGCGATCCGTTGGCTCGACGAACGACGGAACGAACGCTGGTTCCTGTGGCTTCACCTCTTCGACCCGCACGCCGACTACCGCGCGCCGGAGCCGTTCGCCGCGCAGTTCCCGGAGGCCCCCTACGACGGGGAGATCGCCTACGCCGATGCCCAACTCGGCGCCCTCCTGGGCCGGCTCCACGATCGCGGCGAGCTCGGCGAGACGCTCATCGTGATCACGGCCGACCACGGCGAAGCGCTCGGGGAGCACGGCGAGACGACCCACGGCGTCTTCGTATACGACGCCACCACCCGGGTCCCGCTCATCCTGAGTCACCCGAGCCTCGAAGCGGGACTGCGCGTGCCCGCGGTCGTGAGCCTGATCGATGTCCTCCCCACCGTGCTCGAGCTCCTCGGCGTGCCGCCCATCGGCGACTGCGACGGTCGCTCGCTGGCGAGCGTCGCTCTCGGGGCGGAGACGGATCTCGCGCCGGTCCCCGCTTACTCGGAGACCCAGTTCCCCTACTACAACTACGGCTGGGCGGATCTCCGGTCGCTGCGGGACGAGGAGCACCGATACATCCGCGCCCCGCGGCCGGAGCTCTACCTGTTGGGCGAGGACCCGGGCGAGACGCGGAACCAGGCTGCGCGCTCGCCCGCGATCGCCGCGCGCTACGAGTCGCTCCTGGACGCCCTCCTGCCGGAGACGGAGCGGGACACGCGGGCCTCGGAGCCGGACGAGCTCGATCCCGACGTGCGGGCCGCGCTCGCCGCGCTCGGTTACTCCTTCTCCAATGACCCGGGCGCGGAGCGTGCCGAGCGCCCCGACCCGAAGGATCGGATTCGCGCCCTCCTCGCCCAGCAGACGGCCGAGGGCTACCTGCTCGCGGGCCGCCGCGCGGAATCGGAAGCGGCCTACCGCGCCGTTCTGGCGACGAATCCTGCGGCGATCACCGCCCGCAACGCGCTCGCCGACCTGCTCGCCGCCGGCGGAAAGAACGCGGAGGCGCTCGAGCTTCACCGCGGGTCCCTGGGTCTCCCGGGAGTGACGGTCAGGAACTTCCTGATCGTCGCCGAGCTCGAGCGGGGCCTCGGCCTCGAGCGTTGGCGGCGATCACTCGAGCTCGCCAGGCAGTTCGATCCGCGGGCCCCCATGCCGTGGGTGCGGGAAGGCGACTTCGTCCACATGCCAGCCGACCCCGAAGCGGCACTCGCTGCTTACCGCTCCGCCCTCGAGCTCGACGAGCACTGCGCGCTCGCCTGGCTCGGAATCGCCCAGGTCGAGATGGGACGGCGCAATGCTCCCGCGGCGCTCGAGGCCGCGCGCCATGCGACCGACGCCGACCCTGAACTCTCCCGCGCCTGGTTCATCCAGGGCACGATGAACGCCGCCGGGGGCGACGACGAGCAGGCCGTGCTGTGCTTCCTGCGCGCCCGGGAGCTCGCACCGGAAGACGTTCAGACGCGCATGGCGCTGACGATGCTGTACGCAGCCCTGGGAGACGAGCTCACGGCCCTGGCCGAGCTGCGGAGTGCGCTCGCGCTCGACGGGCCGGCGGTGGAACAGGCCGCTGCCCGCAACACCCTGCTCACGCGGCTCCTCGAGCGCGTACGCTGACAGCCCGCGGTGGGACTCAGGATTCATGAGCTCGAGCAAAGGAATCACGGCGGGCCCGCTCGCGTGCCTCGCTGCCGGCGCGGTCCTCATCGGATCGACCCAGGCGCAAGTGAGCCGTGATTTCGACGAGGGGGTGATCCGGCGCGCGCTGCGCCAGGGTGCCGAGGAGCTGCCCGGCATCGAGGACCGATGGCGCGCGAGTCTCACGCCGCGCGAAGGGGACGAGGAGAGCTGGTCCGAGCTCTTCGGCTACAACCCGCCTGGCCGTGCGCTCGAGCTCGCGTACCTCTTCGCGTTCCTCTACGAACGGCACGGGCACGCGGACGACGCGCGCACTGCGGCGGAGTACCTGGCACGCATGGCGCGCTACACGGACGAGGTCCCCGCGGAGCTGCGCGCCGCGCGCGTCGAGTACACAGGCGGCCTGCCCCCGGTCCCGAGCTTCTTCCATCTCGCCGACTACGCCGAGGCGTGGGGCCGCATCGAAGCTTGCAGCGCGCTCGAAGCATCCGACCGGCGCACGGTCGAGGCGGCGATCGCGGCGAGCGCGGAGTTCGTCTTCGTGTTCCCCGAATGGGGCGCGCACAACCGCGCGATGCTGCGCGCGGAGAGCCTGCTCTTCGCAGCGCGCGCGTTGCCGGAGCATGAGGACGCGGCGCGCTGGCGCAGGCTGGCCGAGGTGCTCGCCGCCGACAGCCTCGGGCGCTGGGAGATCGAGGACGCGCAGATCTACCATCCCATCTGGCTGCTCGCAGTCATGCGCTACGGCGGTTCCGAGGTGTTCGACACCGTGCAGGTCCGCTGGTACCTGCGCTACCTGCTCGAGCTTCTCACCCCACGCGGCACGCTCCCGGACTTCGGCGACGCCTGGTGGGACAGGGGCGGACTCGCGCGCGCCTACATCTGCCTCGAGTGGGGTGCGGCCGAGCTCGGAGACCCGGAGCTGAAGTGGGCCGCCGAACGCGCGTACACCGCGCTCGGTCCGTTCGATCCCGAGCGTCCAGGCCTCGGGCGCGCCAGGTCGTACGCGTTGCTCGCTGACCTGATCGACCCCGCCCTGGTGCCGAGGGCACCGACGCTCACGTCGGGGCCCGTGCTCGACGCCGTCATCGGCAAGAAGGTGGTGCTGCGCGGCGCGGGCGACTTCTACCTCCTCCTGAACTACCGCGACGAAGGCGACTGGGCCCGGCGCCAACGCGACAACCTGCGCCACACCCTCGCCGTGGAAGAGGAAAAGGCGCACCACGGCCACTCCGACGCGAACTCGATCGTGCTCTTCATGCACGAGGGCTCGGTGCTCCTGCACGAGGCCGGCTACCGCGAGCGCGCGCCCAGCGGTCCGTTCGGAGCGTATCGCGCGGACATCTTCCACAACCGCCTCGTCGCGCGGCGCGGCGCTCCGGAGCCGGGTCAGGGCACGCTCGCGTTCCTTCGCAATGCCGGCGCGTACCGGCCCGTGCGCACGGAGGAGATCGACTTCGTCGCCTTCGACTCGTTCGGCGGCACGGACTACAGCCGCACGCGAATGACGGACGCCGAGCTGGGCTACGAGTGGGACCGCACGCTCGTGTTCCCGCACGAGTCGGAGCTCGTCGTCGTGGTCGACACCGTGCGCGTCACCACGCCGGGGACGTACACGTTCTCCACGCTCTGGGCCGCGCAGCGAATCGCGGCGCGTGGGCCGGGGTACGCCTTGTGCGCGAACGACAGTATCGATGGCAAGGCCCTGCCCGCGAATCGCGCGCTGCTGGTCCTGTTCCCGGATCGCCCCGACACGATCCCTCCCACCTTCCCGCTGCGCCGCCACAATCAACCCGAGCACGTGCTGCACGCGACGCGCACCCGCGATTACTCGCTGGGCGAGCTCGAGACCTTCGTCACGGTCCTCGCCTCCGTCGCGCCGGACACGGACCCGGCGGAGCTCGCGGGCCGCATCCGGTTGCTTCCCACCTCGCCTGCCGGCCGCGCCGTCACGATCGTCCTGCGCAGCGACGAGCGCGAGGGCGGCCCGAACACGACGATCTGCGTCAAGACGGACCTGGGCCTCGGCCTCGCCCTGGAGAACGTCCGGCCGCGCTACGACCCCGCGCGCGGCCGGATCACCGCCGGCGGGCTCGCGACGGACGCCGACCTCGCCATCGTCCGGCGGCAAGGCGCCGAAGCCCGATGGTGCGCGACGAACATGACGCACGTCGTGCTCGAGGGCCGGACGGCCTTCGAGTCGAAGCGCCTGCAGATGTTCCAAGTCACCGGGCGCTCGGACGTCGTCGGACGCGCGAAATGGCGGCGCTGGGCGGGCACGCTTCGGCTCGAGTGAATCAGGCTGGCGCGCCGGCCCCCCAGCGCTCCAGCCGCCGAGGGTCTCGACGTGGACTTCCTGGCCCACGACGGGGGCTCGGCGCTGATGGACGCGGCGCGCAAGGGGCAGCCCGGCATCGTGCGGTTGCTGCTCGAGTCCGGTGCCGACCCGAACCTCGCCGACAAGAACGGCGCGACCGCTTCGGCGATGGCCACCGAGAAGGGACAGGCCGCAGTCGTCGCGCTCCTCGCGGAGCTCGGCGCGAACTGACCGCCTGCGAGCGGTTCCCTGGCTCGCGCGGGCGCAAGTAGAACGGCTCCGAAGCCTGACTCACCGCGCGAGCCCGCGAAACGCCGCCCCGTACCGGCGATGCCTTGCCGATCAGCGGCCGGCCGAAGTCCGGTCCGAGTGCATCGGCCCGTCAGGTTACCTCGCTCACTTCTTGGAACGGAGAGCACCGAGCCGCGCGTTACGAGTGTGCCTCTCAGGACGAGGCCTTCACCACCAACGACCGACACGTTTCACCATCCTCCGTCCCAACCCGCCACCCGAACAATTGGGGTACACTGGGCGGCTGAGGTCAGGACGAGAGCAAGATCCCATGGCTCCCCACGCCGCCCTCGCAATCTCGGTCCTCGGCGGCCTGCTCGCCGGCCCCGCCGTCGCGCAAGTCGCACCCGGCGGGACACACGCCCCCCATTCGAGCCGGCTGCGGGATACCGAGCTACGCCTCCTGGCGTTCCTCGGGGCACAGCAGCACCCCGCCACCGGGATGCTGGAGTCCTACCGCCCACACGCCGGGCTTCCCGCCGGCTTTCTCGGGTTCCTCAACTCGCACCCGGCATTCGTGTACGACAACGCGCTGGCCGCGCTCGCCTTCCTGGCGTCGGGCACACCGGACCACGAGGCGCGCGCAGCCGCGATCCTCGACGCACTCGTCACCGTGCAGACCGCGAGCGGCGCCGTGCCCGACCTCGTGGCCAGCGACACCCTCGGGGTGCTCTCGGGCGCGTCGAGCACGGGCAACCAGGCATGGGTGATGCTCGCCTGGATCGAGGGCTTCGAGCGACTCGGGAACGTCGCCTGGCGCGACGCCGCGGAGCGCGCCGCGAGTCGGTTGCTCGACCCGGCGAACCAGATCAGGAACACGAACACCGGCTATGGCGGGTTCTTCCTCGACGCGGGCAGCTCGATCGTCAGCACCGAGCACTGCCTCGACCTCGTCGCGGCGCTCCGGCGGCTCGCCCCGCACCTCCCCGGCTCCGGCGGTCTCCAGGCGTCCGTCGTGCTCGAGGGCGCGCGCCATGCCCGGATTTTCGCCGAGTCGAAGTTCGATCCGCTGACCGGGAGGATGTTCACGGGCACGCTCGGCGGAGGCGTGCTCACGAATCCCAGTCCGGTACCGCTCGACACACACACATGGGGGCTCCTCGCACTCGGTCGCCCGAAGTGGGTCGCCGCGCTGACGTACGCGTCGATGCCCGCGCCCACCGGGCTATGGACGGCATCGACGAGCTGCCCGACGCTCGGCGGTGTCCCGGTCACGGGCGCATCGTTCTCCGACTTCGACTCGAACGAGGTCTGGTTCGAAGGCCTCGCCCAGATGCGCGTCGCCGCCCGACGCGCCAGGCTCGCGGTGATCGCCGACGGAGCCAAGGCCGTGCTGCGCGCGGTGCAGGACAGCGCGCCGTCCACGGACGGCGAGGGGCTCGTCGCGACGTGCGCGACGCTCGCGAGCGGCTTCGGGTTCGACTACTTCAACGCGCTCGCAGTCGCGCCGACGGCGTGGGCCGTCTTCGGCGAGCGCGGCTACGACCCCTTCTGGGGCGGGAGCACCGACGGTGGGCTCGCCGCGCACCCGCTCGCCGCGACGCCGTCGATCACGATCGATCCGCCCGCGAACGCCGAGTACGCCTGCCCCGCGGGCGGCCTCTGCCAGTTCATCGTCGAGGGCACGAGCGAGCACGTGTTCGGCGCGCCCGGACGCTCGATCTGGCTACTCGTCGAGCCGACGGCGCCGTCCGCCGGAGGCCAGATCTTCACGCAGCTCGTGCCGGCCACGACGGTGCCGGACGGCACCTGGTCGGTCACCGGCCAGCTCGGCAACGCCCAGTTCCCGCCGACGACGGGCGATCAGATGCGGCTATCGGTCGTCATCGTCGACGGGCCGCAGCCACCCCCGATCGTCCTCGGCGTGACGCTGTTCACGATCCCGGGGCTCGCGGGAGTCGCCGGCTCGCTCGACGCGACGATCTGCCTCCAGTGATCCGGAATCGTGGCGAGATCCACCGGCCTTCACTCTCGCGAACACCCACACCTCCGACCACGGTGGAGCTGACGGGTGTCCCGACCGGAGTTCCGCGGAAGCCAGACCGGCGCGACGATCGACGCAGGCCCGCTCCTGGGGCGTATCACCGGCGCGTCGACGAAGGCAACGGCCACGGAACCGTACTCGGCCGGACGAGCCGCTCCACGGTCGATCGACCCGCTGAGTCAGGGATCCGGTTCATGGCGTTCACGGGACCTCGCCGGTTTTCCTTGCAGGCACGAAGCGGGGTGCGGGCCTGGCTGTCCTGTTGCGGATTCTGCCAGAAGCTAGAATCACGGCTCCCAACCAGGGCATGCCAACGGAGAGCGATGATGACCCCGATGATCGACCCACCGCGCGAGCTCGGACAGTGCCGCCTCGCGGTGGCGACCGTCGCGGGGTTGCTCCCCCTCGCGGCCGCCGCCACGGCCCAATCCACGATGGACTACCCCATCCGCCCGGTGCCCTTCTCCAGCGTCGCCATCGAGGGTGGGTTCTGGGGGCCGCGGGTGCGGACGAACCGCGACGTCACCGTCCGGTACGACTTCGAGAAGTGCGAGGCGACGGGGCGGATCGCGAACTTCGCGCGCGCGGGGGGGCTCGAGGAGGGCGGGTTCCAGGGCATCCCGTACAACGACTCCGACGTGTACAAGGTGATCGAGGGCGCGAGCTACAGCCTCGCGCTGGCTCCGGACGCGCAGCTCGATGCGTACCTCGACGAGCTCATCGTGAAGATCGCGGCCGCGCAGGAGGACGACGGCTACCTGTACACGGCGCGCACGCTCGGCGTGAACGACGGATTCACCGGACCCGAGCGCTGGTCGAACCTGCGCTCGAATCACGAGCTGTACAACGTCGGCCACCTGTACGAGGCCGCGGTCGCGCATCACCGCGCGACGGGCAAGCGCGCGCTGCTCGACGTCGCCCTGAAGAACGCCGACCTGATCGCGAGGGTCTTCGGGCCGGGCGAAGGCCAGCGCGTCGAGGTCCCGGGCCACCAGGAGATCGAGATCGGACTGGTGAAGCTCTATCGCCTGACCGGAGAGGTGCGCTACTTCGACCTCGCGCGGTTCTTCCTCGACACGCGCGGCCGGGCGAGCCAGCGCGAGCTCTACGGGGAGTACTGCCAGGACCACCAGCCCGTTACGGAGCAGGAAGCGGCCGTGGGGCACGCGGTGCGCGCCGGCTACATGTACGCGGCGATGGCCGACATGGCGGCGCTCACGGGCGACCAGCGCTACACCGCGGCCATCGACCGCATCTGGTCCGACATCACCTCATGCAAGATGCACGTGACCGGCGGTGTCGGCGCGCGGCGCGGCGGTGAGAGCTTCGGCGCACCCTACGAGCTGCCCAACGCCACGGCCTACGACGAGACCTGCGCGGCGATCGCTTTCGCGCTCTTCAACCAGCGCATGTTCCTTCTGCACGGCGACGCGCAGTACGTCGATGTCCTGGCACGCATCCTCTACAACGGTTTTCTGTCGGGTGTGTCGCTCTCGGGCGACCGGTTCTTCTACCCGAAC
>SMVQ01000285.1 GCA_004357655.1 Planctomycetota bacterium
CCGCCCATGCCTGACCAGAAGAGGACATAGCAGGAAGACAGGAAGGGCAGGAAGGGAACGGAACGGAAAGGGAGAGGGCCGGAGTGAACGGCTACCCCCCTAACGTGCGCTCACCAGCGAGCCGCGCCCTCACGTAGGCGAGGTCTTCCGGCGTATCCACGTCGACGGCGGCCTCGGGGAAGGGCATGCGCACGACTCCCAGGTCGCGGCCCGTCAGGCGCGACAGATGCGCGAGCGCCTCCGCGAGCGAGAGCCGTCCGAGGGCGTAGCGCAGGACCGCCCGCCAGCCCAGGATCCCGACCACGCGCAGGGGCCGCTTGCGGTGCGCCTCGACGCGCCGCCAGAAGTCCGCGACGTCGCGCCCGTTCGGGGTGAGGAACGCGAACAGGTTGCAGCCGCAGATGCTCTCCCCCGCCAATCGCAGGGCGGTCCGACGCACGCCGGGGCAGGCCGCGACGACCGCCTCGTGCGCGGCGACGCCCGCGACGACGTCGCGGCCGCTCGCGCGGGCCGCCGCGCAGAAGTGATCGACCATCGCCGCGTCGAGCAGCGCGTGGTCCGCCGTCGTCAGGAGCACGGGCGTGCTCGCGGGGATCGCTTCCAAGGCGGCGAACGCGCTCGCGGCCGGCGAGGCCGCGGTCGCCATCCACCGCACGGTGCCGGCCGCGACGAGCTCGCGCAGCTCCTCGCAGCCCTCGAGCCGGCTGCGCTCGGGTCCGACCAGGAGCACGCTCGCGACGGCCTCCGAGGCGCGCAGCGCATCGATCACGCGCAGGACCATGGGGCGGCCGCCGACCGAGGCCAGCGCCTTGCACGAGGATCCGGCTGCGCGCGCGACGGGGTCGCCCGCGCCGCGATCGCCGGCGAGCACGATGGCCGTGAAACCGGCCGTCACGCGAGCTCCTTCGCGTAGATGCGATAGCGCTTGTACGGCTCGGCGGCGAAGGTGCCGATGATCCCCTGGATCGCGTGGTTGTCTTCCAGGACCCAGGAGAGCTCGACCGCCCGCACACCGCGCCGGACGAACGCCTTCTGCACGACGCCCAGGAGGCTGAAGACGACGCGCGCCCCGCCGAGGCTCCTCTGGAGATCGCTCCGGAGGCCGAGCAGGGCGATGCGCGCTGTGCGGGGTGTGCGGACTTTCAAGCGCCAGAGGAGCTTCGCCCAACCGAACGGCAACAGGCGTCCGTGCAAGTCGGCGATCGCCTCGTTCACGTTCGGGAGCGCGGCGACGAAGCCGACGGGCTCGCCGCGCCGCTCCGCGAACCACACGAAGTCCGCGGGCACGAGGTGCTTCAGCACGAATGAGAGATCCTGGAGCTCCTCATCGGTGAACGCCACGAAGCCCCAGTTCTGTGACCAGGCGTCGTTGAACAGGTCGCGCACGATGCCGATGTCGCGCGCCATGTGCTTCTTCGAGAGTGGCCGGAGGTGCAGTCCTTTCGGGGTCTTCTTGGCGACCGTGCCGCGCTGCCACTCGACATCCGCCGGGAGGCGGTAGGCCAGGAGGTCCTTCACCTTCGAATAGCCACACGCCTCGACGCGTTCGGGATAGAACGGCCGGCCGTGGGGCATCATCACCTGCGGCGGCGTGTCGAAGCCCGCGACGAGGAGCCCGCAGTCCTCGTTGATCGAGAAGTTGAACGGCCCGAGCACCCGGCGCATCCCGCGCTCGCGGAGCCACGACTCCGCCGCCCCGAGGAGCGCGGCGAACGCCTCCTGATCGTCCTCGGCCTCGAGCATCCCGAAGAACCCGGCCTCTTCGCCATGCTGCTCGACGTGGAGCCGGTCGATCTGGGCGCTGATCCGGCCCACGGCGCGATCGCCGCGCACGGCGATCCAGAGCGCCCCGGTCGCGTGATCGAAGAAGGGATTCTTTCGCGACAGGTGGCGGAGGCGTTCGACGCGGAGCGGCTCGACCCAGGCCGGATCGCCGGCGTAGATCCCCCGCGGCAGGTCGACGAATCGAGCGCGCAGGCGGCGCGTGTCGACGGGCAGGATCCGGACCGGGGGCACGATTCGATCCGTCACGCGCGGGAGCGGCCGGCGAAGCCTCAGCCGGTCTTGCCGGCGGCCTCCTCGGTCAGCCGCGCCACCCAGGGATAGCGCACCCGCTGCTCCCCGTTGTAGCCGAGGTCGCGGACGCTCGCACTCCGCTCCATCGCGTGCGCGTCGTCGTAGTACGTCCCGAAGACCCGGTCCCAGAAGTAGTTCGTGATGCCGTGGTTCCCGTTCTCGTTGTGGAAGTGGTGCAGGAGGTGGAGCCGCTTGATGCGCTTGAGGAACCGGCTCTTCGGCGTGTATGCGAGGTGCTGGATGCAGTGGCAGTACTCGTAGAAGAGCGTCACGAGCAGGCTCGTCGTGAAAGCGCCGGCGACCCCGATCGGCCCGCCGACGGCGTAGCCGAGCGGGAGCAGGAGCACGCCGATCGTGGGCAGGGTCGACAGCGGCGCGCCGAACAGGACCTCGAGCCCGTTGGGGTCCTGGTGATGATCGAAGTGGATGCGCTTCCACACCGCGGCCGTGAAGCGCGACCGGTAGAGGAAGGCCCCGTGGAGCACGTAGCGGTGCAGCAGGTACCAGGCGAGGGGATAGAGGAGGACGGTGAGCAGCGCCGCGAGACCGAGGCTGACGAGGCGCTCGGGCCACGCCGCAGCTCCGACCGTGAACGCCGCGAAGAGGCTCGGCGGGAGGAGCACCAGGTAGGTGATGATGGCCGGATGACGAAAGTACCCCGCCGCCAGCTCCCGCAGCCCGATCTTGTCGAGCCGGTACGTCTTGGATCGCTGTCTCGTGGAAGCCTTCATCATGATGGGGCCGCGCCTCTGCCGTGGCGGCGCGAGGCCGCGCAGGGTAGCCCGTAGGCTGAGCATTCCTCAAGGCCCCCGAGGGCCGCAGCGGGCATTTTGCGCGATCCGTGGCTCCGGGGGAAGGCCCGCCTCGGGCTGTCCGACCGCCCGAATCGCGTCCCTCGAGGGGGGCTTGACGGCAGGTTTTTTTGGATTTTCTCTTCCCAACCCCCCCTCCGGGTTTCCATAGACTCTGCCCGATTGGTAAACCCCTGGTGCCCAGGTGGGCAGGGGGGCACGAAGCTTGGAGAGCCTGGATTGAACCCGACACCGACGAAGACCGAGCACCCGCTCAGCCTCTGTGAGTTTTCGAGCCTCCGTGAGGCCCTGAACTACGCTGCGCAGGGGGCGACGGGCTACAACTTCTACGACCGGCGCGGGGGCCTCACGGCGGTCCTTCCGTACAGCCTGCTCCGCGTGGAGGCGCTGGCAGTCGCCGCCCGGCTGCGCGACCTGAAGCTCCCGCGGGGCTCGCGCATCGCGCTCGTGGCCGAGACCCAGCCGGAGTTCCTGCACGCGTTCTTCGCCTGCCAGTACGCGGGGCTCGTGCCGGTCACGCTGCCCGTGTCCATCCACGCGGGCAGCCACGACGCCTACGTCGCCCAGCTGCGCGGGATGCTCTCGAGCAGCGACGCCAAGGTCGTGCTGGCGGCCGGCGGGTACCTGCCCATCGTGGCCGAAGCAAGCGCCGGCATGGACCTTCGATTCGTGGGTACCCCCGAAGAGTTCCGCGAGCTCCCCCACGGCGATGAAACGGTCGAGTCCGACCCCGCGGACATCGCCTACATCCAGTACACCTCGGGCAGCACGCGGTTCCCGCGCGGGGTGATGATCACGCACGAAGCCCTCAGCGTGAATCTGAAGTGCATGCTCGAGAGCCTCGAGTTCAACGACGACGACCGGTGCACGTCCTGGCTCCCCTGGTACCACGACATGGGCCTCGTCGGCCTCGTCATGGCGCCCATGAGCGCGCAGCGATCGGTCGACTTCCTGCCGACTCAGCACTTCGTGATGGCTCCGCTCAAGTGGCTCGCCCTCATCTCGGAGAACAAGGCCACGATCTCGTTCAGTCCGCCGTTCGGATACGAGCTCTGCACCCGACGTCTGCGCGGCGACGGAGCGTCGCGCTTCGACCTGTCCTCGTGGCGCGTGGCCGGCGTCGGGGCCGAGATGATCCGCCCCGCGACGCTCGCGGCCTTCGCTGACGCGTTCCGCCCGAGTGGGTTCCAGCCCAGGTCGTTCCACCCGAGCTACGGCATGGCCGAATGCTCGCTCGCCCTGAGCTTTCCCCCGCTCGGCAGTGGCGTCGTCGTCGACCGCATCGACAGCGACCGGCTCGAGCAGGGCGAGGCCGTGCCCGTCGAGTGCGAGGGCGTCGGCGAACGGGGCAGTGCTGCCCCGGCCGGCGTGCGGTTCCTCGTCGAGTGCGGACGCCCGATGCCCGGGCACGAGATCGAGATCCGCGACGAGGCGGGCAAGCCTCTCCCCGACCGGCGCGTCGGCAAGATCTTCGCGCGCGGTCCGAGCAACATGTCCGGGTACCTCGGGGACGAAGAGGCGACGCGCGAGGTGCTCTCGCCCGACGGTTGGCTCAACACGGGCGACCTCGGATACTGGACGGGGGAGAGCCTCGTGATCACGGGACGCCACAAGGACTTGATCATCATCAAGGGCCGGAACGTCTGGCCGCAGGACCTCGAGATCCTGGCCGAGGAGGAGCTCGACTTGCGCCTGGGCGGCGCGCTCGCCTTCGCCACGAACGGCCCCGAGGGCGATGAGGCGGTGATCGTCGTGCAATCCCGCGAGCAAGACGAAGAGAAGCTCGCGGCGCTGGCGGATCGCCTCCAGGCGTCCGTGATGCGGGCCTTCGGGTTCGACTGCGTCGTGGAGTTCGTGGGCGTCGGAATCCTCCCGCGCACTTCGTCCGGGAAGCTCTCACGGAGCGCCGCTCGCAGGGAATTCGAGGAGCGCAGGGAGCAACGGGGGACGCTCTACCCCCACCGGGCCGAGCCGCTCGCGCGGCAGGGCTCCGTCAGCCCCGGCGTCGTCCGGCTCGCCGGTCGCTGACCCGGCGCCCACTCGGACTATTTTCTCGGCGGCCCGGGGCCTGGCTCGCTAGGATGCGCCGAATTGCGGGCTCCCGACCCGCTCCCGAGTTCCGCTCCGAGTTCCCTCGTGCCCGTGAAACAGATCGAGACGATCGCCGTCACCGGCGCCACAGGCTTCATCGGTCGGGCGCTGGTTGGACGACTCGCCGCCCTCGGGTACGGGGTCCGGGTGCTCGTGCGTCCGCGAGCCGCGAAGACCTACCGGGCCGGGCGCGGGGTGGAGGTCATCGTCGGAGACCTCGCACAGGATCCCGCGCTCGAGCGCCTCGTCGCCGGCACGCGGGCCGTCGTCCACTGTGCCGGACGGGTGCGGGGCCGCAGCTCCGGGTTCCGGGCCACGAACGTCGCGGGCACGCGCCGACTGGCGCGCGTGGTGGCGCGGCAGAGCGCGCAGCAGAGCCTCGTGGCGCTCTCCTCCCTCGCCGCCAGAGAGCCGCAGCTCTCGCCCTACGCCGCCAGCAAGCGCGCCGCGGAGACCGCGCTCGCCGAGGAGGCCGAAGCGACGGGCAGCGCGCCATGGACCATCCTGCGCCCCTCCGCCGTCTACGGTCCCGGTGATCGCGAGCTGCTGCCACTCTTCGAGTGGATGGCGCGCGGGATCGCCCCCGACCTCGGACCTCCGGACGCGCGCTTCTCACTCCTGTTCGTCGACGACCTCGCGGAGTGCATCGCGCACCTCGTGCGTGCCGGCGCGGCGACCGGAGCCGTCCACGAAGTGCACGACGGACAGCGTGGCGGGTACACCTGGGACGACGTCGCCCGTGCGGTCGCGCTCCTCTCCGGGCGCCGCGCGCGCCGGGTGCGCGTCCCTGCGCCGGTCGCCACGTCGATCGCAGGCGCGAACCTCGTGGCGCGGAGCCTGTTCGGCGGCGCGCCCATGCTCACGCCGGGCAAGGTCCGCGAGCTCCGGCACCCCGACTGGGTGTGCGACGACACTTCACTTCGTTCCGCGACGAGCTGGAAGCCGGCCGTGCGCCTCGAAGAAGGGTTGCGACGGACGCTCTTCCCGGCGACAGGCGCCCCGCTCGAAGTCCCCCAGGTTCACTGAGCCGGAGCCCGACATTGTCCGAGAAAGCCACAGAGACGAGAGACCTGATCTTCGAAGTCCTCCGTCCGTTCGCGGACGAGAAGGGCGTGAGCCTGTCCGAGGGCACCGAGCTCGCCGCCGACCTCGATCTCGACTCGATGAAGATCATGGAGGTGCTGCTCGAGATCGAGGATCGGCTCGACATCTCGATCCCACAGAACATCCTGCCCAACCTGCGGACCCTCGCTGACCTCGAGCGGGAGCTCGACGCCCTGAAGACCCATTGACGCTGCCATGGCCCTCTTCGACAAGTTCAAGCAGCTCGCGAACCACCGCGAGGCCCTGTTCCACGGCGGGATCGACCCGGGGCGCGTCGTGATCGAGCGCATCCTCTCCCCCACGCACGCGATCATCGACGGGCGCGAGACGGTCCTCTTCGGCACGAACAACTATCTCGGTCTGACCTTCGACGAGCAGTCCATCGACGCCGGCCGCGCAGCGCTCTCGCGCGAGGGCACGGGCACGACGGGGTCACGGATGGCGAACGGAAGTTACGCCGGACACGCCGCGCTCGAGCGGGAGCTCGCCGACTTCTTCGGCCGCAAGCACTGCGTCGTGTTCTCGACCGGCTACAGCGCGAACCTGGGGGTCCTCATGGGGCTCGCGGGACCCGGAGACGTCATCATCATCGACGCGGACAGCCACGCGAGCATCTACGACGGCTGCCGGATGAGCGGCGCCGAAGTGTTCCGGTTCCGTCACGATGACGCCGCCGACCTGGACCGGCGCCTGAAGCGCCTGGGGTCGCGCGCGAGCGATGCACTGATCGTCGTCGAAGGGCTGTACAGCATGCTCGGCGACCGGGCGGACCTCGCGCGGATCGCCGCGGTCAAGGCCGAGAGCGGCGCCTTCCTCGTCGTCGACGAGGCGCACTCCCTGGGTGTGTTCGGCGCGACCGGGCGCGGCGTCGCGGAGGAAGCCGGCGTGGAGGCGGAGGTCGACTTCGTGGTGGGCACGTTCAGCAAGAGCCTCGGCACGACGGGGGGCTATTGCGTGAGCAATCACGACGAGCTCGAGCTCTTGCGCTACTCGTCGCGTCCGTTCGTGTTCACGGCGTCCCCCTGCCCTTCCGTCGTCGCCTGTACCCGCGCCGCGCTCACGAACCTCCGCGAGCGTCCTGAGCTGCGGACGCGCCTGTGGGACAACGTCCGCCGGCTCGCGGGCCACCTCGAACGGCTGGAGCGCCCGGACCGGCCGCCCAGTCCCGTCGTCCCGATCCTCCTGTCCAACCCCGCACTCGCCGTCGAGACGTGGAAGGAGCTCCTCGAGCGCGGGATCTACCTCAACCTCGTCCTGCCGCCGGCCGCGCCCAACGGCATCTCGCTCCTGCGGCTGAGCCTCTCCGCCGCGCACAGCGCCGCGGACATCGACCAGGTCGGAGACGCGCTCGTCGCCCTCCTCGGCGGCGTCATGAAGAGCTCACCGGGCTAGAGGCCTAGAGGGTCCGCGACGTTGAATCTCGAGTCAAGTTTCTCCCTCGAGGCCTCTAGCGCTCGCCGTGCAGGCGAGTGCGGCGGCATAGCCGCCGTAGCGTCGCAGACATCCTCGCGCACGGGGCCGCGTCAGCGCTTGGAGAAGGCCGAAGGCCGAACCAAGTGCGGTCACGATGATCCTGCGGATCGTCGGGTAGCGGAGAGCGCGAATCCATCGGCTCGGAGAGCCGTCCGGCTCTTGGCACGCGTCCCTCCCGTGCGCCCCAGCATGCCCCGTCCGGGCTGGGGCGGAACCCCGCTAGTGTCCTGCCGTCAGGACACTTGACCCCGGACGATATCATGGCTCTGCACCATGCCAGGAGACTGATCGCAAGGCTCGGGCACACGCCCGAGTCCGGGCTGCCTTGCGACGCGCCGGAGCGACCGGACCGCGTCGTGCTCGGGGTGCGCCCCGGATTCGCACCTTCCTCGAAGCCCCCCGTGCGCGTCTTCCTGGGTACGGAGCCGGCCCAGCATCGCGCCGAGCGCACTTTCGTCTGGTCGATCGAGCGAGTCCGCGATCCCGCGCGCGTCTACGAGATCTATCTCATGCGCGATCTCCGTGGCTTCGACCGGCGCCGCTGGCTCACCGGCTTCACGGGCTACCGGTTCGCGATCCCCGCGTTCGCCGGCGGGGAGGGGCGCGCGATCTACAACGACGTCGACCAGATCTACCTCGCCGATCCCGCCGAGCTGTTCGACACGGAGCTCGGCGAGCACGCGTTCCTAGCCCTGCCGGCGCGCGGATCCAAGGGCATGGACACTTCGGTGATGCTCCTGGACTGCGCGCGCATGAGCTCGGTCTGGACGCTCGCGGGTGCGCGTCACGAGCGCAAGCGCGCGCTGCTCGAGCGCGCGCTCGCCGAGCCCGACCGCATGGGAGCTCTCGACCCGACGTGGAACGCGCGCGACAGCGAGTACCGGGAGGGGCAGTCCAGGCTCATCCACTACACGATCCTGCACACCCAGCCGTGGATGCCGCTCCCCGATCAGTACGTCTACCAGCGCAACCCGCAGGGTCACGTCTGGCTCGCGCTCGAGCGGGAGGCGGACGCGGCCGGCTTCCAGCTGTTCGGGCCCGATCGACCGAGCGCTCGCCTGCGGTCACGCCTCGCGCGCACGACGTCCGACGCGACGGAGTCCGGGCCGCGCGAGCTCCCCCGCGATGTCGCGGAACGACTGCGGGAGCTGTTCGCGGAAGCCGAAGTACAGAGCCTCCTCGTCTACGGACCCGAAGTCGTGGACGTCGCGCGCGACCTGCCCGGATTGCGCGTGACGCGCTGTGACCCGCGCGCGGCCACGCGGGATGAGCTCGTCCCGCCGGCGAGCGACGCCGTGCTCGCCCTGGACGGGCTCGACCGGGTCCCCAGCGAGGACGTGCCGTGGGTGCTCGACGGCCTGTTCTCGAGCGCCCGCACCTGCGTCGCCATCGTGGCGCCGGCCGCGGGGACGAGCTCGCGTCCGCGCTCCGCCGAATGGTGGACGGAACGCCTCACCGCCGCCGGTGAGCGCAACCCCGGAGTGCACTGGGAGGTGCTCACGACCCCGGGCTCACAAACCCGGCGCGAGCGGCTCGCGGTACACAGCGGCGGGCGACCGCCGCACAGCGGTCCGCCTGTCGTCTGGGTGCTCTCGGACGGGCGCCCCGGGCACACGGCTCAATCGGTCGCACTCGCCGATGCGCTCGGCTGGCCCTACGAGACGAAGGCGCTGTCGTTCCGGAAGCTCGCGTCCCTGCACCTGCTGCACGACCGGCTCCTCGGCGCGACGCGCGCGACGGTGGACCGCGTACGATCGGACGCGCTCGAGGAGCCCTGGCCCGACCTCGTCGTCGCCGCCGGCCGCCGGACCGCGCCGGTGGCCCGTTGGATCGCCGCGCAGAGCCGCGGGCGCACGCGCCTCGTCCAACTGGGACGCAAGGGCGGCCACGTCGCCGATTCGTTCGACCTCGTGGTCACGCCCGAGCATTGCCGCTACCCCCCACACAAGAAGCGCCTCGAGACGCGGCTCCCCATCAACCCCATCACGAGCGCGGGGCTGGCGGAGGCCCACGAGCGATTCCAGGGTCTGTTCGACAGCGGTCCCCGGCCCCACGTCGCGCTGCTCGTCGGCGGATCGATAGGTCGGTACCGGCTCGATGCGGCGACGGCGCGCCGGCTCGGTGAGGAGTCCATCGCCGCGGCGCGCGACATCGGAGGCAGCGTGTTCGCGATCACGAGCCGCCGAACGAGCGCCGAGGCCGCCACGGCGCTCGAAGCTGCCCTGGGCTCCGAGTCGAGGCTGCACCGCTGGCGTCCCGCCGAGGAGCGGAATCCCTACCCCGCGTACCTGGCGCTCGCGGACGTGATCATCGTGTCCGGCGAGAGCGAGTCCATGCTCGCGGACGCGATCGCGACGGGGAAGCCCGTCTACATGTTCCCCCTGCCGGGGCGCGCGTCGGGCGTGAAGGGTCGGTTCCAGCGCTGGGTGTACGATCGCTCGCAGGAGCAACCGCTCAACAAGCGCGGCACGGTCCGGCCCCAACGCGGCCTCGAGCGCCTCTGCGCCCGGCTCGTCGAAGGCGGGTTCGTCGAGCCGCCGCGCGACCTCGAGCTCATGCACGAAGGTCTCCTGCGCGACGGCTTCGTCCGGCGCCTCGGCGCGCCGATTCTGCTCTCGCCCGCTGCGCCGCCGGCGCGCGAGGTCGAGCACGTGGCGCGGCGCGTCCGGCAGCTGTTCGGGCTGGAGGCGGCCCACGCCGACCCGGCCGCCCGAGAGGCGCGCGAGATGGAGCATGTCTAGGACCGCTCGCACGCGCCCCCCGGGCCCGCGTGTGTCCCGGGTGGTGTTCCTCCGCCACGGGCAGAGCTCCTGGAACCGGGAACGGCGCTTCACGGGCTGGGTGGACGTCCCGCTCAACGCCGCGGGGCGGCGGCAGGCCGAACAGGCCGGGCGGCTGCTCGCCGGCAAGGGCTTCCGCTTCGACGTCGGCTTCACCTCGGTCCTCTCGCGGGCGAGCGAGACGCTCGACATCGTGCTGGCCTCGATGGGGACGCCGGACGCGGCCCGGATCGAGTCGACCTGGCGCCTGAACGAGCGCCATTACGGCGTGCTCCAGGGCGTCCCGAAGGCAGAAGCGCGGCGGCGCTACGGGGAGGAGCAGATGTTCCGGTGGGTGCGAAGCTTCGACGTCGCCCCCCCGCCGCTCTCCGGGGAAGAGCTCGCGAAGCTGCGCACCGACCCCTTGTACGCGGACGTCGATCGGCGGGACCTGCCCGCGACGGAGAGCCTCGCGGACACCCTCGCGCGCACGCTCCCCTTCTGGGAAGACTCCATCGCCCCCGCGGTCCGCGCCGGCCGGAGCGTCCTCGTGGTGTCGCACTTGAACTGCGTGCGCGCCCTGATCCGGCACTTCGAGGACGTCTCGAACGAGAGCATCGCGACGGTCAGCGTCCACACCGGGGAGCCCTTCGTCATCGACTTCGGCGCGGACCTCGTCCCCCTGCGACGGTACTACCTCCGGTTCCGACCGCACCTGGCCTTGACGAGGCTCGCGCGCAAGGTCGGGCGCAGGCGCAAGGCGCGCGCATGGCTCGCGAGCGAAGGCGTGAGCTCCGATGCCTGACCCGCGTCTTGATAGGGTGCCGCGACCGTGAAGTACCTCGACCAGGAACAGCTCGAGCGCGTCGACTCCGCCGCGTTCCGGACGCGCGAGCCCTATCCCTGGGTCAACCCCGAGCGACTCCTCACCGAAGCGGGCCACCGGCGACTGCGGGCCGACCTCCCGAGCGTGGACCGGATGGACTCGAGCTTCGGCCGCGATCGCAAGCACGGGCAGACCAGCCACGATCGGTACGTCCTCGAGTGGGCGGACGAGCTCGACGCCGCGCAGTCGTGGAAGGACTTCGTGGCGGAGCTCCGCGGGGACGCCTACCGCGCGTTCCTAGGGCGCATGATCGGCTCGGACGCCTTCGAGCTCCTGTTCCACTGGCACTACACGCCGCGCGGCTGCTCCGTGTCGCCGCACTGCGACGCGCATCACAAGCTCGGCTCGCACATCTTCTACTTCAACTCGGACGACTGGAAGCCCGCCTGGGGCGGAGAGACCCTGGTCCTCGACGACGGCGGTCGGCTCGATCGGCGCTCGGCGCCGCCCTTCGAGGAGTTCGACCGGGAGATCGCCGCGGAGGCGCTCGGCAACCAGAGCTTCCTGTTCATCCGCCGCAAGAACTCGTGGCACGGCGTGCGCCCGCTCCAGTGTCCCGAGGACCGCATGCGCCGCGTCTTCATCGTCGTGATCCACCGCGTCAGTCCCGTCGACCGCGCGCGCCGCCTCGTCGGCTTGCGACCGCGGCGAGCCTGACCCACCGTCGTGCGACTCCTCCTCGGTTTCGCGCGCGCCTACCCCGGGCGCAGCGCGCTCACGTTGCTCGCCATCATTCTGGCCGGCTTGACCGAAGGCTTGAGCCTCGGGACGGTCCTGCCGCTCCTCGGTAGCATGGGCGGCGAGGAGAAGAGCTGGCTCAGCGAGAAGCTCGTCGCGCTGCTCGCCTCCATGGGCATCACGCCGAGCATGGGCGCCCTGATCACGATCATCCTGGGCGGGCTCGTGTTGAAGAGCGTGTTGATGCTCCTGGCGAGCCGCCAGGTCAGCTACACCGTCGCCCACGTCGCGACCGACCTCCGCCTCTCGCTCCTGCGGGCGCTGCTCTCCTCGCGCTGGGAGTATTACGTCCACCGGCCGATCGGAGTGCTCGCCAACGCGGTCGGCACGGAAGCGATGCGCAGCTCGATGGCGTACAAGCACGGTGCGACCGTCGTGGCCCAGGCGTTCCAGGCGGCCGTCGCCGCGGTGATCGCGTTAATGATCAGCTGGCAGGCGACGCTCACGGCGCTCGCCGCGGGGCTCGTCGTACTGGCGACCCTGAACGGCCTGGTCCGGATGGCGCGGAAGGCCGGGACGGAGCAGACCGTGTACCTGAAGTCGCTCGTCGCGCGCCTCACCGACACCCTCCAGTCCGTCAAGCCGATCCGATCGATGGGGCGCGAGGGCTTCGCGGATTCGCTGCTCGTCGAGGACACGCAGGACCTGAGCGCGGCCTTGCAACGCAAGATTTTCAGCAAGGAGGCGCTCCGCTCACTGCAGGAACCGCTGATCACGGGCATCCTCCTGTTCGGAATCTTCGCGGCGATCCAGCTCTGGCACTTGCCGCTGGTGGAGATCACCGTGCTCGTGCTCCTCCTGTCGAAGATCATGAGCAAGATGGGGAGAGTCCAACGGCAGTACCAGAACCTCGTGGCGTGCGAGAGCGCCTACTGGTCCTTCCAGAACGAGCTGCGCAGCGCCGAACGCGAGCGCGAACCGGAGCTCGGAACGAAGACGCCGACGTTTCAGCACGAGATCCGCCTCGACGACGTGAGCTTCTCCTACGCGGGGCAGTCCGTGTTCAGGAACGTCTCACTCACCGTTCCGGCCGGTCAGTGGACCTCCATCGTCGGCGCCTCCGGGCAGGGCAAGACGACGCTGGTAGACCTCGTGACCGGCCTCCTCCGCCCCCAGCGCGGCGAAGTGGTCGTGGACGGCACGAAGCTCTCCGAGCTCGACGTCCACGCCTGGCGCCGCATGCTCGGCTACGTGCCCCAGGAGACGATGCTCCTCCACGACTCGATCCTGACGAACGTGACCCTGGGCGACCCGGCGCTCGGCGCGGAGGACGTGGAGCGCGCGCTGCGCGCCGCCGGCGCCTGGGAGTTCGTGGCGGAGCTCCCGGACCGGATGCTGTGGTCGGTCGGAGAACGCGGCGCGCGGCTCTCGGGCGGCCAGCGCCAGCGGATCGCCATCGCCCGCGCCCTGGTCCACCGCCCGAAGCTGCTCATCCTCGACGAGGCCACGAGCGGCCTCGACCCCGCGATGGAGGCGGAGATCTGCACGACGCTCGCGGGCCTGTGCGGCGAGCTCACGATCCTCGCCATCTCCCACCAGACGGGGCTCGTCGATCAGGCCGACGTCGTCTACCGCCTCGAGCACGGGGGCGTCAGCTTGATGCGCGGCAGCTCACCCCAGCCGAGCGAGGTCCCGGAGCCGTCCTAGCAGCCCGTTGAAAAAGGCCCGTAGCGAGACAAAGCCATCTTCGTCGCAGCAAGGAGGGTGAAGCCGAGACGGCGGAGGCGGCCCTGTAGGGCCGTCGAGCACGGATCGGCGAGCCCGACGCAGCGGCGGCGGAGAGGGCGAAGTCGCAGTAGGGATTTTTTCAACGGGCTGCTAGTGGTTCGAGTCAAGAGCTCGCTGCATTCCTGGCTCGTCTGCTTCCGGTCAGACCGACCATCACGACCCTGCGTAACACACGGCGCACTCAGCGGAACGCGCCGAGGCGCCGCAGCTTCCAAAGCGTCGCCCAGCCGAAGATCAGGGGGTGCCGCCGGACGCGCGCCGAGGGCTCGACGCGCACGCCCGAGTGGCGCTCGATCTTCCACAGCAGGTAGTCCACGCCGCCCTCGAAGGTGAAGGCGCTCTTCACGAGGCGCAGGAGGTGCAGCGCCTTGCCATGGACGCGGCGCACGGCCCAGATGAAGCGGGACCGTCGCCGCTCCGCCGGCGTCACGCTCGAATGAAACCGTGCACCCGCGGGCTCGTCCGAGACGCGCATGTCTCCGATCGGCAGGGAGAGCTCGCGCGAGTGCACGAGCGCCGCGCGCGTGATGTTCTCGGAGCGCCGGCCGGTGAGCTCCACGAGGCCGCGCGCGTTTCCCGGGCGCTCCGCCCGCAGCTCCGTGGCGTAACACGCGGCGAGCCCCGTCTGCCACAGCTCGGCCGCGTGAAACTCGTTCGGCACGAGCGGGATCGCACGGGCGATGAACGTGGCGACCGCCTGCGCGAGGGCGAGCGTCACGGCCGACCGCGCGGCGGCGTCGCGCGCGTGGACGAGCAGACACGGCTGCGAGAAGCGACCCCACCAGTACACCTGGAGGGTCCGCGGCGACGTGCCGCGCGCGAGATGCGCCCCCGAGACGACGGCGTACTTGGCGCGGACGGTTCGCTCTCCGAGGGTGGTCTCGAGATAGAAGACGTTCGGGGCCAGCACCGCGTTCAGGAGCGCGTGCCCACGTCGCGTGTAGAACCCGCGGTACGCGTCGACGACGACGAGCAGGTCGAGCACGACGTCGCCTTCGTCGCCGGCCCGGAGCCCCGAGCCGTAGTAGAGGATCGCACGGCAGGCGCCCCCGTGCCGCCGCAGGATCTCATCCGCGAGCGCGCGCGCCGCGGGCGACGGGGCCCGTTCGAGCTCCCGCGCGACGAGGGCCGCGAGCTCGGGGTCCGATCGGGGAGCGCGGGTCGTGTTCACGGGCGCAGGAACCGAACGGTGTGCTTAGCGGTGAGGTGGATCGGGGTGTGCGGCCGCGGCTGGACGATCTCGCCGTCCAGCATGCATCCGCTCGCGAGCTCCAGCACGACGCTGTGCGCGTTCCTGCTCGAGTAGCCGTGCTCGGGCTTCAGGACCCCGTTCGGCTTGCCGCGCAGGAGCGCGGGCACCGCCCGCAGGAAGTGGCGGTGGGCGAATGCCACCGCCGTGAAGCGCAGCGGTGCGGGCCGATCATCCCAGAACGGACGCAGGCCGAGCGCCATCCGGTCGAGGGTGGTGACGATGAGCATGAGGTACTCCCCATCGGTGCGCGCCTCGCCGTCGAACTGCACCCCGATGGGCGTCGGAGCGATCGGCCCGCGCCGCAAGAGGTGGCCGACGAGCTGCCGCCCGATGGACACGGCGGTGCCGAGCCCCGTCTTCATGCCCGGGATGCGGCTCGCCTCGCGGAAGGCCCAGCAGTTCACCGTTGCCTGATAGAGCCCCGCGGTCCCGAAGAAGAACCCGTGCCGCGGCCGACCATCGCTGTCGCCCTCGACCCGGATGACGGGTCGGCTCGTGACGTCCGCGGAGGCGTCCCCGGACCCGTTCCAAGCGAGCAGGCGCTCGAGTGCGCGTCGGGAGCTGCCCCCGCGCACGCCGACGTCGTTCGCGGTCATGTTGGTACGCCCGCCGGGGAGCACGGCGAGGAGCGGCAGCTCGTCGAAGATCTCCCGATCCAGGAGACCGTCGAGCACGGTGTGCACGGTGCCGTCGCCGCCGTTGATGGCGACCACGTCCACGCCCAGCGCGGCGAACGCCGCCAGCGCGGCCCAGATATCGTCCCTCGACGCCGCCACCCGGTGGAGCGCCCGCGGATACCGCGCCAGGAGCGGCTCCAGTGCGTGGACGCCTGCGAGGCGGTTGTGGCGGCTCCGCGGGTTCGTGAGGACGCCGATGCGCGGCCCGTCCCCCGTGCCCCCGCTCACCCCTCCACCTTGCTGTGCGAACCGCTCTCGACCTCTGCCGCCCGGTCCGCCTCGGCGGCGGGCACGGCCTGGCGCGGCGCGAACCACCGCACCGCCAGCGAGTCGTCGCGCTCGATGTCCACGTCGAGCAACCACGACCGAAGGGGCTCTTTCGAACCGGCCCGCGCGCGTTCGAGGAACGCCTGGAGGAGCCGCACGAGGAGCACGAGCGACGTCACCGCGGTCCACCAGGTGATGGCCTCGAGCCCGAGCTCCGGGCGCCCGAGGAGGAGGCTCGTCGTGAGCAAGCAGAGGTTCGGATTGCGCCGCGCCGTGACCAGCCGGAAGAACGAGTCGAATCGTCGCCAGAGGAAGATCCCCGAGCCCGCGAGGAAGACCTGGAACGAGCCCTCCACGAGTCGTCCCACGACGTAACCCACGAACAGGATGATGATCGCCCCGTGCAACGTGAGCCCGGGCGTGAGCGGCTCGAAAGTGGCGAGCCCGAGCCCCCAGGCCAGGTACCAGAACGGCGGGTGGAGGATGTCCGTACCGTGGTCGAGCACGTGCCCGATGCGGCTCGAGGCGACGGTCACGCGCGCGAGCTTGCCGTCGACCGTGTCGAGGAAGGTCATGGCCCAGGCGGCGAGGAGCCCGAGCCCGAGTGCGCCGCGCGCGAACAGGAACCACGCGGCGAAGACGAGCATCAGGCCGACCGCGGTCACCATGTTCGGGCTGACGCCGAGTCGGACGCATAGCCGCGTGACCGCGCGCGCCGGCCTCGGCCACAGGAACTTCGTCACGAAGTCGGTCACCCCCTTGTAGGAGGCACCGAAGAGCCGGTCCTCGAGCGCGCGCCGGTTCTCCGGCGACACGGCGAGGACCGTCGGCGAGCTGGAACGCAGCAGCCGCGCGTCGAAGGCGGAAGCGAGCGTCTCCGGGCGCGTGACCGTCACACCTTCGACGGTGTCCGGATCCCGCTCGCCGCACAGCACTTCGAGCGCGGCGTCGGCCACGGCCGGTGCGACGTGCGCCGCGACGGCTCTCCGGGCCGAGCTGCCCGAGCCGAGGAGCACCACACCCGGCGCATCCACGAGCGCCGTGAGCACGCGCGCGTCGAACAGGTGACCACCGTCGAGGAGCAGCACGCTCTCAGCGCCGGAGGGCTCCGGCTGATCCGCGGCGGCCTCCCGCGCCCCTCTCCGCGCGAGTTGACGCCGCAGGCGCTCCGCGCAGGTGAGCCCCCAGATCCGAACCGGGGATTCGGAGACGATTCGGTAGCGGGGGGTCATCCCAGTGGTGGTGGACTCGAATGCCTCCCGGCGAACACGGGAGCTGAAGCGACGTAAGTCGTCGGATACGATTGTAGGGTTCCAGGCCACCCGCTCCAAGGTGGTCGGCCACCGGAAGCCCCATGAACGCCCGAACGTCCGCACGAACGACCGAGAGCTTCACGCTCGCCCATCTCTCCGATCCGCACCTCTCGACCCCGACCGGCATGAGGGCACGCGACGTCATGGGCAAGCGCATCCTCGGCTACTTGTCGTGGCGCCTCCACCGACGCACGGAACACCGCGGGGAAGTGCTCGACGCTCTGCTGGCGGACCTCGCGGAGCAGCGCCCCGACCACGTGGTCGTGACGGGCGACCTGACGCACATCGGGCTGCCCGACGAGTACCGGCAGGTGCGAGCCTGGCTGCACAAGCTGGGAGCGCCCTCGTCCGTGAGCGTCGTCCCCGGCAATCACGATGCCTACGTGCGGTCGGCCATCCCCCGATCGCTCGACCTCTGGAGCGAGTTCATGGACTCGGACCTGGACGCGAGCTGCCGGTCCGAGGGCTCGTCGGATGACGCCTTCCCATACCTGCGCGTGCGGGGTGGGGTGGGCCTGATCGGAGTGTCGACGGCGCGCCCCTCGCTGCCCTTCCTCGCGACCGGCACGATCGGCCCGGATCAGCTTCGGCGCCTGGCTCTGCTCCTCGCGGAGACGCGCGAAGCGGGGCTGTGTCGGGTGATCTTGATCCACCACCCCACCTCGCGCGGCGAGACGTCCGCGCGGAAGGGACTCGTCGACTCGGGCGAGTTCCGCGCGGTGGTCGCCCGGGAGGGCGTGGAGCTCGTCCTGCACGGCCATACGCACCGCGCTTCGTGGACCACGGTCCCCGTGCCGGGCGGAACGGCGCCCTCGATCGGAGTGCCCTCGTCCTCGGCGATGGGGAACGGCCGTGGGTGGCGCGCGCGCTACAACCTCTGCTCGCTGCGGCAGGCGGCGGAGGGCTGGGAGCTCACGGTGACGACGCGACGCTTCGATGGCCACGAGGATCGGTTCGTCCACGAATCGGAGCGGACGGTCGTGTTGCCCGGCCGGCGGTCCGAGCGGCCGGCGCTCACCGCACCCGTCGCATGAGGATCGCGGCGACCACGAGGATGATCGCACCCGGCGCGAGGGCGGTCAGGACCGCGCTCACGCCGCCGAGCATTCCGATGTGCCCGCCGATCCTGTCGAGTGCGTAGCCAGCCGCGCCGACCATGCACCCGAGTGCCATCCGCAGTCCCGAGCTGGAACCGCCCAGGGCGAAGGTGAACGGGATCGCGAGCAGGAGCATGGCGCCCGTGGAGAGCGGCAACCCCAGGAGTCGCCAGAGCCGCAGCCGGTAGGACTCGTCGACCTGACCCCGTTCGCGCATGCTCTGGACGTACAGGAAGAGGTCCGAGATGGAGAGGCTCTCCGGCGCGAGCAGGGTGAGGTCGACGAACGCCGGTCCGAAGGAGGACTCCCACGGCGCGGTCTCTTCGTCCACGAACCGGATCTCGTCCCCCGCGAGGATTTCCCGCCGGACGCCCTGGAGCAACCAACGCCCCGAATCCTCCACGACGGCCTCCGAGGCGCGCGTGCGCTGGCGCAGCCGACCCTCCTCGTCGAACTCGTAGATCACGACGTCCGCGAGCCGGCGTCCCGGCAGCACCTGCGCCACCTTGACGAAGCGGTTTCCGTCGCGAAACCAGAAGCCGCGCTCGACTCTGAGCGCTCCGGTGTCGTGGATGGCCATCGTGCGCCGGGTGTCCGCGCTCTTCTGCAAGGGTGGCGCCACGAACTCCGCCACGAGCAGCGCGCCCAGGGTGAATACGGCGCCCGCCTTCAAGGCCGTCAGGGCGAAACGCCACGCCGAGACGCCCATGGCCCGAATGGCGACGAGCTCGTTGGCATCCCCCATCGTCCCGAGCGCGAGGATGCCCCCGAGCAGTGCCGCGAGCGGGACGAGATCCAGGATGCGGTGCGGGACCGTCTGCGCGACGAAGAGGAACGCGTCCGGCCATGCGTACCGGCCCTGGCCGACATCCTTCAGCTCGTCGAGGAGCGACGTGAGACTGAAGAGCACGGCCAGGACGAACAGCACGAGCAGGAATCCATGGAGCATCCGACCGATCGTGTACCGCTCGTGGATCTTCATCGCCGGACGGCCTTCCCGCCGCTCGTAACCGCGCCCACGATCAGCGTGGCCACGACGGCTCCGAGCAGCAGGTCGACCCACCACATGCCGGGCACCGGGCCGACCGTACCGCGCCCGACCCAGCCCCGCGCAACGATCGAGAGGGCGTAGTACGAGACGTAGACGAGCATCGCGACGAACACCTTGGCGTACGAGCCACGCCGCGGATCGGTCCGGGAGAGAAACACGGCGAGCAATCCCAGGAGCAGCGTGCTGACCGGCCGGGAGAGGCGCCATTGGAACTCGGCCAGATCCTCCGGCACATCGGACCGCGCGAGACGAAGCGTCGACGCCGCCTTGCGCTGGTAGCCCAGCGGCGCGGGCCCGCCCACGATCAGAGGAATCTCGAGTACGCCGAAGCTCGTCTCGGAGAGCACTTCGCCGCCAAGGTCGTACACTCGCGCGTCCAAGAGGACCAGGGTGGACGGCGCATCGTCCGTCGCC
>SMVQ01000286.1 GCA_004357655.1 Planctomycetota bacterium
AACGAGCTGTGGTCCGAAGCCGAGGAGGCCTGGGCCGGCGCCCTGGTCCTCGCCCCCGAGAACGACGTCTGGCGCTACCACTTCGCCCTCTGCACGCGCCAGCGCGGGGGCGCCGAGGAGGCCCTGGAGCTGGTGCGGCAGGTGGCCGAAGCCCTGCCCGACATGCCTTCAGCGCGCCACTACCTGGGCGCCATGTTGCTCGAGGCAGGCGACGAGGAGGGCGCCCGGCGGGAGTTCGAGGCCGCCATCGCCCTGGTGGATTTCGCGCCCCCCTGCTACGTCGGCCTGGCCGAGGTGATGCTGCGCGCGGGCGACCCGGGTCGGGCCGCTCAACTGTGTGAACGCGCCCTCGGACTCGACCCGGTCTCCTAGCACGCCCACTACACGCTGGGTCTGGCCTACCGCGATCTCGGCCGCATGGCCGACGCGGAGATCGAACTGAACAAGGACCTGAACGCGAGCCGCCGCTACCTCTCCGACCCACTGACCGAGCGGATCGCGGGCTACCGCATGGGCTTCACCGTGCGCATGCTCGAGGCCGAATGGCTGGAGGGCGAGGGCCGCCTGGGCGTGGCCCTGGCGGACTACGACTCCGATGGCCACGTGGACTTCTACGTGACCAACGACAGCGTCCCGAACCTGTTGTGGATGAACGACGGGGAGGGCCACTTCACCAACCGGGCGCTGCTGCTCGGTTGCGCGGTCAATGGCGTCGGCGCCTCGGAGGCCGGCATGGGCGTGCAGGCGGTGGACATCGAGAACGACGGCGACTGGGATCTGTACATGACCCACGTGCGCGACGAGACGAACACCTTCTACCGCAACTCCAACGGCGTCTTCACCGACACCACCACGGCCACCTGTCTCTCCGGTCCGAGCCGCCGCATGACCGGCTTCGGCATGGGGTTCGCCGATTTCGACCACGACGGGGTCGTCGATCTGTGGGTGGCCAACGGACGCGTCGACCTGTGGCGGCCCTACCCGCGCGAGGATCAGCCCTACGCCGAGCCGAACCAGCTCTTCCGCGGCCTGGGCGACGGGCGCTTCGCGGAACTGGAGGCCGGCGGGACGAATCCGCGCCTGATGGGCACCAGCCGGGCCGCGGCCTTCGGGGACATCGAGAACGACGGCGACCTGGACATCGTCTACCTGGACTGGAATGGTCCCATGCGTCTCTTGCGCAACGTCGCGCCCAAGCGCGGCGGCTGGATCGGTTTGCGCCTGCTGGACGCGAACGGCGCCGACGTGCTCGGCGCGCTGGTGCGACTCGACACCTCAGCGGGCTCGCAGTACCGGCAGAGCACCACCAGCTACTCCTACTGCGCCGCCAGCGACCCGCGCGTCCACTTCGGCCTCGGCGCGGCCGAGGGCGCCGACGCCGTGGAGGTGCGCTGGCCCGACGCCAGCGAGGAGCGCTTCGGGCCCCTGGCCGGCGGGCGCTACCACGAGTTGCGCATGGGCCAGGGCGGACCGGTGCCGCGCTAGAGATTCCTCGCAGGTCAGAGTCGCACCGTGCGGCCTGCGCGCACGTCCGCTTCGCTGATCGCGAGCGTGCCGTTTCGTTCGCCCATGCTCCACTGCGCCGCTCCGATCACGCGTCCGGGTGCGGGCTCCGTCGAGTAGGGGACGCGCACGCGTGCGACGCCGTTCTCGTCGGCGACGGCGGTGTCCGTGAATACGAGGGCGTAGCGGGCGCGCGTGAACTGGACCGTCAACGAGACGCTCAACGTCTGCCCCGGTGCGCCGCGCGCCTCGACGACCGCGCCTGCGACGCGCTCCCATAGCCAGCCGACGGGGAGCGGCGCGCCGCGTGGGCTCAGCGCTGGGCGCGTGTCGCGCATCGGTGTCACGTACGCGAGCCGCAGGAAGCCGAGCGGGTGCGGGTCGGCGCCGGTGAGGTCCGCGCCGTCGAATAGCAGTCGGCCGCCCATCGTGGCGAGCCACGCCGGTAGCAGCGCGTGCTTGCCCGTCCGGCCGATCGTCATGTATCGCGAGCGACGCTCGGGACACACGGCCTCGACCATGTCGGCGAGCTCGTTCGGCATCAGGCTCGTGAGGAGCACGAAGCGTGCCGCGCGGCGTTCGAGCAGCTCCTCCGCCTCGTGGGGATCCTCGCTGGTGAAGAAGCGCGATGGATCGAGAAAGCTCTCGAGGCCGACGTACGAGCCGAAGTTCGTGGCGACCGACGGGCGGTCGGCCGCCCACTCGATCACGTGGCCGCCGTCCCAGAAGGAGAGGACGCTCTCGCCTGTATCGGACGGCGCGTTCTTCCGGAGCCATTCGCATGCGAGCCGCATCGCGCGCTGGGACTTCGTGACGATCCCCGGCGCCGTCGGCTCGCCCGTGAGTCGGCGCGCCGTCGATGCGACGGCGAGCGCCTGACCCGCGACGGCGGCGAGCACGGCCAGGAGGCCGAGCGCCAAGGAGGGCACGCGGTCGAGCCGTCTCCGGAACTCGCCACTGCGCCGCAAGAGCTGCGCGGTCCCCACGGCGAGGACGACGGCCATCGGCGCCGCGAGCGCATCGGCGAAGCGCGCCTGACGCGCGGCCTGGACGAAGAGGATCGGGACGGCGACGACCCAGGGCAGGAGGGCGCGCTCATCCTTGCGCAACACCGCGAATGCTATCGCCGCCCACGCGAACGGCAGGAGCAAGACGCCGAGGCCGAGCGTCTCGAAGATTCGCAGGCCGGCGCCGTCGCCGAGGAGCGCGTCGGATTCCCGGACCGTCGCCATGAACGCGTCCGCCCTGCTCACCCACTCGAAGCCCGCGCGGATCCCTGCCGCCGGTCCGACGTCGATGGCGAAGAGCAGCGCCGCGATTGCGCCCAGTCCGGCGCCGACCGCCCATGGGTAGGCGCGCGCAGCGCGCGACCCCGCGTGCACGAACGACAGCGGGACGAAGACCGCCGCGCCCGTGGCGAGGAACGCGAGGTGAAACCATGACAGGTTGATCACCATCCACGGCAGCTCGTCCTTCCACGGGCTCGCGAGCACGGCGGGCGCGAGCGCGAAGAGCGCGGCGACGTGGAACGCGAGGCCGAAGGGAGCGAGACCGGCGATGCGTTGCGTGCCGTTCTTGACGAGGAGCCAGCCGAGGACGAGCTCGACCTCCATCACGTAGAGGAGGGAGCCCACCCACGAGCCGATGGCCACTCCGGCGACGAGGCCGAGCGCAGCGCCGAAGGCGATCGCGGCGCGGGGCCGGTCGAGCGCGCGGCGCGCGAGCGCCTCGGACAGCAGCAGCAGCATCAGGACCTGCAAGAGCGACACGTACGCGTGATGGTCGCCGTTGCCACTCTTGCTGTAGGCGTACGACGCGAGGCAGAGCGCGTGATAGGCGCCCGCCGCGAGCCCCGCCGAAGCGCCCGCGAGCCGCATCGCGGCGATTGCCGCGATGCAGCTCGTCAGCACGCCGAAGACGAGTGGGAGTGACGAGACCCGCATCTCGAGCCACGCGCGGCGCGCTTCCGGCTCCTCGGGCGCGAAGGGCGCGAGTACGCCCGCGACGAGCCGCGTGTAGTACGGCGGCCACGGGACGCGCGCGCCCTCGGGCGAGGACAGGTACGGATCGATTCCGGCGACCTGCCCCTCCTCGAGCACGCGGGCCACGCGGCGGACGTGGTACAGGCTGTCGGGGTCGGTCGTCACCCAGCCGTCGCGCCGGGGCAGGGATTCGCGCCGGTGGTGCGCCTCGCGCACGAGCCAGGAGAGGCCGAGCGCGACGAGGACGACGAGGAGCGCGGTCGCACGGCGACGGAAGGGATCGGACATCGGATGGGCGGGGCGCGTCCAGCGGCTGCGAGAGCTTAGGGCCCGTCCGAAAATAAAGGTCACATTTCGTCGGCCCTCGGCGCCCGTGGCTGCGTTGCGCCTCCTCGGAAACCAGCTAGGTTGCCTGCGTCGGCGCGCCTTGCCACGAACGCCGATGCCGCGCCGAAGTGTGACCTTTATTCCCGGACGGGCCCTTACTGGAGCGCGTGAATCGACGGCACGTTGCGGTGACGGCGGGGCTACCATGCCCCGTGCCCAGCACTGAGCCGATGCACCCCACCGAGCCGACCCGCCCCTCCACCCGCGCGATCCTCCTCGCGGCCGCGGCGTGTGCGGCGTGTGGCGGCGATGGCCGCCCGCCCGGTCCCGACGTCGTCCTGATCTCCCTCGACAGCGTCCGCGCCGACGCCCTCACGTTCCTCGACGCCGAGGCGACGCCGCGGCTGTTCGAGCTCGCACGGCGCGGGACGGTGTTCACGCAGGCGTGCTCCGGCTCGAGCTGGACCCTGCCGGCGCATGCGCAGCTCTTCACGGGCCTCCCGCCCGTCGTCCACGGAGTGCAGGAGGACAGCGTCCGGATCGACCCCCTCACGCCGACCCTGCCCGAGCTCCTCGAGCGCGCCGGCTACCTCGGCCTCGGGTTCTTCAGCGGCTGGTACCTCGCGGGCGAGTTCGGCTTCAGCCGCGGCTTCGCCTTGTACAGGAACGTGATGACCCGCGGCGCGGACGAGGACCGGGCGCAGCGCGACGCGGTCGCCGCGGGCGACCTCGAGCGCGCGACCGCTGCGCACCTGAGGAAGTTCGTCGCAAACCACAAGGACGTGACGTCGGCAAACCTGGCGGACGCCTGCGTCGCGGCACTCGACGAGCTCGACCCGGAAGATCGCCTGTTCCTGTTCGCGCATTTCTTCGATCCACACTTCGACTTCGTCCCGCCGCCGCCCTTCGACAGCCGCTTCGACCCCGACTACGACGGCGGGCTCGACGGCCGCGACTACTGGTCGAACAGGGCGATCTTCGACGCGGGCGCGGAGCCGCCGCGGCGCGTGTCGGACCGCGACCTCCACCACCTGGTCGCGCTGTACGAGGGCGAGATCGCGTGGGTCGACGCGGCGATCGGCCGCATACTCGACCGGCTGGAGGAACTCGGCCGTCTGGAGGGGGCCCTGATCGTCGTCACCGCCGACCACGGCGAGGAGTTCTTCGAACACGGAAACCGCGGGCACCGCCGCACGCTGTTCGATGAAGTGCTGCGCGTGCCGCTCCTCATCGTGCCGCCGAGCGCCGCGCCGCGGACCGCCGCGCGGACGTCGGACGCGCTCGTCTCGCTGTCGGACGTCCTGCCGACCATCATCGATTACGCGGGCATCGACGAGCCGGTCGTGAGCGCGGGGCGCTCGTTGCGTCCGGCGCTCGAGGGCCGCGTGCTCGCCGCCCGGCCGGTCATCGCGACCCTCTCCCAGGTCCGCTTGACGGACGGGGGAAAGCTCCACCGCCGCGTGACGGATTGCATCCGCACGCGCGACTGGAAGCTCATCCGGCGCTTCGAGCTCGCGGGGAACGGCGCGCCGGTGCTCTCGTCCGCCGCGTACTTCGACCTGGCGCGGGATCCCCGCGAGCTCGACCCGGTCGTCGACTTGGACGACCCGGCGCTGCGCAAGGCGTGGCGCGCGCTCGAGCGGGAGCTCGACGTCGCGCGCGCGCTGTCGAACGCGCTCCCGCACTCGCCGCCCGCGGACCGCGGGACGCGCGCGCGTGAGGCGTTCGCCGGTGATCTCGGGGCGCTCGGCTACGCGGGCGATGACGAGCAGGACTCGCCGTCCCGCACGATCGACCCGGCGGCGCTGCCGTTGCCGCCGCTCGAGCCGCTACCGCGGCTGCGACTGCCGAGGTACTGACCCCGACCCAAGAGACAACCACGCCCACTGCATGCGGCGTGAGACCTCCGCGTCGATGGACGACCTCTCCCGCGGCATCCGGCAGCTGACATCCGCGCTAGCCGCGGGCCGTGGGCCGGCCGGCACAGGCGCAGGCACGCTGGGCGCGCTCCTGATCGGAGGGGCACAGGGCGAGTACGGCGCGCGCGAGCCGGTGGACAGCAGCGAAGAAGCGGCATCGAATTCGGAACCGGTGCCGGCGGCCAGCGCTGACGAATGGCGCGCACGCTTCGACGAGCGCGCGGACGACTGGCGCCACGGCCTGAAGCTCGCCTACGAGATCGCCGAGCTGCCGGGGGAGGAGGGCGTCCGGCTCATGACCGAGCTCTGGCCGAGCCTCTCGCTCGCGGTCCGCGAGCAAGCGATGAAGCCGTGGGTGTTCGGCAGCGGCAAGGCGGAGGCACTGCGCATCCTGGACCTCGCGGCGACCGACGCGGAGCTCTCCGTCCAGAACCGCGCCTTCATCTACTTGAAGGACTACGCGTTCCAGGACTTCAGTGAAGACTACGAGGCCTATCGGATGTGGTCGGAGAAGTTCGCGGACCTGCCGCTGGGCGAAGCGCTCACGACGAATGCGCAGGACTTCGTGGGCCGCCTGCGCGGCATGCAGGGTGAGGCTCTCGCGCGCGAGCTCGAGCTGTTCGACCGGCTCGACATGCGTCCGGGCGAGGGCGCGGGGATCGACCTCGCGGACGCGTTCCAGGAGGCGGGCGCTCTCGACCTCATCGACGGCTGGCTGAACTCGGCGGACGAGGACGTCGTGCGGACGGCGCTCGCGTGGTCGGGGGACCTCGCGCCGGAGGAGCCGTGGCTGCGTGAGCACGTGGTGCCGTTCCTCGAGCGGCCCGACGACGTGCCCCCCCGCGTCGTCTCGGCCGCGTGTCGGAGCCTCGGCCGGCCGGGGAACGACTGGGCGCGCGAGCCCCTCGGCGCGGTGCTCGAGGGCCGTGCGCTCACGG
>SMVQ01000287.1 GCA_004357655.1 Planctomycetota bacterium
CCGGGAAGACCAGGCGCCGCTCTCCGCTGACGAGCCCAGCGAGGTCGTGATGGATCTGCACCCGACCGCCACGATCTTCAACGCGGGCCACCGGATCCGCGTCACGATCATGGGCCGGGACGCGGACAACACCGAGGCCCCGCCGGGGTCGGCCCGGACGACCGTGCGCGTCTTCCGCGGCGGGGAGCGCGCGTCGAGCATCGTGCTGCCCATCCTCGGAGAGTGACGGAGTACACTGGGGGCGGTCTTCGGCGCCCCCGCGCCGCCCGAGCTTTTTTGGCCGAGAACCCCCGAGGAGTCCCCCGTGAAGACTCAGTCTGCCGCACTCGCGACGTTCGTTGCACTGTCCACGGTTCTGTTCGTTGGAGGAGCGGAGGGACGCAGGAGTCCCCAGTCCGCGTCGGCCTCCATCGCCCAGCAAGCCAACGAGGCCCTCGGGTTGTCGCGCAGCGAAGTCGGAGACCTCCATCTCCTCGAGACGCTCGGCGAGCGGATCATCGTCGAGGTCGATCTGCTCGGCGCTCCCCTCTACCTGGATCTCGCGCCGCACTCCGTGCGCGCCGAGGGGTTCGAGGTCCGCGAGCAACTCGAAGACGGCAGTTGGAACGTCGTCGAGCCCGCGCCGGTGAGCACGTACCGCGGCACGGTCCTCGGCGAGCCGGAGAGCGTGGTTGCCGCATCGCTCTTGGAGGACGGGCTGCACGCCCGCATCCGGTTGGCGGCGGGCCGCGAGTTCTGGATCGAGCCCCTCGCGCCGCACGTGCCGGGGGCGGGCGCCGCGCAGCACGTCGTGTACGAGACGGACGCCGTGGTGGACCCCGGCAAGACGTGCGACGCGGACGTGTTGGGTTTCACCAGCTTGGGCAACGGTCCTGGGCTGCCGGCCGTGCCCGGGCAGAGGGTGGGCGGTGGCGGCGGTAATCCGGAGCTCGTGGGGACCACCGCGAAGCTGGGCTGTGACGCGGACTACGAATACTTCCAAGACTGGGGTGCTGGCACACAGAGCCGGATCGAGTCCGTCGTCAATGCGGTCAACCTCCAGTACGAGTCGGACGTCGACATCACGCACATGATCACGACGATCCTGATCCGAACCTCCTCGGACGACCCCTACTCGAAGAAGCCGGCCGACCAGCTCCTGTTCGAATTCAGGGCCGAGTGGAACACGAATCAGGTCGGCATCCAGCGCGACCTCGCGCAGCTCTTCACTGGCAGGAACCTCGCCGGCGGCACGATCGGAATCGCCTGGGTCGGCGTCGTGTGCAACCTGGATCTCGCGTACTCGCTCGTCGAGTCCGACTACAACAACAACTTCTCCTGCGCGACGGACCTGTCCGCCCACGAGATGGGCCACAGCTGGGGCGCCGGTCACTGCTCGTGCTCGAACTTCACCATGAACGCGTTCATCACCTGCGCGAACGACTTCAACCCCACGGGGACGATTCCGACCATCATCGCCTACCGCGACTCGCAGTCCTGCTTCGGTCCCGTCGACCCGCCCGGGGATCCCGTCTCGATCCACGTGGACTCGATCGTGCTCGGGACGCAGAACGCGGGGCAGGGCAACAAGTTCGGTACGGCGAGCGTGACCATCGTGACGGATACGGGGACGCCCGAGGCGGGCGCCACCGTCATGGGCACGTTCTCCGGCGACTACAACGATACCGTGGTCGGACGTACGGACGCATCGGGAACCGCGACCTTCATTACGAGCACCACGCAGAAGGGTCACATCGTCTTCATGTTCTGTGTGGACAACGTGACCGAGTCTGCGCTGCCCTACTTGCCTGCGGAAAACGTGGAGACCTGCGACAACTTCTGAACGAGTCGCGCATGCAACGAACCTGCCCGCGCGCGGCGACGCTCGTCGCCCTCGCCCTCGTCGCGGGCTGTTCGCGGACCACGCGAGCGGCCCAGCCGGCCGCGATCCGGCTGGCCGACGAGTTCGAGTCCGGCCGTATCGCGGGCACGCTTCCGGACGCCGAGCCCGGCGAGCCGATCGTGTGGCGGTTCGACGGTCCGCCGCCCGAGCCGATCGTCGATGACGACGCGGAGGCGGGAGCGGAGGAGGCGGACCAAGGGGCGACAGGGGAGGACGAAGGGGAAGCCCCGGACGCCGAACCCGAGCTGGACCTCACCGCGACTTACGGCTTCGAAGCCTTCCTCGACGTCGAGGACCTGGCCGTCACGGACGGCCTGCTCGTCGGCCGGACCGGTCCCATCCCCGTGTTGCGGGTCGCCGTCGAGGCGGAGGATAGTGACGACATCCTGCACTCCATCCGGGTCCGGATGCGCGTCTCCGCCGGCGCGAAGCTCAGCCTTCTGCTCCTCGAGGACGAAGAGCTGGACCGCGAGCGGACCCTGGGGCGCCTCCGTCGCCGCAACTTCTGGATGCTCTCCGCCGACATCGAGCCGGGTGACGAGTTGCGCACGGTGACCGTGGACCTGTCCCACGTCCCGAGCGAAGACATCGAGGACATCCGCCACCTCCTCCTGCAGCCGACGGACGCGGAAGGGGCGACCTTTGCGATCGAAGAGATACGCTTCGTCTCGCGCCGCGAGCACCTCGCGTCGATCCCATCCGGCATCGCCTGGCAGGGTCTCGCGGAGGTCTACCGCGAGACGCTGGTCCTGCGCGCGCCCGAGACCTTCACGCAGGAGACCGTGCTCCCGTCGGAGCCCTGGCTCGACCTCGCGATCGGCACGATCGAGCCGCAGCCGGCCACGTTTCGAGTGACGGCGCGGCGCGCGGGCTCGGATGAAGTGGCGACCCTGCTCCAGCGCACGGTAACGACGCCGAACCGCTGGGAGAAAGTGCCGCTCGATCTCGCGGCATTCGCGGACGGGAGGGTCGAGCTCGTCTTCGCGATCGAGTCCGCGGTGCCGGGGACGATCGGCTACTTCGGGACGCCCGTCGTGCGCAACAGCGCGGGCGAGCCGGAGGGCGCAGGCCGCACCGAAGCCGGCGTCCCGCGCGGCGTGATCCTGATCCTCGCCGACACGCTCCGCCGCGATCACCTGCCGATGTACGGCTACGAGCGCGATACGGCACCGACTCTCGCGCGGCTGGCCTCGGAGGGCGCGCTCTTCCTCGACAACATCTCCCAGGGCACGTGGACGAAGACCTCCGTGCCCTCGATCCTGACTTCCCTCTACCCGACCTCGAACGGCATCGTGAGCGCGCGCGACCGGCTGCCCATGTCGGTCACCACGCTCGCCGAGGTGTTCCAGGAGGCGGGGTACGCCACCTTCGCCACTTCGTCCGTCTTCTTCACGGGCAAGTTGTCGAACCTGCACCAGGGCCTCGACGTCCTGCACGAACGCTCGTCGGTGAGCGACCTGGACCACAGCCCGAGCAAGACCGCGCGCACGTTCGTCGACCGGCTCACGGAGTGGCTCGAGGAGCGCCGCGGCGGACCGTTCTTCGCGTTCCTCCATGTCTTCGATCCGCACGATCCATTCGAGCCGTACGCGCCTTACTCCAAGATGTGGTCGGACCCCGGAGCGAAGGAAGCGCACGAGGCGGCGGTAGACAAGATCAACGAGTGGCAGAGGGAGCACGACGAGCAGGTGCGGGACACGCCGAAGGAGGCGCACATCGTGGCGGCGGGCGTCTCGAAGGAGGAGTTCGTGGCGCGCGAGCTCGACTGGTACGACGAGTCGATCCGCGCCATGGACACCGAGATCGCGCGGCTCCTCGAGCGGCTGGAGTCGCTCGGACTCGCCGACGACACGTTGATCGCCTTCATCTCGGATCACGGCGAGGAGTTCTTGGAGCACGGCCGGCACTTCCATGGCAAGACGACGTACGGCGACATGACGAACGTACCCCTGATCCTCTGGGGCCCGCGCTGGGTGCCGCCCGGCACCGTGGTCGAGGAGACGGTCCAGTCGCTCGACCTCATGCCGACGTTGATCGAGATCGCGGGCCTGCGCGTCCCGAAGCTGGCGCAGGGGCGCAGCCTCATGCCGCTCGTCACCGGCCGGGGAACGTGGTCGCCGCGGCCCGCCATCTCCGAGCGCCGCCGCCCCGACTTCGACCGCGTGCCCGACGAGGACGACAGGGAGTCCTTTGCGATCGTGGAGGGGGGCTACCGCCTCGTCCACAACTTCACGCGGCCGGAGGGGATGCCCGAGTACGAGCTCTACGACCACGTCGCGGACCCGATCAACCTCGTGGACCTCGCGGCGGAGCAGCCGCAGGTCGTCGCGGACCTCGCGGCGAAGCTCGAAGTCTGGCGGAAGTGGGCCGAGGCGAGCCGCATCGAGGGCGGCGGGGAAGCCCCGTTGCTCACCGCGGCCGAGCTCGAGGTGCTCGACGCGCTCGGGTACGGGGGCGGCGACTGAGATGCTACCTTGGCCTTCATGCACGCCAGATCACGCGCTTTGATCTCCGTCCACTTGTCCGTGGCGATCGCCGCCATCGCCGCGAGTTCCTGTCGCGCGACCGACGAGCCCGCGCGGCTGTTCCCCGGCTACGGGGGCTACCACCGGACCGTGTCGACGGCCTCGCCCGAGGCGCAGCGCTGGTTCGATCAGGGCCTGCTGCTCGTCTACGGGTTCAATCATGACGAGGCGATTCGTTCGTTCCAGGCCGCCGCCGACGTCGATCCCACGTGCGCCATGGCGTGGTGGGGCGTCGCCTACGCGAACGGTATCGACGTCAACGATCCCGAGATGTCGGAGGCGGCGAATCAGGCGGCTTGGGACGCCGCGCAATCAGCGCTCGCGCAGTTGGACGGGGCGACGCCGGTCGAGCGCGCGCTCGTCGAGGCCGTCGCCGCGCGCTACGCGTGGCCCGCACCCGCTGACCGCCGCGCGCTCGACGAGGCGTACGCCGCGGCGCTGGGCCGCGCGTGGGCCGACTACCCTGACGACCCCGACGTCGCCGCGCTGTACGCGGAGTCGCTCATGGTCCTGCAGCCGTGGGACTACTGGACGGCGGCAGGCGAGCCGGTCGAGCGCGTGCTCGAGATCGTCGCCGTGCTGGAGGGCGCGATGGCGAGCCATCCGGCGCATCCCGGCGCCAACCACTTCTACATCCACGCCGTCGAGGCCTCGTCGAACGCAGGCCGCGCTACCGCAGCCGCGGACCGGTTGCGCGACCTCGTCCCGGGCAGCGGGCACCTCGTGCACATGCCCTCGCACGTCTACATCAATACGGGTCGCTACGCGGACGCGGCCGCAGCGAATGAGCGCGCGATCGCGGCTGACGAGGCGTACTTCCTGCTCGCCCCGCCGCCGGCCTTCTACAGTTTGTATTTCATCCACAACATCCACTTCCTCGCGTTCGCGCTGATGATGGAAGGCCGGTACGAGCCCGCGCTCGCGGCCGCGCGCAAGCTGGAGGCCGAGGTCCCGGCTCAGTTCCTCGACGAGTGGGTCGAGATCGGGGACGGCCTCATGCCCGCCGTCTTCCACGTCCTGATCCGCTTCGGCCGCTGGGACGACATCGTGGCGGAGCCGGACTATCCGAAGGCGCGCAGGGCGAGCCGCGCGATCCGCCACTACGCCCGCGCGGTCGCGCTCGCGAACCTCGACCGGACGTCCGACGCACGTGCGGAGCTCACGTCGCTCGACGCGCTCGTGCCGGAGCTGGAGGAAGGTTGGATGATCGGCGTGAACAAGGCCGTGCGGGTCCTCGCGATCGCACGCAAGATGGCCGAGGGCGAGATTCTCTGGCGCGAAGGCCGCGCCGACGACGCGTATGCGGCGTTGCGCGAGGCCGTGACCCTGGAGGATACGCTCGTCTACGACGAGCCGCCGGGCTGGATGCAACCCGTGCGCCATGCGTTGGGCGCGCTCCTCCTCGCCGGCGGCGAAGCGGCGGAGGCGGAGCAGGTCTACACCACGGACCTCGAGGACAATCCGGAGAACGCGTGGTCGCTGCTGGGCCTCGAACAGGCGTTGCGAGCGCAGGGCCGCACACAGGAAGCGGGCGCGCTCGTGCTGCGTCTCGAACGCGCGTGGGCGCGGGCCGACGTCGAGCCGCCGGCCTCGTGCTATTGCGGAGTGCGGCCTGCCAGCGATTGAATTCGCCGGAGGCCTCAGTCGGGATCGAGCCCTCGCGCGACCCGGTCCTCAGGCGCTCTTGTGGAGGCGGACCGCCCTGCGCCGCTTCATGAAGGGCAGTCGCTCGTGGACGAGCTTCGTCACCTCGAGCAGCCGCTCGACATCATCGTCACCGGGGGGCAGCCCCAGGATCGAGATCTCGAGCCGCGCCACTTCCTCGTCCGACTGCAGCTTTCCGTCGCGATAGACGCTCGCCTTGCCGAGGCGGATCCGAAGGCAGAGCGCGGCGTCGAGACCGAGGAGCTCGTTCCGTACCTCCTCGTCGAAAAGCTCCCGCTCGGTGTTCAGGTCGTCGGTCCGGATCCAGAAACACCGGTCGAAGAAGGCATCCCCCGTCTTCGTGTGTCGGAAGCCCAACCGCTCGAGCCGGCCGAACCGGCCGGGCACACGCCGCAGCTCGAATTTCGTATCGGGATACTCGGTGCACCCCACCCACGCGAAGGTCGAGCCCCCCCGGCCCTGCCGGCGCCCGCGCATGCACGAGATCTGGATCTCGGCGCGGCAGAACTCGACGACGAGGCGCGGGTAGAGCAGCCAGGGTCCCTCCGCCACTTGACCCTGCACGAGCTCAGCGACCGACCGCAGCCGCGCTTCGACGATCGAACGCGTCCAGCGAAACCACAGGATAGCGCCAGATACGATGAGGAAAGTGGGGAGGACGCAGTAGAGAACGTCCATTCCTCCCCTCATCGGTCGTCCGGGGCTGGTTCTTGAGCGGCCCTGCCCGGCATCCGGAGGAAGCGCGCGCCGGGGCAGACTCGAGGGGGCGCCGCGCCCCAGAGCCCCGAGATCCGGGCGACTCGAGACCCGACGGACGGGGCCTCGGGGGCCGAGTTCTCGTCGACGTCGAGGGCCAGGGTGAGTGCCCTCGCACCCGGGCTGTACGATGTTGGAATGCTCCTCAATCTGCTGCTGGGGTCTGTCGTCGACCCCAGTCGTCCCGACCTGGCGGCCGCTGTTTCGCAGCGTCTGGAGGACGTCAGCGAGCGCGAATGGGCGGAGTGCCTGCGGTGTCTCCGGAATCACCGGATCGAGGCGCCGGTGTGGAGCTCCCTGCTCGCGCTCGGCCTTCAGGAAGCCGTGCCACGTTCGGTGGCCAGGACACTCCATCGGGCGCATGTGACGTCCGTCATCAGGAGCACCGCGCAGATGCGGAGGCTGTCCCGGATCTTGACGGCACTCGGCCAGCACGGCATCGAACCGGTCCTCCTCAAGGGCGTCGCCCTCCTGAACTCCCTGTATCCGAACATTGGCGCCAGGCCCTGTGGCGACATCGATTTTCTCGTCGAATCCGAAGCGATGCCTACCGTCGACAAGGTGATCGTCGAGCTCGGCTACCGGCATCAGAGTGAGACAACAGACGCGAAGATGTACGTGGACCGGCAGGGGGTCACCCTCGACGTTCACCACCGGTTCAAGTTGTTCGAGGACATCGAGGGGTTCGATCTGATCAGCGAAGTGACGCCGCAGTTCGCTTCGGTCCCAACGATTTCTGTCTTCGAACCCAATGCGCTGCTCGTGCACCTCGTGTTCCACCTTCGGGGGCACCGCCGTGACATGGGGTACTTCCTGGCATGGATCCTCGACATCGGGCTCTTGCTCAATCAGTGCCGAAGTCAACTCGAAGTCGAGCGCATCTGGGCCCTGATGCCGGACCGCGAGACAGCGGCATTGCTGTCACGGATCATCGGTTTCTTCGCGCGCGAGACGGGTACGGATCTGATCGAGGAGATGCCCTGGGAGCGGAACGGGCACCCACCGCTGACGGCCAGGGAAATCCTCCGCATTCGCAGGCGAGCGATCTGGAAACTCGAGCGCCCGATCGCCGCACTGAAGCTGCTCGTGCGTGGACTCAATCCCGCATCGGCGCAGCCCCTGCCCGAGCTGCGATTCTCGGATCTGCTCCGGTGGCCAGGTGATGTCATGCGCGAGCGACGTTCCGTGTCCAATACGCTCCCGAGCCCGGCGCGACGGACCTGAGCCGCCCGCAGTCACCGGCCGATTGCCCCGGCGGAAGTCGACAAGGCCGACTTCAGCTTGCCGGAGCGGGCTCTGCGGCGACGAGCTCGTCTCCGCAGTGCTCGCAGAACGGCAGCAGAGTGTGCCGCGGTGCATCGCATCTCCGGCACGCGGCGAAGAGCGTCGTACCGCAGGAAGGGCAGGCGTACGGCGTGTCCGCCCCGGCCTCCTGACCGCTCGCGGGCTCGGCCGTGGCCGAGAGCCGCGGGCCCTTGCGCGTCCACAGCGCGAACTTCAGCGGTCCGCGGGCGATGGGATAGGCGCACACCGGGCAGACGTGGCCGCGGTACGCCTCGCGGTGACGGGCGAGCAGGAGCTGCCGACTCGGATTGACGGCCTTGCGCAGCATCCAGGCCAGGAACCCCAGGACGATCACGATGGCCGCGACGATCGCGATGTACTTGAAGAACTCCTGCGGGAAGTGATCGAACATCACCCCGCCGACCTTCCAAAAGGTCGCGGCCAGCATCGCCATCAGGATCGAGCGGTAGGCGCTCTCCCCGTACCGCCAGAAGAGCCACGCCGCCAGCAGGAACAGCGGCACGATGAACGAGAGCTGCATGGAGGCCAGCCTGAATTGGTGGGCCAGCCGGCGCTCCTTGTAGTCGTCGTCCGCCGGTCGCGCCTGCGTCTCGATCGTCGCCTCGATCACCCGCTGCTCCTGTCGCAACTGGAACTTCGTCTCGTTCGAGGAAGCGATCTCGGCGTTGGCGGCCTCGAAGCGGTTCTGAGCTTCCAGGAAGCGTTGCTGCGCGGTGGCGAGGGCCGCCCGCTCGGCTTCCGACGGCGGCGTCTCTTGTTCGAGCGAGAGTCGCTGCAGCTCCATCATCTGCTGCATGGTCTCGCGCGCGTTGTCCATGCTGCGCTGGAGGTCGCCCTGCAGTTCTCCCTGTCGGGCCACCCGCGTTTCGATCCCGGCGATCCGCAGCTCCAGATCCGCGGCGCGCTCCCGCAGCGACTCGTCGACGTACTCGTCCACGATGGCCTGGTAGGTTGGCCCATCGATGTCACCGATGTCGTCCAGGACGAAACCCAGCAGCCAGACGATCAGGATGGTGAGGAGGCTCGAGAGGAGGAACGACCCGATGCGAAGCGATCGGGGCACCGGGCTCCTGGGGGGCGCCGACGTGCCGTCCTTGCTCATGACGGCCCGAGACTAGCCCTTCGCGGTCACTTGGAGAAGATCCTCGGTCTCAGAGCGTTCGCGACCACGTCGGCGACCCCGCCTGCGCCGGGAGACTCCGTGCCGGGGTGCCCACCTTGCGTGAGGAGCCGCTCGAGATCCCGATCGCGGCCGTCGTGGAACAGCCTGGTGCGCGAACTAGCGCCGGCCCTCCTCCTCGTCCACTCACGAGATCGAGCCGTCGAGTGAGTTCGCCACGGCGACCACGCGACCGTCGGCCGACGCCAGCGCCGCGACGGGTCGGTGGCCCACAGGGTGGCGCTGCTCTTCTCCGCTGGACGGATCGGGGATCAGGAGCTCGTCGGTGCCCGCCGGTGTCACGACGAATCGGCCGCGTGCGTCCGCGAGGAGCGAGGACGGGTCGCCGGCACCGCGCCCGGCGTCGCCGAGGTGCGTGGGGGCGGCGCGCCACGCGGCCGGATCCTCCATCAGGTCGCCGAGGTGCACTTCGCGCGTGACGTTGCGCACGAGGGGCAGCCGCGTGAGCGTCCGGTACCGGATCGACGCCACGACCAGGTCGTCGCCCACTCGCACGAGCGAGGTGGACGCACGAACGGAGCGCCGATCCAGGACCGCGCCGTCGGCGCCGCGCAGGATCAGGACCCCGCCGTTCACCGGGTCCATTGCCGCCAAGGTCCGACCATCGCCCAGGACGAGCCACGACAGAACGGGAAGTCTCAGCCGGCGTTCGGGCCGCTCGGTTCCTCGTGCAGTGGCGACCTCGCGGCGGACGACGAGGGCTCGACGGCAGGGTAGCCAGGTCGCGCGACGGTGCGCGCAGCGAACGGATACCGATGCCCGTGCGGTGGAACCCGTACCCCCGCGAAACCCGGCTGAGACGGCGCCCGCGCTCGGTCGAGTCCTCGCCGCCGGCGTCGCCACCGTGCCCCCACTACTGGCGACGGGCCACGTCCGCTAGAATCCCCGGCCCTCTCGACTGACTGAGACGCTCTACCCCAAGGAAGAGAAGTGCGGTTGATGTCCAGTTCCAGGTCCCGCCCCCCCTTGTTCGTCGCCGGTGCCGTGGCTCTCGCACTGGGTTCGTGCGGTGATGGAGAGCCGAGCTCCCCGCAGGCGGCCACCCGGCCGGCGCCCGCGGTCGTCGTCGCCGAGCTCCGGGCGGAAACCGTCCCGGTCATGCGCGACTTCGTGGCGCGCACCGAAGCGGTCGAGACCGTCGACATCCAGGCGCGCGTCGAGGCGATCCTGATGAAGATGGAGTTCGAGGAGGGCAAGCTCGTCGAGGCCGGGGCCGTCCTCTACCGGCTCGATGATCGGACCTACACGGCGAACCTCGCGGCGGCGCGAGCGCGCCTCGCCCAGGCAAGGGCGCAACTGAAGCTGGCGGAGGAACAGGTCACGGTGCGCGCCGCGGAAGCGGGCCTCGCGCAGTCCCGGGCTCGGCTGAAGAAGGCGCAACAGGACGTGGCGCGGCTGCGGCCGCTCGCGGAGAAGGATGCGGTCCCGCGCCAGGACCTCGACACGGCGCTCGCGGCCGAAGAGGTGGCGGAAGCGGAGCTGCAGGCGAGCGACGCCGCGCTCGTGAACTCGAAGATCCAGGAGGAGGTCGGCATTCTCATGGCGCGGGCTGCTGTGGAGGCCGCGGACGCCCAGGTCGCGCTCGCGGAGCTCGACGTCGGATACTGCACGATCGTCACACCGATCGCCGGCCTGATCGGTCGGACCGAAGTCGACGTAGGGAACCTGGTCGGGCGGGGAGAAGCGACCGTGCTGGTCACGGTCTCGAGCGTCGATCCGATCTACGCGACCTTTGCGATCAGCGAGGGCGAGTACCTGGAGCTGGCCGCGCGCGATCGCGAGCGGGAGGGGGAGCGGGGCGACCCGCCGCTCGAGCTCGTCCTCGCCGACGACAGCGTGTACGCGGAGATCGGCCGGATCGTTACCGTCGATCGCGCCCTGGCCGAGCAGACCGGCACACTCCAGATCGTCGGCGAGTTTCCGAACCCGGACGGCGCCCTGCGCCCGGGACAGTTCGGGCGCGTCCGGCTCCGGATGAACGTCATCGAGGACGCCGTGCTCGTGCCGCAGCGCGCGGTCATGGAACAGCAGGGCACCAAGATCGTCTACATCGTCGGTGAGGGAGACGTCGTCGTGCTCAGGACGATCCAGGTCGTCGAGCGGTACGAGAGTTTCTTCGTCGTCACCAAAGGGCTGGAGGCCGGGGAGCGCGTGATCGTCGAAGGCCAGCTCAAGGCGCGGCCGGGTTCGCCCGTGAGGCCGATGGCGCACGCCGTCTCCGCCGAACCGAGCGAAGAATAGTCGTGGCGCAGTTCTTCATTCACCGTCCCGTCTTCGCGACGGTCATCTCGCTCGTCATCCTCCTCGCCGGGGGCCTGTCGCTCTTCTCCCTGCCGATCACGCTCTACCCGCAGATCACCCCGCCGACCGTCGAGGTCGAGGTGATCTACCCGGGCGCGAACGCCAAGACCGTCGAGGAGTCGGTCGCCACGGCGATCGAGACGGAGGTCAATGGCGCGGAGAACATGATCTACTTCTCGTCGAAGAGCTCCAGCGACGGGCGGTATGTCCTGCAGTGCACGTTCGAGGTCGGCACGAACCTCGACCTCGCGAACGTCGACATCAACAACCGCGTCAACAAGGCGATCTCGAAGCTACCTCCGGAGGCGGTCGCATCCGGCATCTCGATCAAGAAGAAGTCGCCGGACATGCTGATGGCGATCTCGCTCTACTCGCCGGACGGCAGCTACGACGACGTCTACCTCTCCAATTACGCCTCGCTGAATCTGATCGACGCCATCGCGCGCACGCCCGGCGTGGGCAGCACGATAATCATCGGCCAGCGCGACTACTCGATGCGCGTGTGGCTGCGGCCCGACAAACTCACGAAGTTGGGGCTGACTGCCGGCGACGTCGCGAGTGCGATCAGGGAGCAGAACGTGCTCCTCCCTGCCGGATCGGTGGGACAGCCGCCCGCGAAGGCCGGCGTCGAGTTCCAGTACGCGGTCGACGTGAAGAGCCGACTCGAGACCGTGGAGGAGTTCGAGAACATCATCCTCCGCACGCTGCCCGACGGCTCGATCCTGCGCGTGAAGGACTTCGCGCGCACCGAGCTCGCCGCCAAGTCCTACACCTCGTTCGGGCGCTTCGACGGCCAGGCCGCGGCCGTGATTCTCGTCTACCAGCTCCCCGGGGGCAACGCGATCGAGACCGCGGACGGGATCAGCGCGCTCCTCGAGGAACTCTCCAAGTCGATGCCGTCCGGGCTCGCGTACGACATCACGCTCGACAACACGATTTTCATCCGCTCGGCGATCGAAGAGGTCGTGGTCACGTTCTTCCAAGCGCTCGGGCTGGTCCTGCTCGTCGTGTTCATCTTCCTCGGGAGCCTGCGCGCGACGCTCATCCCGCTCGTCGCGATCCCCGTCGCGCTGATCGGCACCTTCGCGCTCTTCGGGACGCTCGGGTTCTCGATCAACATGCTCACGTTGTTCGGCCTGATCCTCGCGATCGGGACGGTGGTGGACGACGCGATCGTCGTCGTGGAGTCGGTCGAGCTCTACATTTCGAAAGGGCTGAGCCCGACCGAGGCGACCGAGCGGACGATGAAGGAGGTCTCGGGCGTGCTCATCGCCTCGTCGCTCGTCCTGTGCGCGGTGTTCGTGCCGGTCGCGTTCATGCCCGGGATCACCGGGCAGCTCTACCGGCAGTTCGCGCTGACGATCTCGGTCTCGATCATCCTCTCGACGGTGGTGGCGATGTCGCTGACACCGGCGCTCTGCCGGCTGCTCCTGCGCCCGCGCAAGCCGATGCGCGGACCCGTCGGCTGGTTCCTGCGCGTCTTCGACAACGCTCTCGAGAAGACGACAGGTGCCTACACCGCTCTGACGCGCGTGATGGTGCGCACCGTGGTGATCGGGCTCACCGTGCTGGGCCTCTTCGCCTTCGGTTCGTGGAGGCTGCTCGACACGATGCCGACGGGGTTCGTGCCCGACGAGGACCAGGGCTACATGTTCTGCGCGCTCACGCTCCCGGACGGTGCGTCCATGGAGCGCACCGACGCGATAACGACGCGCGCGGAAGAAGACATTTTGGGCATCCCCGGCGTGCGGCGGGTCCTGACGCTAGGGGGCCTCAACATTCTCACGGGCGCCTATACGTCGAACAACTCCAGCCTCATCGTGATACTCGACGACTGGGGTGAGCGGACGACGCCCGAGCTGCAGCTCGACTCGATCATGCAACAGGCGCGTGGAATCCTTGCGGGCTACCCCGAGGCGATCGGGCTCGCGTTCTCTCCGCCGCCCATTCCGGGTCTCGGCGCCGCGGGCGGCTTCCAGTTCGAGCTGCAGGATCGTTCCGGCACGAGCTCGATGGAGTCGCTCGCTCAGGCGGGCCAGGACTTCGTCGAGGCAGCTCGGGAGCGGCCTGAGCTGGCGGGGCTCTTCAGCTCGTTCCGTGCGAACGTCCCGCAGATCAAGTTCGATCTCGATCGTGACAAGGCGAAGACGCTCGGCGTCCCGATCGACTCGATCTTCCAGTCGCTTCAGATCTACCTCGGCGGGCTGCAGGTCAACGACCTGACCCTGTTCGGCCGCACCTTCAAGGTGATGCTGCAGGCCGAACCCGAGTTCCGTATGGACCCGCGCAACCTGAAACAGATCTACGTCCGCGGGCGCGAGGGGACGATGGTGCCGATCCGGACGATGGCGACGTTCGGGTCCACGACGGGCCCCGACCTGATCCAGCGCTACAACATGTTCCGCACGGCGGAGATCACCGGCGGTGCGGCGCCCGGCTTCAGCTCGGGCCAGGCGATCGACGCCATCGAGGCAGTGGCGGCCGAGACGCTCGGCGACGGATACGGCTACGAGTGGACCGGCACGGCGTTGCAGGAGAAACAGGCGAGCGGGCAGCAGGGGATGGTCTTTCTGCTCGGCTTCCTCCTCGTATTCCTCTTCCTCGCAGCGAACTACGAGAGCTGGGTGATCCCGCTCGCGGTGCTCCTGGGTCTGCCCATCGCCGTGTTCGGCGCGTTCTTCTCGGCGTGGTTGCGCGACTACATCAACGACGTCTACGTCCAGATCGGCCTCGTGCTGCTCATCGGCCTTGGGGCCAAGACCGCCATCCTGGTCGTCGAGTTCGCCAAGATGAAGGTCGAGGCAGGCATGAGCGTCTACGAGGCGACCATCGAGGCGGCGACCGGACGGTTCCGCCCCATCCTCATGACCGCGTTCTCGTTCATCCTCGGCGTCCTCCCGCTCGTCCTCGCGGTGGGCGCGGCATCGGGTTCGCGCCGCTCGCTGGGCACGGCGGTCTTCGGCGGCATGATCGCCGCGACGTTCATGACGCTGATCGTGACGCCGGTCCTCTACCGCCTCTTCCAAGGGCTCGTGCAGCGCAAGTCCGACAAGCCGCCCGAGAACGGGGCCGCGCAAGCGACGGCGGCGTCCGTGGAGGTGCAGTCATGACCCGGCTGCGACTCCGGTTCGCCATCTGCCTCGCCGGCGCACTCGCGGCGACCCTCGGCTGCAAGCAAGGGCCCGACTACGCGCGCCCGGAAGTCCCGACGCCCGAGGCGTTCCGCGGGCTCGAGCAGTCTTCTCCGTTGGATGAGGAGGCGACGTCGTTCGGCGACCTCGAGTGGATCGAGATGTTCGGCGATCCCGTGCTGCAGGAGCTCGTCCGCACCGCCCTGCAGGAGAACTACGATGTCCGCATCGCGGCTGAGCGTGTGCTCGAGGCGCGGGCCTTCGTGACGATCACCCGCGCGGACCTCTACCCGGATCTTCGCGCCGGCGCGGCTTTCGAGCGGACGCGCGTGACCGAGAACGGCGCCGTCGAGATCCCCGCCGGCGTCGACAAGGAGCAGGACCAGTGGTCCTTGCTCGGCGATCTCTCGTGGGAACTCGATTTCTGGGGCCGCTACCGCCGAGCGACGGAAGCCGCCCGCGCTGATCTCGCGGCGACGGAGTTCGCGCGCCGCGCTGTGATCCAGACGCTCGTCTCCGAACTGGCCCTGGCGTACTTCGAACTCCTGGAGCTCGACGCGGAGCTCGTGATCACGCATCGGACGATCGAGTCGCGCGAGCGCTCGCACGAGCTCGTGACATATCGCCTGGAAGAAGGCGTGGCCAACAAGGTCGAGTTCTACCAGTCCCACAGCCTCGTGCTCGAGTCGGCCGGCCTCGTGCCTGTCCTCGAGAACCGGATCGAGCAGCAGGAGAACCTCATTCGACTGCTCACGGGCGCCAACCCCGGCGCCGTCCCGCGCGGCGATTCGCTTCTGGAACAGAGTCTCGCGTTCGAGATCCCAATCGGACTGCCCTCCAAGTTGCTCGAGCGGCGTCCCGACGTCCGGCTCGCGGAGGAGGGACTCGTCGCCGCGACCGCGCAGATCGGCGTGGCTCGGGCGCTGCTGTTCCCCTCCATCAGCCTCACGGCATTCGGCGGCTTCGCCAGCGAGTCCCTGTCGGATCTCATCGACGGCGACTCGAAGACGTGGACAATCAAGCCCTCGGCGACCGTGCCGATCTTCAACGCGGGCCGGCTTCGGAGCAACGTCGAGGCGACCGAGGCGCGACAGCGACAGGCGGTGCTCGAGTACCTCCGGGCGCTTCAGAATGCGTTCCGCGAGACGTCGGACGCGCTCGTGGCGCGCACGAAGACCGCGGAGGTGCGCAGCTGGGCCGAACAGCTCGAGGCGACGCTCACGAGTCAGGTCGAACTCTCGCGCGACCGCTACCGGGGCGGCGTGACGAGCTATCTCGAGGTGCTCGATAGCGAGCGCGGTCACTTCGACTCCCAACTCGCCCTCGTGCGCGTCATCCGCGATGAGCTCTTCGCCCACGTCCGCCTCTACCGCGCCCTGGGCGGCGGATGGCAGGGCGCCGAGGAGCTCGCGGCGACCGGTCCCCAGGGGGTGGTGAGCGAGCCTGAGGCGGGGGCGGACGCAGGTTTGCCGGAGTCCGAGGGGAAGTAGCTCGTGGCCGTTCCAGCCTCTAACTCGCGGGCCGGTGTCTCGTACACCGTGACCGTCGCCCACCCGAAAGGCCATGTCATGAAGCCTATCCACGCACTCGCCGTCTCTCTCCTACTGCTCGCCTGCGCGCCTCGATCGTCCGTCGACGCCTCGCCGGAGACGATGCCGTTCGAGGCCGAGCTCCTGACCGCCGCCCGCGAATTCAAGACCTGGGACCGGGTCTCCGACCGGGCGAACTGGTCGCCGCTCGACTGCTTGGCGCCTGTCCCGGCGGGAGTCTTGTCCAGCGAGAGCAAGGACACGGGGACGCACGGCCGCAAGCTGTACTTCTTGTACGCCAAGGACGGCGAGCTCTACGACGAACTCAGCCTGTGGTCGAGTCCGAGCGACGACCCGGACGGGTTCGCAGACCTCTCCCAGCGCATGGTCGGGCAAGTGCTCGTGAAGGAGTCCTTCACCTCGGTCGAAGTCGACCCGGACACGGTGCCACGGCGGCAGGCCGCGGCGATCGGCGCGCGCCAGCTTCCGGATGACTACCTGCTCGACGGCGAGCGCGCCTACCGCGCTGGCGATCCGGGCGCGCTCTTCGTCATGCTGAAGCTCGAGCCCTCGACGCCCGGTACCGACGCGGGCTGGGTCTACGGGACGCTCACCGCCGACGGCACGCGCGTGACGGCCTCGGGACGCATCGAGTCCTGCATGGATTGCCACGTGGACGAGGGGCGCGACCGGATGTACGGCCATCGCCGCCCGCGACAGCTCGCGCGCTAGC
>SMVQ01000288.1 GCA_004357655.1 Planctomycetota bacterium
ACATATGTCGAGCCGCCTGGACGCCCCTGGCTGCGTTGCACCTTCTCCGAGTATTCAGCGAATACGCGTCGGCGGCGCGCCTTGCCAGGAACGCCCAATCGACCCGACATATGCACCGAACTTCTGACACACCCCACTAGCGCACGTCACCCTGCGCCCGCCTTGCGCTAGCCGTCTTCGGCCGGGGGGACGTCCGGCAGCGCACTCAGGCGCTCGCGCGTCTCATCGAAGTAGCGACCGTGGGGCTCGAGCACGAGGTACTCCTCCAGCACCGTGCGCGCTTCGTGCAGGCGGTCCGCGAGGAAGTTCGCCTGGGCGAGATTGAAGTGCACCGGCTCGGGGAGCTCGAGCGCCTCCAGCCGCGCGGTGTCGACGACCCAGCGCCACGCGTCCGCGGCACCCGTGTAGTCGCCCTGCGCGTACAGCGCGTGGCCGAGGAACGTGCGCGCCTCGATCGACTCGGAGTCCTCCACGATGGCCACGCGGTAGAGCCGCTCGGCCTCCTCGAAGTCACCGGCACGCATGGCGACGAGCCCACTGTGCACGGAGTAGGAGGCGAGCTCGGCCCGCGCGGCCTCGTGCCCGGGCGACAACTGGAGTGCCTCGCGCGCGCGCGCCTCAGCGCCGGGGAGGTCGCCCTCCGCGTACGCTGCGCGCGCCGCCTCGACGCGCGCGTCCGCCGCGCCGCGCAGCACGTGGAGGCCGGTGCCGAGCTGCTCGCCGGTGAGTCCCAGCTCGCGGGCGCGCGCGAAGTACCGCACGGCCTCATCCTGCTCCTGCCGGAGCAGCGCGAAGAAGCCCGCGTTCTTGCAGTGGACCGCCACTTCGGCCCCGAGCGGCAGCCCTTCGGTGATCAGCTCCTCGTAGATCGTGATGGCGCGCTTGAAGTCACCGGAGGCGATCAGGACTTCCGCGAGAAAACGGCGCGCGTCGGGGTCCCCGGAATCGAACGCGAGCGACTGCTCGGCGTGGACGAGCGCCTCGTCCAGCTCGCCCCGCGCCATGCACTGCTTGGCGCAGAGGAGGTGCGCCTGCCCGAGCGGGCGACCGAGGAAAGGGAGCTCCGGATCCTCGGCCCGGGCCGACTCCAGCAGCCGGAGCCCGGCCTCGGCCAGGCCCTGATGACAGATCAGGTACACGCCGCGTGCGCGCATGAGCTCGGGGGTGGCGCCGCAGACCTCGACACCGCGCTTGATCTCGTCGTCGGCGGTCTGGAGCCGACCGCGCGCGGCGTGCAGCTCCGCCGCCGTGGCGAAGACCCGGCTGTCGTTCGGCGCGCGACGGCGCGCTTCCTCGACGAGCCGGCCCGCCTCGGTGTCCTCATCCTCGAGCGCCGCCACGCGAGCTGCGAGCAGGAGCCCCTCGACTCCGGCCGCGTCGCCGATCTGGGCCACGAGGCTGCGCGCGAGGCTGCCCCGCCCCTCATCGATCGCCTTGCGCGCCGCGACGGCGCGCGGGTCGTCGGAACGCACGGTCCGCCGCACGTCCGGGGGCGAGACCGCGGCGCGCGCGTCGTCGGCCGCGCCCGAACAGGCGGGTCCGGAGACCGCCGCGAGGAGCGCGAGGGCGGTCGCGAGCTTCAATTGGGGTCGCATCGAACAGGGAATGGTGGCACCCCGGTCACTCCGCGTAAAGCCTGCGCCCTGCCGGCCGTCCGCGGCCGAGGGTTGCCCGCGGCCTCCGCACCATCGAGAATGCACGGGTGCGGCGCCCGGCGCCGCCGGCCCCGTGAAATCCGTCCGCTTCATCACCTTCGGCTGCAAGGCCAACCAGTACGACACGCAGGTCCTGCGTGAGGCCCTCGTGCGGCGCGGCCTGGCCGAGGGCGACCGGGATGCCGACCTCGTCGTCGTGAACACGTGCACGGTGACCAGCGAGGCCGGACGGAAGGCGCGGCAGGTGATCCGGCGCATCCACCGCGAGACGCCGCACGCCCGCATCTGCGTGACGGGCTGTCTGGCCGAGAGCGAGCCCGAGGTCCTGCGCGAGCTGCCCGGGGTCGAGTGGGTGCTCGGGAACGGCGAGGCGAAGCGCCCCGCGAGCTTCCTGAAGAGCCTCGGCTACGAGGTCGACCCCGAAGAGCTGGGAATTCCCGCCGGCATCACCGAGTTCGCGGGGCACACGCGCGCGTTCGTCAAGATCCAGGACGGCTGCGACAAGTCGTGCGCCTTCTGCATCATCCCGAAGGTTCGCGGCGCGAGTCGCTCGCGGACCGTGGCGGACGTGTGCACCGAAGTGGCGGGGCTCGTCGCGGCGGGGTACGTCGAGGTCGTGCTCTGCGGTATCCACATCGGTCATTGGGGCCTCGACCTCGGCCTGCAGCTCGCCGACCTGCTCGGCGCGCTCGTCCGGCTGGCGCCCACCGATCCTTCGGGGACGCGGCTGCCCTACCGCCTGCGGCTCTCGTCGATCGAGGCGACGGAGGTGGACGAGCGCGTGCTCGCGCTCATGGTGGAGCACCCCGATCGGATCGCGCCGCACCTGCACATGCCGATGCAATCGGGCGACGACGCGGTGCTCGCGCGGATGAACCGCTGGTACACGGTCGACGAATACCTCGCGGCCTGCGCGCGCATCCGCGCGGTGTTGGACCGACCGGCGTTCACCGCGGACATCCTCGTGGGCTTCCCGGGCGAGGGCGAGGCGCAGTTCGCGAACACCCTCGCGACCGTGGAGGCGGCCGGGTTCGCGCGCGTCCACGTCTTCCCGTTCTCGGCGCGACCGGGGACCGCGGCGGCCGAGATGCGCGACGTCGTGGCGCCATCCGAGGTGCGCGACCGTCGGGCGCGGCTGTCCGAGCTCGCGAGCGAGCTCGGCGAACGCTACCGACGGAGCCTCGCGGGCGTGCGCGAGATGATCGTGCTCGAAGGCTTCGCCGGGTTGTCCGGCCGGTATCAGCGCGTGCGGCTCGACCCGGAGGAGATCGACGGGCCCCCGCCGCCTTCGATCGACGTCGTCCTGGAGGCGCGGGCGAAGGCGGACGGTTCCGGGACAGAGCTGTTCGGTCGGCCCGTAGCACGGGCCGCGAGCGCGGGAGCAGCAAGCGTATGAGCGGGACGAGCGACACGACCGACCCGCCGGAAGCGAGCCCAGAGGCTGAGCTCCGCGCACTCGTCCGCGCCACGCGCGCCGCGGTGCGGCGGCGCACGAGCTTTGGGCTGCGCCGGGGCGCACGGCCGGTCGAGAGCGTGCCGCCGGAGCCGGTCCCGGAGCCGCGCCGCGAGCCCGCGGCGGGCACGCGCGGCCCATCTCCCGCACCTGGTCCGGCGCCCGCGCGAGCCATGGAGACGACCCTCGCCAGTCCGCCAGGCTCGGCCGGCGGCGAGCAGAGCGACCCCGCCGTGCGAGAGTTGCGCGCGCGCGCCGCGGCCGCCGGCGACCTCGCGAGCCTGCGCGCGGCCGTCGCCGGGTGCGAGGCGTGCGAGCTGTGCAAGACCCGCACGCAGACCGTGTTCGCCGACGGCACCGGCGCCAGCGGCGTCATGTTCGTGGGCGAGGCCCCGGGCTACCACGAGGATCAGCAGGGCGTCCCGTTCGTCGGACCCGCCGGTGGGCTCCTCACCGACATCATCGTCAAGGGCATGGGCCTGCGGCGGGCGGATGTGGTCATCTGCAACGTCCTCAAGTGCCGGCCCCCCGACAACCGGGATCCCTCGCCGGCGGAGAAGCGGCTCTGCACCGGCTGGCTGGACCGGCAGATCGAGCTCGCGGACCCGAAGATCCTGATCGCCCTGGGGCGCCACGCCGCGGGTCACCTGCTGGGGAGCGACGCCTCGATGGGCCAGATGCGCGGCCGCGTCCACCATCGGGCGGGCCGGCCGGTCGTGGCCACCTACCACCCGGCGTTCCTCCTGCGGAGCCCCCATATGAAGCAGGCCTGCTGGGAGGATATCCAACTGGCGATGCGCACGGCCGGCATCCCACTGCCGGGGCGAGGATGACCCAGGGCGAGCAGGATCGGGCAAGCGCGGTGCAACCCCGGGGGCCGCGGGGTGGTCGAGGCCCTGGGTGGGTGGCAATGCCGGTCAGCCGGGGGTCATCGGCGGCTCGCTGGCGTGCCCGTGCCGGTCCGATCCGAACCGTTCCGTTCCGTTCTCCGACTGTTCGGGACTGTGGGGGGGAGTCGGACTGAGGAAGAGGGTGGCCGAGGCCCCGCGCCTGCGGCATCGGGGAAAAGGGACCCACGCGGATCGTTACCTCCCCCTGCCCGCGCGGTAGCCGGGGCGCGATCCGGTGCCGGGGTCGGCCCTTGCCGGCGGTTGACCGCCGCTGGGGCGCCGAGTATGCTCCGCGTTCTTTTCGCCAATCCGCATTCGAGCGCAAATGCCTCGGAGACGGAGGTTTCCAACAATTCGAAGGGTCGAGACGGAGCAGCACTCCGCGCGCGAGCATGGCGTCGGGTTCAGCGGCATCGAACGCGCCCAACCCGCGCCCAACCTTGGTTCCCCCCGCGCTCCAGTCGTTCCGCTCACCCAACCGCTCATTGTCTTCACCGCTTCCCCCACGCCGGAGTTGACCTCCGCGACGCGCGTCGTCGCCAGGGGCGCGTCCCCGCAGGCTCCTCCGGTCCCGTTCCCCCTCCCCCTCCCGGGAAGTCGATCCACAACTCCCAGTCGTCCTCGATACGAAGGACCCGTACGAGCGCTCTTCACCAGAGAACTCGGATCGTGTGTCCGCGCGCCAATAGCCGACGAGCGACGGGCGCGCCGCGGACACCGCGATCCCGTCCCCCTCATTTTCTCAGGAAGGCCAGAAAACCCATGCGGTTGCGCTTGCCCGTCACTCTGCTGCTCCTCGCCGCGATCGTCTCCTGCCGCTCTTCGGAATCCGCCGCGGACTCCGGCGCCACCGCCGCTCCGCCGACGAGCACGGGCCCCGTAGCGGCCCCCGTCGAGGCTTCGGCGCCCGCGACGATGGCGTCCGCCCCCACGCCCGCGGCGATGCAGGGTGGCCTGCAGGACGAAGCCGCGCGCTACACCCGTCGCCGGCAGCAGGCACGGTCGCTGGCGGGCGAGTACATCCAGCGCGGCGACGGGGAGCTCGATCGCGCGGACCTCGAGGCGGCCTTGACCAGCTACTCGTCGGCGCTCGAGCTCGATCCCGCGAACGAGCAGGCGCGCGAGCGGCTGCGGCGTGTTCAGGCCCTGATGGGTGATAGCTACGCTTCCGCCGCCGACGCGCTGCAGGACGAGACGGACCGCGCCATGGTGAAGCGCGCACAGGCCCTCATCGCCGTCGACCAGCAGGTCATGGATGGGGACAACGCCCTCCGCGACAGACGCTTCGACGAAGCGGTGGAGCACTACCGGCAGGCCGAGACGATCCTGCGCTGGCACCCGATGATCGCCACGGGCACGCTGGACGAGCGCATCGTGAACGCCAAGGTCACGGAAGCCATCCGCATGCGCGACGAGTCCGCCGCCGAGATTGCCCGCCTCGAGCGCGAGGAGTCCGAGCGCCAGGCCGAGTTGGCCGAGGAGGCCGAGCGCACGCGTCGCGAGAACAAGCTGCGGGAGTACTACAAGCGCGCCAACGAGTCCTTCGTCAACGAGCAGTTCGGCCAGGCCGAGACGTGGTGCCGGCTGATCCTCATCGAGGATCCGAGCAACGAGACCGCGAATCGGCTCCTGACGTCGGCGCGCGAGCTCCGCCACCACAAGACGGACGAGACGAACCGCAGGCATTACCGGGAGCAGTGGCTGCGCACCTTCGAAGACCTCGACACGATGAACGTGCCGCAGACGGAGCCGTTGAAGTTCGCGCTCGACCGCTGGGCCGAGGTTCGTCTGCGCAAGCCGCTCCAGCACGGAAACGTCGATGTCGGCTCGCAAGAGGAGCGCGCCGCGGTCATGGCCAAGCTCGAAGCCCTGCACTTCGCCCCGAATTTCGGTGGCCCCGACGGCGACGGCTCACCGCTGGAGGAAGTCGCCTCGTTCATGCAGTCGCTGACGGGCGTGAACTTCTGGATCAGCACCAAGGTCATCGACGACCTCGACGAAGAGGAAACGAACATCATCCTCCAGCTCCCTGACCGCAGCGTGAAGAAGGTGCTCGACATCATCAGCGCTACGTCCGAGAACCTGCGGTGGAAGATCGAGGACGGCGTCGTGAAGTTCGTGACGACCGAGGAGATGCTCGGCGGCCAGATCCTCAGGACCTACTCCGTCCAGGACGTCCTGCACCCGATCCCCAACTACCCGGGGCGCGACATCAATATCTCCCCCTCGGGCGGCATCGTGGCTCCGGACGAGGACATCGAGGAGCGGGAAGCGAACGTGGTCACGTCGACCATCCTGGAAGACCTGATCCGGAACAACATCAATCCCGAGTCCTGGGACATGGATCCGGCGAACTCCATTCAGATCACGGACGTCGGCCAGCTCGTCGTCAACCAGGTCCCGGAGGTCCACGAGAAGATCGAGCAGCTCCTCGCGGATCTCCGCGAAGCGACCGGCATCATGGTCGATATCCAGGCCCGCTTCATGAAGGTCGAGGACAACTTCCTCGAGGACATCGGCGTCGACTTCCGCGGTCTCGGGCAACCGGGCCTCGGGGTCAACGGCAAGGACTTCAACGACTTCGGCGACGCGTCGACTCAGAATGACCTCGGCTCGGAGATCGGCCAGGGCTCGGACCTCGGTGCCTTCTACGACGAAGGCGAGGACGGCGACATCAAGGCGCGCGTCGAGCAGTTGTACGACATGAGCCTCGGCAACGAGGATGTGCTGCTCGGCTCCGGCGGTCTGTCGTTCCAGTGGACCTACATGAACGACATGCAACTCGAGCTCATCCTGCGCGCGGTCTCCAAGTCGGAGCGCATCGAGCTCGTGACCGCTCCGCGCATCCTGGTCCACAACGCCGCGCGCGCCAACCTCTCGGTGCTGACCCAGGTGGCCTACGTCCAGGACTTCGACGTCGAGATCGCCCAGGCGGCATCGATCGCCGACCCGATCATCGCGGTGATCCAGGACGGTGTGATCCTCGACGTACGGCCCGTCGTCTCGGCCGACCGCCGCTTCATCACGATGGAGCTGCGCCCCACCATCGCCGTGCTCAAGCGTCCCATCGAGGAACGCGTGACGACCCTCGGCAGCCAGAGCTCGGTCACCATCCAGCTCCCGAGAGTAGAGATCCAGCGCATCCGTACCTCCATCCCGATCCCCGACGGCGGCACGATCCTGCTCGGCGGCATGAAGGTCTCGGAGAAGCAGGACCAACGTTCGGGCGTGCCCATCCTGAACAAGATCCCCATCCTCTCCGCGCTCTTCGAACGCAAGGGCAGCTTCATCTCGAATCGCAAACTCCTCATCCTCCTACGGGCGAGCATCGTCATCCCGCAGGAGAAGGAGCCGACCCCAGCCGAGCTGGGATTGGGCGACTGATCCGGGGGCCAGCCAGCCGGGGTCGTCCCCCG
>SMVQ01000289.1 GCA_004357655.1 Planctomycetota bacterium
GCTGATACGGGGCCAGGACGACATCCGCCGGCACTACGGCTGCCGGGGCGGTGCGACGCACCGCGCCGGCAGCCGTAGTGCCGGCGGATTTTGTCCTGGCTCCGTATCAGCGCACGAGCTCGGCGCTGACGAGGTAGTCCAAGATCTTCTGCGCGGAGACCTCGATCGACTCGTCGCCGGTGTGGACGATGACCTCGGCGCTCACCGGGGCCTCGTACGGGTCGGAGACCCCCGTGAAATTCTTGATCTCTCCAGCGCGGGCCTTCTTGTACAGACCCTTCGTGTCGCGCGACTCCACGACCTCGAGCGGCGCCTCGACGTACACCTCGATGAAGTTCTCCGTCTGAGCGCGGATCTCATCCCGGATCTCGGCGTACGGCGAGATGGCCGCGGTCATCGCGCAGCAGCCGTTGCGCGCCAGGAGACCCGCCACGTACCCGATACGGCGGATATTCGTGTCGCGGTCTTCCTTCGAGAAGCCGAGGCCTTTCGACAGATTCGTGCGCACGATGTCGCCATCGAGCACTTCCACCCTCACGGCACGCTCGCGCAGGATCGGCGTCAAGTACTCAGCGAGGGTGCTCTTGCCGGAACCGGAGAGGCCCGTGAACCAGAGGATGAAGCCTTTGTTTTCCATGGGATCTAACTTGCTTGCAGGGTGCTGGCCGAGGGCCGTTACCGGATTTTTCCTTCGAGGTACGGCACCTCGAAACACTTGTCGTGCATGATCGGGCCGTGTCCGAAATAACCCATCTCGCCGAATAGCTCGCCGTGGTCGGCGGTGACGACGATGTGGGTGTTCTTCGGCACCATGTCGTAGAGCTGCTCGAACACGCCATCCAGGTAGCGGACCGTGTCGATCTGGCGCTCACGGAGCTGGTCGAGCTTGTCCTGATCGAAGAACTTGAACTCCTCCTTGAAATCGGGGTCGTCCGGATCTCCGATCTGCTCGTTCATCTTGCGGAACACGCCGTTGACGCCGCTGATGCGCGGCCACTCCGAGGAGTCCTCGTCGGGCTTGGCGTAGGGGTAGTGGGTTTCGCCGATGTTGAGCAGGTAGAACTCGGGGCGGCCGCTGTCGAACTTCATGGTGGGCAGGATCGCCGCCATGTCGTTGTGGCTGTCCATGAGCTTGAACGAGTCGAAGTCACGGTTGATACCGGTCTTCGGGTTCAGGACGGGTAGCGACACGCGCGCGTGCGTCGACATGCCCAGCGTGTTGCGCAGGAGGCCCGGCAACCAGAGCCCGGGGACCATCTTGGCGAACTCGATGCCCTTCGTGCCGAGACGCTCGTTGTAGTTGTAGAAGTCTTCCTTGTAGTACTCCGACGCATACACGTTTTGCGGTGACGTGTGCGGCAGGAGGCCCGTGAGGAAGTTGTAGTGCGAAGGCGCCGTCCAGGATGCGTACGAGTAGCGCTTCTCGACCTTGCCCAGCTTGCCGATCACCTTCGGCGCGGCCGCCATGTACGAGTCGTACCGGAGGCTGTCGAGAATGACGATGATGAAGTTGTTCTCGACCTGCGGGTCCGGTTGCGGACCACCCGGACGCGGCAGCGGCCGCGGCGGTGGCCGCTTGCTCGGCTCCGGCTTCTTCTTCTTGAATACGTCGAATAGTCCCATCGCGGTCTCCCGGGGGGGCGGGCTCGTTCGGAGGGTGGTTCGGGCGGTGACGGCGCTGCGGACCGCCGCCGCCCTTCAGGCTCGGTCGGGCGTGTCGGTCACGACTTCGTCTTGTAGAATTCGACGAGCACGTTCGCCGTGGAGGGACGCATGATGCGCGGGTCCGGGGCCTCGCCCGCCACCAGTTGCTCGCGCACCTTCGTACCGGAGATGAGCACGCTCGTGTTCTGCTTGTTCTCTTCCATGAGGCCGACGCGGCCGAGCTCCTCGAAGTAGGCGGCGAAGCCGACGTTCACGGTCGCGATCGCGAGCTCTCCGCCCAGGTTCTCGAAGATCTCCTGCGCGTCGAAGTCGCCCCAGATCGGCGTCTTGTCGTCGAAGGGCGCGTCGGCGTGCTTGCGTCCGATGATGAAGTGGGTGAAACCCAGGTTCTGGCGATAGATGGCGTGCATCACGGCCTCGGCCGGACCGCCGTAGTACATGCGCATGTCGAGACCGACGAGCTCGAGCTGGTCATTGAGGTCCTGGCCGGCCTGCTTCCAGAGCTCCTCGTCCTTGTCGCCTTCGCCGAGCAAGCGGTTCGCGATGAGCGCCTCGTACGTCTCCATGCGCGTCGCCGCGGGGACGTCATCGCCCTTGAGCTGACCGACGAGCGGGTTGAGCACGACCCCGGTCTTGCGGCCGTTCTCGCGCAGGATGACCTCGGCGCCGTAGACGAGCGCGTACTCGTGCGCGCGGTGCAGGGGGTTGCGCGTCTGGAACGCGACCGACTGTTCCCAACCCTTCTTCGCGACGAGCGCGCGGGTCTGGGTGGGCGACATCACGCGGCTCGCGAAGGGACGCTCGTCCACGAACGGAACGAGATGGATCTCCCCGCCGACGAGCTTCGTGCGCGCGTCCCCCATCCAGAGGCGCGCGCCCGGGTGGTCCACGCGCTCGGTGCCGTAGACGGCCTCGATGAACCCCGGCTTGTCCCAGTCGAAGCAGCCGTCGACGATCAGCGTCCCGAACCTCGTCCCGTTCTCGACCAGGGCGATCTTCGCGCCCGGCTTGCACGCCGCGGCTTCCGCATCGGTGACGGGGAGCACGATCGGGATCGTCCAGGCCCAGAGCCGGCCGCCGCGACTGATGGCGCCGCGCGTGAGCACGCTCTCGTAGTCGACCTTGCCCATGGGCCCCGTGAGCGGGCTGAGCGTGCCGTCGGCGATGCGGTAGAGGGTCGTCCGATCGACCTCGTTCACCTCGACCTGGGGCAGGCCGGTGCCGGCGGCGGCGGAGGTGGAGATGCGATCGACCGGCCGGTTGAGGCCGCCGTGGATGGGTGAGATGGCGATGGTGGTGGTCATGAAAACGGGTTTGGCGGTGTCAGCGGCCGTCCGCGAATGGGATCAGAGGTATCCGAGGTTCTTGAGCTTGCGCTTCACGTCGTCGAGCTCCTCCTGGGTGAACTCCGGGGGCGCGGTGTCCTCCGCATCCCCCATCAGGTCCCGGAGGACGTAGACGACGAAATCGGTGGGCGAGTTGAAGCCCGAGCCGTCGACCACCTGCTGGATCTTGCGATACAGGGGGCGGGGGATCTTGACGGTGACTTTGCTCTCTCGCACGGCGCAGGAGCCCCGGAAGGGGCCTGGGAGGGTTACGCTTGGCTCCTGGAGGGTCCGGATCTGCGGTGGACACTCCAATAACACTCCTATCGTACTCCCATAGGAGTGTCGAGGGGCCTTCCTGCCCGGGATTTCACGGTTCGACACTCCGATTGGAGCCCACAAACCCATGCTGCGCGCCCGCCGCGCGTAGACGGGAACCGGTCATGCGCCCGCTCCACCCCGCGTTGCTCGCCCTCTCACTCGCCCTCGCCGCCTGCGCGCCCAGGTCGGACGACGCGCGGGAAGCGGGCTTCCGGGCCCTCCATTCGCGCGAGTTCGCCCACGCCGCTGCGAGCTTCGAGCGCGCCCGGGCCCAGCGGAGTCCGGGCGCTGCGGACTACGTCGAGACGACCGTGGGCTACTGCTCGGCCCTCGCCCACGTCGATCCCGCGCAGGTGGTGCCGGTCTTCCGCGCCCTCGGCGATCGGGCCACCGAGAGGGACTTCAGCATGGTCGCGGCCGAGCTCGTGAGCGCGCGGGAGCTCGAGTTCGCCGTCGCGCTCCTCGAGGCCGGTGTCCCGCACTTCCCCGGGTCGACGAAGATGCTCCAGATCAAGGACCGGGTCGAGGGACTCAGGCGGGATGCCCAGCTCGCCCTGAATGCCCGGGTCGCCGACAGCGTCTACCGAATGCGATTGCATAACGACGGCTACGGCTACTGCCTGTCTTTCCTGAATCCGCCCCGGGGCGATCTCGAGGGAGCCGACAATCCCCTGAGACCACCCAATTACTACGGGCCGCTTCCCCGCATAGGTACCCCGCCGATCGCTCGCTGACCGGCCCGACACGGCCCGCTGGGCCGGATAGACTTCTCTCGCGCGACCCCTTTCCTCGCCCGACTGACCGCCAGCCCCCCGGATCCGCCATGCGCACCCCTCACTGCCTCACGCTCGCCCTCGCCCTGTCGCTCGCCGCCTGCGGAGGCGGGTCCGGTGACGCGAAGGAGGCCGGCTTCCAGGCCCTCCAGTCGGGCGACTTCGCCGATGCCGTAGCGAGTTTCGAGGAGGCCCTCGAGACCCGGAGCACGGGCGACGCGGACTACGCCGAGGTCGCGGTCGGGCACTGCCAGGCGCTCGCGCACGTCGATTCCGCGAAGACGAAGACGACCTTCCTCGCCCTCGAGGATCACACCACCGACAAGGACTACAGCATCGTGGTGGCCGAGCTCGTGAGCGTGAGCGAGTTCGAGGTCGCCATCGAGATCCTCGCGGCCGGCGTCGCGCGCTTTCCCAGCTCGCCCAAGATGCAGCAAATCAGGGAGCGGGTCGGCAAGACAATGGAGATTGCAAGCCGGGAGTCGGCCAATCCCGAAGCGACCACAGCCCTGAAAGCGCTAGAGTCGATGGGCTACACCAGCGGGGGCGATTGACGCACCCATTTCGAACCGCAGGATAGACTTCAACCCTCGCGACCCGCCCACCCATGCGACCGTCTGGACCGTCAGCCTCCTGGACCCGCCATGCGCACCCACCACTCCGTCCTGCTCGCCCTCACCCTCTCCATCGCCGCTTGCGGAGGCGGGACCGGCGACGCGAAAGAGGCCGGCTTCCAGGCGCTCCAGTCGGGCGACTTCGCTGACGCTGCCGGGCACTTCGAGCAGGCCCTGGCAACGCGCAGCCCGAGCGACGAGGACTACGTGGAGATCGCGGTCGGCCACTGCCAGGCCCTCGCCCACATCGATCCCGCGCAGACGAAGACGACCTTCCTGGCCCTCGGCGATCAGGTCACGCCCAAGGACTACAGCATCGTCGTGGTCGAGCTCGTGGCCGTCAGGGAATTCGTCACCGCCATCGACATCCTGGAGGCCGGCGTCACCCGCTTCCCCGAGTCGCCCAAGATGTCGGTGATCAAGGACAGGGTGGTGAAGGCGAGCCTGGAGGTGGGCGATTCCGCCGCACTCGCGAAGTTGAAGGGCCTCGGCTACCTGTAGCCCGGTCCCGCCCCTCGTGTCCTCCAAGCGGGTTCCCGGGCCTCCGCGGTCCCGGCCCGGACGATAGCCGCTCCAGGTGGTGCGGGTAGGCCGACCAGCTTGGGGAGCCCACCACCACCCCCACCCACCCGGGACTGTCTCGGCCCCTGTCCGGTTGCGGCGCATCCGCGTGAACCCCGTCACGGAACCCCCGAAGGAAGTGCAAGCGCACCGCGCAGGACGCCGATAGGACCGAAGCTACCCCGCCGCCCGCTCCAACCCGCTGCGAGCCCCGGGAGGGTAGGCTCCTCGCCATGCGGCTCGCCCTGCTCCTCACCCTCGCCACCCTCGTCGCGCCGCTCCCGGGGGCCCAGGACGCGCGCATCGAGCCCAGGACGGGTCCGTGGCTCGCGTGGCTCGAGTCGCCCGGCGGGCACATCCCCTTCGACCTCGCCTTGAACCGCATCGGCGAGCGGTGGACCGCGACGATCAAGAACGGCGCCGAGCGGATCGAGGTCAAGCGCGTCGACTGGGACGGCAGTGCGCTCGTCTTCCACATCGAGCCCTACGATTCCACGGTGCGCGGCCGCGTGCTCGAGGGCGGCAAGCGCATGGCCGGCGAATGGAAGCGCTACAGCGGACCGAACACCTGGATGCGGATGCGCTTCGGGGCCGTGGCCGGAGTGCGGCCCCGCTTTCGCATGCGGCGGCCCGAAGCGGGCGCGCCCGAAATCGACGGCCGCTGGGCAGTTCAGTTCGCCAGGGACGAGCATCCGTCCGTCGGCGTGTTCGAGACGCAGGACGATGGTACCGTTCACGGGACTTTCCTCACGACGCTCGGCGACTACCGTTACAACGCTGGAATTTTCGACGGGGAGCGCCTCTTCCTCTCCGCGTTCGATGGCGCGCACGCGTTCCTCTTCAAGGCGCGGCTCCAGGACGATGGCACGCTCGCTGGGGACTTCTGGTCGCGCGACGCCTGGCACGACACATGGACAGCGACGCGGGACCCCGAGGCGGCCCTGCCCGATCCTCTCGGTCTCACGAAGTGGGTCGGGAGCATCCCGCTCGCCGACGTGTACTTCCCGGACCTCGACGGGCGGCGTCGTTCACTCGCGGATCCCGCGTTCGAGGGCCGAGCGCGGATCTTCTTCCTGTTCGGCTCCTGGTGCCCGAACTGCAACGACGCCACCGAATACCTCGTCGAGCTCGACCGGCGCTACGGCGACAAAGGCCTGTCCATCGTGGGCCTCGCATTCGAGTTCGGGGACGACTTCGAACGCAACGCGCGCGTCGTCCGCGCGTACGCCAAGCACCATGGGGTGACGTACCCGATGCTCATCGCCGGCACTTCGGACAAGGCCGAAGCCTCGAAGGCCTTTCCCCTGCTCGACCGCGTGCGCGCTTTCCCGACGTTCGTGTTCATCGACGCGAGAGGCTTCGTGCGCGCCGTCTACACGGGCTTCTCCGGTCCCGCCACCGGACAGGATCACGTGCGCCTGCGCGAAGTGTTCGAGCGGCTCGTGGAGGAGCTCGCGGGACACACCGTGAAGCGCCGTCGCTGACTGAGGGCGAGAGGTCGACGCGGGCCACGCCGCCAGCGTCCACGGTGACGGGCACGGACGCCCCGGCGCGCATGGTCGCACTCTCCGCGCGGGTCGGCCGTTCGACGAACAGGTCGTAGAGGCCGGGACGCACGACCTGGAAGCCATGGCTTCCCGACCTCTCCGCGGGCTGGAACGCGAGCGCACTGCCACGCGAATCGCGCGGCGCGAGGACGATTCGGCACTCCCCGGGGGCGAGGTCCGCGCGACGAAGACTTCGTGGACGCGGCCGTCGAGCGGGACGAGCCCCGCGCGGGCGCTCCCCGGCTCGATCGTGACGATGCCGGTCGCCCCGCCGAGCTCCACCTCGTGGCGTTCGAGGAACGCGCCGGCCCGCATCGCGTAGAACACGGCTGACCCATGGCTCGCCGCGTAGGCCGCGAAACCGTCGGCGTCGGTCGTGGCCGAATAGTCATCGCCCTGCGCGTCGAGCAGCACGGTCGGGAGCCCGGCGTCAGGGACTCCGTCCGGATGCACCACGCGCAGCCGGCTCGGGCTGCGCTCGAGCACCGGTAGCGCCGGCACGCCCTCCCGCTCGGCGCCTGGCCCGATCGCCGCGCGCCGGACCGAGGCGGGGTCGCCTGGTCGCACCAGCCGCCCGACTCCCGCTGCGTCGCCCCGAAGTACCGCGATCGACGGCGGCTCGAAGTCGTCCTTCGCGCCCACCGCACCGCGCAGGGGCAACCACAGGAGCGCACCGCCGACGGCGAGACCGACGCCGACCTCGAGCGCAGCCGCGAGCGACGATCCGGACGCGAGTCCGACGCCGCCGCTGGATCCACCCGTGTGCTCGAGCGCGACGAGCGCGACGCACCACGACGCACGATCGGGATACCGTGCGTCGAGGCGTCCGCGTAGCTCGGCGAGGCCGCGCTTCAGGCGCCACCGCACGGTGCCGGCGGGCAGGCCCTGGCGGCGCGCGATCTCCGCCGCGGACAGGTCGTGCTGATAGCGGAGGAGCACGGTCGTGCGGTACGGCTCGGGCAGCTCGAGCACCGTCTCGGTCAGTCGGCGGCCCGTGTCGACGCGCTCGATCGACTCCGCGGTCGAAGGCAGCTCGTCGCTCTTCGCCACGACTCTCTGGCGCCACGTACGGCGGCCCTCCGTCCTGGCGCGCAGTCGGGCGAGGTTGCGCAACACGCCCGCGAGCCACGGCCTGGCCCCCGCGCCGGGTCGGGCGGGTTCCGGATCGCGGCGAGCCACGTCTCTTGCACGAGATCGTCGGCGGCAGCGGCGTCCGCCACGAGGCGCCGCGCCAGGGCCCGCAGCCACTCGGCGTGGGACAGGAACTCCTCGAGGTGCGGTTGTGCGGTCTCGCCTGCCATCGCTTCGGGCCCTCTTTGCCCCCGCTCGGCTCACCGTTGGAGGTTTCGATGGACTGGCCTTGCCCGAGAACCCCATGGTAGCGGGCATGGGTAGCGCGCATGGGTAGCGCGCACGCGGCTCCCCCCTTCCTTTCCGTTCCTGCTCTCCTTCCTCGCCTGCCTGCCTGCCTTCCCAGCTCTTCCGGTCCGTCATGGCAGACCGGAAGAGCTGGGAAGGCCGGCGAGGAGAGCGGGAACGGAAAGGGGAGGGGAGGGGGGGTTAGAGACTCGGCCCCGGATCATCGAGGGCGTTCGTGGTCAGCTCCGCGACGAGGTAGTCGAAGGCTTCGTCGACCGAGTCCGTCTGGAAGAACAGGTCCACGTCCTCCGGACTGATCGTGCCGAACTTGACGAGCGGTTCCAAATGGAGCACCTCGCTCCAGAACTCCTTGCCGAAGAGCACGATCGGCAGGGCCTTCTTGATCTTGAACGTCTGGACGAGCGTCACCGTCTCCATGAACTCGTCGAGGGTGCCGAAGCCGCCCGGCATCACCACCATGCCCTTGGCGAGGTAGGTGAACC
>SMVQ01000016.1 GCA_004357655.1 Planctomycetota bacterium
AGGAAGACAGGAAGGGAACGGAACGGAGGGGGGGGGGAGGGGGGGGAGGGGCCGGAAAAGGTTTCCCCCACTCGCTCTCAGCCCCCTGCCGATGATGCAAGTCCTAGCTGCGAAAGAGGTTGTGAAAACCTTCCGCGCAGGGTAGATTTCAGGGTGGTCGAGGTCTGAGTCCCAGTCGTGGGATACGCTTCCGACCTGGCACCGACCCACGGCGAAGCGAGCCGAGCAACCACATCCTGATGCGCAAGACACTGCTCACCTACACCAAGCCCCACGTCCAGGAAGACCCGCTCTCCATGATCCTGGGGATCGCGTACATGGGCGCGATGCTCGAGCGCGAGGGCCTCCCGATCGAGCTCAACGACGAGCGCATCGAAACCGACCCGTCGATGAAGGCGGCCATCGAGCGCAACGACATCATCGGCTTCAGCGCGCTCACGCCGAACATCCGCCGCTCCATCGCCTGGGCCAAGTACGCCAAGGAGCACGGCAAGATCACGATCATGGGCGGCCCGCACGCCTCGGTGGATCAGGGCGTGTTCCTCGACAGCGGGCACTTCGACTACGTCCTGAAGGGCGAGGCGGAGTACACCTTCCCGCAGCTCCTGAAGGCCATCGAGGGCAACGACGACAACGCACTCCAGGAGATTCCGGGCCTCGCTTCCATGCGTGACGGCGAGCTCTGGGTCGACAATCCCGCCCCGCCGCTGATCAAGAAGCTCGACGACCTCCCCATCCCGGCGCGGCACCTGCTGCCCATGGAGACGTACTTCAAGAACAACCCCGAGCACCTGATCTACATCTTCACGACGCGCGGCTGCCCCTTCAAGTGCATCTTCTGCCAGAAGGAGCTCACGGGCCGCGGCTTCCGCGTGCGCTCGACCGAAGCGATCGTGGACGAGCTCGAGCACATCATCAAGGCGTACGACCCGGGCGTCATCCTGTTCGTCGACGAGATCCTGACCCTGCGGAAGAAGCGCATCCACGAGATGTGCGACGAGATCATCCGCCGCGGCCTGAAGTTCGAGTGGGTCGCCAACACGCGTGCCGACTGCGTCGACTACCCGCTGCTCAAGCACATGCACCGGGCCGGCTGCCGCCGGATCTACTACGGCTGGGAGTCCGGCAGCCAGCGGATGCTCGACGTCCTGAAGAAGGACCTCACGCCCGAGGTGATCGTCAACGCCGCGAAGATGACCCGCCGCGCGGGCATCTGGGCCAAGGTCTACCTCATCGTCGGCTCGCCCGGTGAGACCGAACTGGACGTGCTCGAGACCGAGAAAGTTCTGCGCCTCGCCGGTCCCGACCTCATCCGCGTCTCCGTGTTCAACCCGCTGATCGGCACGGAGTCCTGGGACAACTACCAGGCCTCGATCGACATCGGCGACCTGTCGGAAAACTACGTCTCGTCCAACCGCTCGGGCTACGTGCACGAGAACTTCACGCAGACCCAGCTCGAGGAGCTGCGCAAGAACATCGTGCGGTCCTACGAGCGCTGGTACTACTCGATGCCGCAACGCGCGAAGCGTTTCTACGAGCGCGCGCTCTACTACGTCGAGAACCCCGTGATGGGGCGCAAGCGGTTCGGCCGCGCCGTGGGACTCGTGCCGCCGCCGAAGCGGCTCGTGGTCACGAACCACCACTGAGCCGTCCGGACAAGCGGCTTCCGACCTGCGCATCTCCCTCTCCGGCGACCGCAGGCAAGCGATCCTGGCGTCGCTCGTCGCGTTCTTCGCCGAGGAGTTCGACGAGGAGCTCAGCGTCTACCGCGCGGAGCGGTTGCTCGAGTTCTTCGTGAAGGCGCTGGGGCCGCCCGTCTACAACCAGGCGGTTCAGGACGCGCGCGGCTTCGTGCAGGAGAAGCTCGACGATCTCGACGCCGAGTTCTACGAGCCCGAGGATCCGGCGTAGCCGACCGGATTCCGACCGGACCCTTGCACGTCCGGTAGTCCATGGGATCTCATGCGCACCGCCCCGCGGGAGCGCGTTCCTTCGAGCGTGACGACGCGGGAGTCATTGGCGTGAGGAGCCGGCATGAAGAGGATCGTCATCGGTGGGATCGTAGGCGGGATCGTGATGTTCTTCTGGGGCTTCGTCGCCCACACCTTCCTGCCCCTCGGGAAGATGGGCACCTCACGCTTCACGAGCGAAGAAGTCATGGTGACGGCGCTCGCGAGCTCGGCCGTCGAGTCGGGGCTGTACTTCGTTCCGGCCGAGCCCGAGGGGAGCTCTCGGATGATGAGATGACGGCTTTCATGGAGAAGGCCGAGGCGGGTCCCTTCGCCTTCGTGGTCTACAGCAAGGACGGCACACCGGGCATGACCGTCCAACTCATCACGCAATTCGTGAGCGACGTCCTCGCCGCGCTCCTCGCCGCATTCGTCGTCTCGAAACTCTCGACCTACGGTGCTCGTCTCATGGGTATCACTCTCATGGGGGTCTTCGCCTGGCTCACTATCGGCGTCCCGTACTGGACGTGGTACCGATTCCCCACCGAGTTCGTGACGGCTGGCTTCCTCGAACAGGTGATCGGTTGGTTCGCCGCCGGCATCGTGATCGCGGGGATCGCGAAGCCCGCGAGCGAGTGAGGCGCGTCAGCGCGGGTCGAGGCGGTAGGTGATCGCCTTCGTCGCGCCTCGCTCCCGTACCGTGAGCGTCACCGTGTCGCCGGGCTCGTAGCGCTTCCGGAACCAGACGAGGAACGGGCGCGCGATGAGCTTCGGGCGCTCGCCACCGACGGCCGTGATCTCGTGGTGACCGCGCAGCCCGGCGGCGTACGCCGGCCCGGAGGGGTCCGGACCGAACCACGGCCGAAGGGACATCGTGTCCAGTCCCGCGCGCGGGCCGGCGAGGGGCCAGAAACCGGGGTGGGCGCCGACGTTCCCCTGGGAGATCGACATGCGCCAGCCGAGGTCGGTCGCGCGCCAACCGGGCGGCAGCGCGAGCTCCTGGGACGTGAACGCGGCCAGCGCAGCCCCTGTGCGCCAGTAGAGCTCGATCGACTTCGCACCCTTCGGCGTCCGGTGGAGCACACCGCGCAAGTCCGTCTGGCCGAAGAGGCGTACGCCCCCCGCTGCACAAAGCTCGTCGCCCGGCTCGAGTCCGGCGCGGGCCGCGGGCGAGCCTGGCAGGACCGCCGTGACGAGGAGCCCGTGATCGCGGTCGAGCTCGAGCCCGATGTTCTCGGGGAGCGGCCAGGGTTCGAGGTCCCGTTCCTTGTCGAAGCGGCCCGCGTCGAGCGCGGGTTGCCGGAGCACCTCCGCGACCTGGTGACAGTGCAGGCACTCCCCGGCCGCGGCGGCGGGATACTGCTTCTTCCAGGAGTCGAACCCCGGGAGTGAGGCGGGCGTACGCGCGGCACCCACGAGCGCCGGCGCGGGCGCGTCGACACCCCATTTCGCGCGCCGCGGGTCGTAGTGATGGCGGAGCACCCGCTCGAGCGTGCGCGCGAGCGCGGGCACCGAGATCCGCGTCTCGTCCGAGACGTCGTCACGCCCACCGAAGATCGCGTAGAGCGCGGCGTCCGGCGCCAGGATGTAGCCCCACCAGGAGAGGTCGAGATCCTGGTAGCCCTCCGCGGGAAGCAAGCGCAGATCGATCTGCGCGGCGTCCGTGAGGCGCACGGTGATGAACTGGCGCAAGAGCACGTCGAGCTCGCCCGCGCCCTCGAGCACCGCGGCGTCGAACGATGAGCACTGCTTGCAGGGCAGGCAACGCAGGGTGACGAAGAGTGGCCGCCCGGTCTCCGCGGCCTCGGTGAGCGCGCCTGCGAGGTCGGTGCGCCACTCGACGGAGCCCTGGGGCGCCGGCGACTCGCCGCGCGCACCCATGACCTCGTACCAGGTGAGGACTTCCTGGACCGATCCCTGGGCAGGGGCGGGGCTCGCCAGAGCGAGCGCCGACAGCGTGGCGGCGATGATGCGCATCCGATTCTGCATGACGTCCCGAGGGGCCCGGCACACCGGTGATCTTGCCGGAGGGGGAGGCGCATGTCGATTCCCAAGCGATCCGGGTGCGCGGGGATCCCGAGCTCGCGATACTGTGCGCCGTGCCGGCCCCCGCTCCGAACCTTCGCTTCCTCCCCGCGACCCCTTCGCGTTGGGCCCACGTCGAACGCCTGTTCGGCGAGCGCGGCGCGTGCGGCGGCTGCTGGTGCATGGCCTGGCGGCTCACGAACAAGGACTGGGTGGCGGGCAAGGGCGCGCAGAACAAGCGCGCGCTGAAGCGGCTCGTGGTGTCGGGGGCGCGCCCGGGCGTGATCGGGTACGCGGGCCGGGAGCCGGTCGCCTGGTGCGCCGTCGCCCCGCGCGCGGACTACTCGTTCCTCGCCCGGTCGCGCGTCCTGAAGCCCGTCGACGATGCGCCCGTGTGGTCGATCTCGTGCCTGTTCGTATCGAAACCGTATCGGCGCCAGGGCGTCTCGTCCCGCTTGCTGCGCGCCGCGGCGGACTTCGCGGCGGGACGCGGCGCGCGGATCGTCGAGGGCTACCCGGTCGATCCGACGATGGAGAAGACGCCCGATCCGTTCCTGTGGACGGGCGTTCCGTCCGCGTTCGAGCGGGCGGGCTTCCTGGAGGTCGCACGGCGCTCCAAGACGCGACCCATCATGCGTCGCGTCGTGCGCCCGAGGTCTTGACAATTCGCGGGTACGCGCGAGGCTGTGTGCTTCGCTCCCGTCGCAGTCCAACGCAATCCAGGCCATGAAGAAGACCGCAGTCCTGAAGCAGCTCGCCGCTCTCGGTACCGCCCAGAACCGCAAGGTCTACGGGCGGCACGGTGTGCAGGACACAATGTACGGCGTCAGCTACGCCGACCTGGGGAAGCTGAAGAAGGCGATCCAGGTCGACCACGCTCTGGCCGAGTCGCTGTGGAAGTCCGGCAACCACGACGCGCGCGTGCTGGCGAGCATGATCGCGGACCCCGCCCGCATGACCGGCGCGAAGCTGGAGGAATGGGTCGCGCAGTGTGAGAACTACATCCTCGCGGATGCCGTCTCCGGCGTCGCCTCGAAGAGTGCGCACGCCGAGCAGAAGATGAAGAAGTGGACGAAGGCCAGGGGGGAGTGGATCGCGTCCATCGGCTGGAACGTCCTCACGAGTCTCGCCATGACGGAGAACGACCTTACGGACGACTTCTTCGAGGAATACCTCGGCAGAATCGAGAACGGGATCCACTCGGCCCGCAACCGCACCCGGTACGCGATGAACAACGCGCTCATCGCGATCGGCGTGCGGTGCGCGAAGCTCGAGAAGCTGGCGATCGCGACCGCGAAGCGCATCGGCAAGGTCGAGGTCGACCATGGCGAGACGAGCTGCAAGACCCCGGATGCTGCGCCCTACATCAAGAAGGCCAGGGCGCACGTGAAGGCGAAGCTGGCGCGTGCCAGGGCCAGGGCCAAAGCGAAGGTCAAGGCGCGCTGAGCGGGAGCGGGCGCCTACGGGGCGAACGTGATCCCGATGCCGTTCGTCAGGTTGAAGCCGGTCCCGCAGGGGCCGACCGGGTCGCGGTACCAGTATTGGAAGTACCACGTGTCACCGGCGGCGATGTGCCCGGCAGCCGGGAGCAGACCGTGGGTCAAGGCGACCAGGCCCGGTCCGGTGGACAGGGTGCCGCCCGCGTCGGCCGTCTGCACGGGAAAGCGGAAGAGCCCCTGCGTGCCGGGCGTGACGCACTGGAAGCCGTCCCCGAACACGACCTGCGCCCGCGCTCCGCCCATGAAGAGCAGGCCGTTTCCCACGGGCAGGTTCCAGGCGAAGATCTGGAGGTCGTCGGCGGCGACGCTCACGCTGCCGTTCGAGGCGTCGAGCGTGGCCTTCGCGCCGAGGGAGTTGATGCACCCGCCCCAGAGCGCGGACCCGGCGCCGTTGCCACACGGGGCCAGGGCCGCGTCGTCGCAGTCGCACAGGATGCTGAACTGCGAGCGGGCGGTGCCTGAGAGGAGGAGGGCGGCGGCGAGCATGAACGCGCCCCGTCGCTCGAACATGGGCTGAAGCAGCATGAGGTAGCTCCTTGGTCTCGAGACTGCCAGGCGTGGTGGGACCGATCGTAGGCCACTATTCCATGCTTTGCGTCACGACCGCGAGGATCTCGCTCTCGAGCGCGTTCGCACGTTCCTGGAGCTTCGCGCCGCGCGCCAGGAAGTCCCGCGCGGCGGTCTTGTCCTCCAGGCTCTTCGTGTTGATGCGCACGTTGAGGAAGGCGCCCATGACCGCGGAGCGCGCGCACAGCGCGCCGACGCCCGCGTCGGAGACGGAGGCCGGGTTGCCGATCTTCGCCATCTCGAGCAGCACGTCCATCGACTCGAGGGCGACCTCCATGGTGCGGAAGGGGACTTCGATCGCGTGCAGCGTCGCCGCCTCGACCGCCGCGCGGCTCGCCTGCTGCTCGGCCTCGGAGCCCTTCGGCAGGCCGAAGGCGGCCATCAAGCTGTCGAACGCGTCGGTGTCCGCGTCGATGAGGGCGGCGAGCTCGACGTGGCAGGCCTTGCCGCGCTCGGCCCAGTCGGAGAATTCCTTCCAGCGCTCGTCCCACCCGCGCTTGTGGCTCGAGAGATTCGCCACCATCGTGCCGAGCGCGGCGCCGAGCGCGCCGAGCGCCGCGGCGACCGAGCCGCCGCCCGGGGCGGGGGACTCCGAGGCTGTCACTTCGACGAACTCCACCAGGCTCCGGTCGACGAGGCGCTTCGCGGAGCGGCCCGCGATCGCGTACTCGATGATCTTCTCTTGCGGGTCGAACGGCGTGAGCTCGTCGAGGCCCATCGACCTGACGGCGATCTTGACGAGCTCCCGATCCGAGACGCCGAGCGAGCGCTTCTGCTGCTCGAGGAAGTAGCGGCCCGCGTCCAGGATCGCCGCCAGCGGGACGAGGCCGACGAGCTCCGAGCCGGTGACGCGCACGCCGCGGTTCCGGGCCTGCTTGCAGACCTCGTCGAACGCCACGTGGACGGGCGTCACCGCGAGGTTGGTGAGGTTCATCGAGATCTGGGCGATGCCGTACTCCTCGATGTACCAACCGATGCCCTTGACGCATTTCAGCGAGCCGGGCTCCCACACGGGCGCCCCCGCGGCGTCACGCACGATCTCGCCGGTCAGCGCGTCGCCCTCGCGCTTGATGCGACCCTTCTCGCGCACGTCGAAGGCGATGGCATTCGCGCGCCGCGTCGACGTCGTGTTCAGGTTGACGTTGTAGGCCACGAGGAAGTCCCGCGCACTGACGGCCGTCGCGCCGGAGCGGGGATTGAACTTCGCCGGTCCGAAGTCGGGCGCCCAGTGCGGGTCGGAGAGCCTCTGCTGCAGGCCCTCGTACTCGCCCGCCCGCACGACGGCCAGGTTCTTGCGATCCTCGATCAGCGCGGCGTGCTCGTAGCAGTAGACCGTGATCCCCACTTCCTCGCCCAGCCGCTTCGCGAGCGCGCGCGCGTACTCGACCGTCTCGTCCATGGTGATGCCGCTGATCGGCACGAGCGGGCAGACGTCCGTGGCGCCGAAGCGCGGGTGTTCACCCTCGTGCCGGCGCATGTCGATGAGCTCGGCGGCGCGCCGGACAGCGAGGACGGCCGCATCGAGGACGGGCTCCGGCTCGCCGACGAAAGTGACGACCGTGCGGTGCGTCGCCTGCCCGGGATCGACGTCGAGCAGCCGGACGCCCTCGACGCTCTCGATCTGGTCGGTGATCTGGCGGATGACGGCGAGGTCGCGTCCCTCGCTGAAATTGGGGACGCACTCGATGAGTCGGGCCATGGTTCGGTCGTTGTTCGGGCAGGGGCTGGCTGGCGATCAGGACACGAGCGCGATGTCCGCGGTCGACGTGGAGGGTACCCGATCGTCCGGCGTGAGGATCCCCCCGGCGCGTCCGCCGGGCGCCTCAGAACCGGAAGGGGACGCGCATGTGGCTCAGGCTCGGCAGCGCGCTGCCGAGCACCGCGCTCGCACCCACGCCCGTCGGGTCGAGGTCGAAGTCGACCCGGAACCGGACGAAGTGCCACTCGGCGAGATTGAGCTGAGCGGCGTCGGTTGCCCACGTGCCGGTCCGGCCGCTGAACGTCTGGCTCTCGTCCGGCTCGGTGAGCGCGTTCGCCATCGTGGCGTCGAACGTGATCCGGATCTGGAGGTCGTCGGAGAGCGCGTCGGCGATGCCGTTCGTCTCGACGAGGAACGGCCGGGCGATGACCTCCGCCTCGACCGGCCCGGGCGGGGTGAAGTCGGTCAACGGGTCGCCGCCGGTCACGATCGTCAGCCGGTCGAGTGCCGGGTCGTAGGTCGCTGTGATGATCGCGTGGTCTCGCGTCTCGTGCGGCTCGTCGACCTGGCCGAGGCGCAGCGTGAAGAGCCGCAGGAGCTCGGGGTTGCGCTCGTAGACGTCGTCGAAACCCGCGAGCCCGCGCGCGTCGAACACGATCGTGTGCGGATCGTCCCCGATGTATGGCGTGTTCGGCGCGCTGTCGAGCTGGGCGGGACCGAGGATGGACGTCGTCTCAACGACGCCCTGGCGCTGAAGAACCGCGCCAGTCATCGGGTCCACGCCGCCGAAGAAGATGCGCACCTGGTCGTCGGGTCCGCCCGGGTTCACGCGCGCCTCTCCGAGAGCGATCCACTTCGACTGCGCGCGCGAGATTGGGCCGAAACGCGGCAGCATGTGACTGACGAAGCCGCCCACTTGCCAACCGACGGGGGGCGGCGCGCACACCATCGTCGCGTCGAGCTGGGCCGCGTTGCCGGTGAACCGCAGGTTGAGCTCGGGCTCCCGCACGTGGAGCTGGATCAGGCCGGGGCTCCCGTCGCCGCCCGCGCCGAGGACCGGACCTAGCGGGTCGTCGATGTTCGGCATGATCGTGAAGCAGGTGCCCTGGCTCGGCGGAGCGTTCGTACCCTCGAAGTACTCGAGCGGGATCGCATCGCACCGCCACTGCGTCTCGTAGAGCGCATTCGCGCCCCCCCTGCCACCGTTTCCTTCGCCGCCCTGTCCTCCAACGGCGCTGAGCGGGCGGGGATAGTGCGTGGAGTACAGTGGGTTGTCCGTGTACCACGGCTCGGCGCCCTCCGCGACGCCGGCGATCTCGATGTAGGCGCCGCTCTCGAGCACGATGTGCCCGCCGGATCCCCCGCCGGACCCGCCCCCGACCCGGTCGAAGAAGAGGGTGTTCTCGCCCCCGGCGCCGTGGCCGCCGTCCGCGGTGATACGACCGGTCTCCGTGATGACGATCTCCCCGAGCGCGAGGATCGTCAGGCCGCCGGCGCCGCCGCCGCCGCCCGCACCCTTCTCGTCGCCCGTCGTCGAGAAGGGGACGAGCGGGAAGCTGTCGGACCGCACGGCGTCGCCACCGCCGCCGCCGCCTTGGCCGGCCCACGTCGTCGGCAGCTCGCCCTCGTCGAGGTGTCCGCTGGTCGAGCGCGAGATCCCGAGGAAGTCATTCGTGGCGATGCCGTCGACGAACGGCGAGGTGCCGATCGCGCCGCCCATCGCGCGCTCCGTCTGGCTCACCGCGCCGGTACCGCCTGGTCCGCCGCCGAAGCCGGGTTCGGCGTCGAGCCCGATCAGCGTCTGCGCGCGCAGCGGCGTGCCCCGCCATTCGTGGTAGACGTCCGGACCGAACCGCCCGCC
>SMVQ01000290.1 GCA_004357655.1 Planctomycetota bacterium
GGCGCGCCTTGCCACGAGCGCCGATGCCTCGCCGAAATGTGACGTTTATTCCCGGACGGGCCCTTAGCCACCGTCGGAATCGGGTGGCACGCGGACGCAGTACGCGCCCATCGGAACCGTCGTCAGCGGGCGCCCGCCTTGGCCACGCGGTGGTCGCGGCAGACCAGGTCGCCTTTGCTGTTGCGGCAGTAGATCCGCCCGCCGGAGACGACGGGCGTGCTCCAGTACTTGCCCCCCTCGAGCACTTTCTTGCGCGAGAGCTCCTCGAATCCGTCCGGGGAGGCCTTCGCCACGATCAGGTCGCCGTCCTGGTTGAGACAGACGAGGCGCCCGCCGGCGATCACGATGGCACCGTCCTTGATCCCGCGCTCGCGCCACATCTCCTCCCCGGTGAGCGAGATGCAGCGCAGCTCAGCTTCGTCAATACCGTAGAGGTGCCCCTCGTACAGGACGACACCCGAGAGCTTCGTGCGCATGATCTTGCTCTCCCAGACGACCTCGAGCCCGTCGTCTCCGAGCTCGAACATGCCGCAGCCACGGCCCAGGCCGGACGAGACGAACAACTTGCCGGCGACGGCGATGGGCGTGGCGCTGTTCACGTCGAATTGCGTCTTCCACTCGTGAAACGCGACCCGCGCGCCGTCTTTCAGGTCGTGGACCGCCAGCCCGTCGCTGTTGAACGCGGCGAGGAGTGACCTGTCCCCGCGGGCGAACAGCTCGGGCGTCGAGTAGGCGCTGCCCGAGCTCTCCTCCGTGATCCAGATCGTCTCCCCGCTCTCCTTCTCGAGCGCGAGGATGCGGCCCAGGTTGAGCACCAGCATGTTGCCGAACACGATCGGCGACGCAGCGAAGCCCCACTTCGGCGGCGTGAGCTCGAGCTCCGCGGCGAGGTCGCGCTCCCAGCGGATCTCGCCGGTCGCCGCGTCGAAGCAGAAGAGCTTGCCCTCGCGGTTCGAGGTGTACACCACGTCGCCGTCGACCGTCGGGGTCGTGAGCGTGCCGCCCGCGTGCATGAGGTTCCAGATCTTCGCGGGGTAGGCGTGCGTCCACACTTCCTCGCCCGTCTCCGCATCGAGGCAGAACACGACATCGAGCTCCTGCTCGACGTCGTAGCCCAGCGTGTACAGGCGCCCGTTCGCCACGGAGACGGTCGAATACCCGAGCCCGACCGATGCCTTCCACAGGTCCTTCGGTTGTCCCTCGGACGTCCAGTTGGTCTCCCTCGAGACGCCGTCGCGGTCCGGCCCGCGCCATTGCGGCCAGTCGCCGTCGGACGGGTCGCCGGCAGCGCGCGGCGCCACGGAGCCCATGAGCCACGAGGATGAGATCAAGAGCGCGACGAGGAGCGTGTGCTTCGGGTGATTCATGACGGACGGATCCAGGAGACGCCGGCAACGAGTGCCGGGAGAGGACGGGGCGATGCACCAAGATAGCGCCGAGCGCGACCTTACCGGCCCTCCCCATGCGAATTCGGGCACGGAACGCCCGCGCGGCATTCCCCGGAGCTCGGAGCCAGGTCTTACGCAACTCGCCCGACGACACTGGCCGCAGCGCACTGGCGATAGTTCGCCTCACTACTGTACCGAGCCCAAAGCAGTAGAGCGCAGCCTCCGTCCGCAGGTAGATGCGCCCGTCCGCGATCGCGGGCGTCGCGTGGCACCGGTCATCGAGGTGGCTCGTCGCGATGGGTGCGAGGCTCCCTCCCGCGGGGAGCACGGTGACGATCCCGGTCTCGCTGACAAAGTACGCCTTGCTGTCGCCGGCCACGGGGGAGGCATAGTACGCGTCGCATCCGGCGACGATTGGGCGACAGCGGGGCCTCTATCGTGGGGAACGCGACGAAGAGCGCGGCGAATGCTCCGCGCGCGCGCTACGCGATCCTGGCGATTCCAACGCGACCCTGCATCGCTACTCCTCGGCCCCGACGGCGACGATGTGCCCGCGCGTCCGGAAGTAGAGCCGGCCTTCCGAGATGGCCGGCGTCGCCATGTTCGTCTCGCCGAGGTCATTGACGGCCAGCACCACGAACTCCGGGCCCGCCTGCACGACGTGGATTCCGCCGTCCTCCGCGGAGAAGTAGAGCTTGCCGTCCGCCGCGACCGCGGAGGCCGAGAAGCCCGTGTTCCCGTCGCCGAGACGCTCGCGGTAGAGCTCCTCGCCGGAGGCGATGTCGTAGCAACCCAGGATGCCGCCGTCGTTGCAACAGTAGAGAATGCCGTCGTAGACGAGCGGCGTCTGCATGTAGATACCCCTGCGGGCGTGGCTCCAGGCCATGTACTCGCAGTCACCGGGGTTCATGGTCAGCTCGCCCTCCGCGCCCGCGAGGATGGCGTAGATCGGGGCGAGGCGACCGTGGGCGCTCGTGATGAAGATCAGGTCTTCCTCGAACACGGGCGTCGGGACGGGGATGTCGCCGCCGCCCACGAGCTTCCACACCTCCTCACCCGTGACGAGGTCGTAGCCCCCGATGTGCTTGTAGCCGTTGACGACGATCTGCGGCCGGCCGCCGGCGCCGGACGGGTGCACGTTCGGGGTGCTCCAGGTCGAATCCTCGTCGCGGTTCACGCGCCAGACCTCGCTGCCGTCCGCGAGAGCGAGCACGACGAGGAAGGACTGGTCCTGGACGTCGCACTGCACGATGACCTGGCCCTCGTGGATGAGCGGCGAGCTGGCGTAGCCCCACTGGTACTGGCGCTGGCCGGGCGCGCCGGCGTCGAGCTTGCCAAGGTCCTTCTGCCAGAGCAGCTCGCCGTCGTGGTCGTAGCAGTAGAGACCCTCCGAGCCGAAGAACGCGAGGACGTGATCGGCATCGGCCGCAGGCGTCGGGTTCGCGTGGGTGGACTTGGGATGGCGCTTGACCATGGGGATGCCTTCGTGCGCCGTCCGCTCCCAGAGGATCTTCCCGCTCTGCTTGTCGAGGCAGTACAGGCGGAACGCGTGTTCGCCCTCCTCATCCACCGAGTCCCCGGCGCCATAGAGACCCACCTTGAGCTCGGCGGAGCCCGTCGAGCGCACGGCGCTCGTCACGAAGATGCGGTCGCCCCACACGATCGGGCTCGAGTGACCCAGGCCGGGGATCCTCGTCCGCCAGGCGATGTTCTTGCCATCGGGGACGCTCCATTCGACCGGGGTCTCGAAACCCTCGGCGATGCCGCGCGCATGATCGCCGCGGAACGAGGGCCAATGGACGTCCTGCACAGCGAAGAGTAGCGAGCTGGATCCGAGCAGCGCAGCGGCGAAGACCGCGGCGATGCGGGCGTACTGCGTCATCATTCGTCTCCTGAAGCGGAATCCGCAATCGCGACGAGGTGTCGTCGCGTCCGCCAGTACAGGACGCCCTCGGAGATCGCCGGCGTCGCCATGCACTCCTCCCCCATGTCGTTCTGCGCGAGGAGCTCGAATTCAGGACCGAGCTTCATGACGTGGATCACACCCTCCTCGCTCGTGAGGTAGAGCTTGCCGTCCGCGGCGACGGACGAGGCCGTGAAACCGGTGCCGCCCCCGCTGACTCGCTCGGAGTAGAGCTTCTCCCCCGTGCGTGCATCGAAGCAGGTCAGGACGCCGTTGTCCCGACAGCCGTACAGGTAGTCCCCGACGACGATGGGTGTCTGCATGTAGTTGGCGCCGCGGTTCTGGCTCCACGTAACAGCCTCGGCATCCCCCGTGAGCTCGCCCGTCGCGAGCGCGTCGATGGCGAAGATCGGCGCCGACCGACCGTGGGCGCTCATGAGATAGACGAGGTCGTGCGCGACGATGGGTGTCGGCACGGGGACGTCGCCGCCGCCGCCGATCCGCCACAGCTCCGCGCCCGTCGCGAGGTCGTACCCGCCCATGTGTTTGTACCCGTTCACGAGCACCTGGCTGCGGCCCTCGCGCACGTCGACGGTCGGTGTGCTCCACGTGGGATAGTCGTCGCGCGCGGTGCGCCAGACCTCCTCGCCCGTGGCGACGTCGAACATGGCGAGGAAGGCGCCCTGCATGACGTCGCACTGCACGATCACCTGCCCGTCGTGAATGATGGGCGAGCTCGCGAAACCCCACTGGGCGACCGGAATACGGAAATAGCCCGAGTCGAGGTCGCCGAGGTCCTTCTGCCACAGGAGTGCCCCGTCCATGTCGTACGCGTACAGACCCTCGGTGCCGAAGAACGAGACGACGTGCTCGCCGTCGGTCGCGGGGGTCGACGCGGCAAAGCTCCCCTTCGTGTGCCGCTTGAACTTCGGCAGGCCCTCCCAGGCGACCTCCTCCCAGAGGATCTCGCCAGTGGCTTTGTCGAGGCACAACGTGATGAAGGCCTGCTCGCCCTCGTCCTCGACCGGAGCGATGTCGCCGTAGAGGCCCACCCGCAGCTCGGCGGGTCCCTCCAGGCGCACGGCGCTCGTCACGAAGATGCGATCGCCCCAGATCACAGGGGAGGAGTGCGCGAGGCCCGCGATCGGCGTCTTCCAGCGCACGTTCTGCCCGGTCTCGACGTCCCAGATCGCGGCCGTCGCGAACCCTTCCGCCTGCCCGCGGGCGTCCTTGCCTCGGAACGACGGCCAGTGAATCGAACCGCCCTTGTCTTCTTCCTTGGGAGGCGGCACAGCGGCGCGCACGACGATGCCGTACATCTGGCCGCCGTGGTCGGAGCCCATCCAGATGCCGACGTACTGGTCGCGGAACACCATCACACGCGCCGTGAACGTGCCGAACATCGGGATCTTGCGGTCGGTGAGCGTGATGATCGGCGTGTCGCCCGCCCACTCCACGTCGATCAGGAGCGGGATCGGAATGCTCATCCCGCTGTACTCGATGATCACCTCGAAACGCCACTTGTTGCCCTCGACCTTCTCGACCTTGCCGATCGTGTAGCTGTCGGGCTTCGGCGGCGTGCCTTCCGGCGTGCCGGTCTCGGTGAAGAGTCCGACGAGCCGCGCGCCGGACATCGTGCGCGCGAACTCCGCCTCGAGCGCGGCGCGGTCGAATGGCGGGGTTGCCTCCGCTTGCAACTCTTGCGCGCGCGCAAGATCGGGGGTGACGAACCCCAGAGCGAACGACAGGACGAGGGCCGGCGGGGGGATTTTCATGGCGCGATCTCCTCAGGACTGGACGCTACGCGATTGTAGCGACCGGCGTCTTGCGAGTGGCGCGAGGACCTATTCGTTACGCAGCGCGCCCACGAGCGAACCGCGCACCGCAAGAGCCGAGGCGATCCACACCCAGACGAGGCCGTTCACGGCGATCGCGGCGAGCAGCGGCAGCGCCGGACCGAGCGACGCCCCCGACGAGCCGGACATCCCCGCACTGAGGATCGGCAGCAGCGCGAGCAACGCGGCACCCGTGCCTGAGAGGAGGCCCAGTACGAGCAGGAGCCCATGTTCGCTCAGCAGGAGCATTCGGAGCGCGCGGCGCGTGTACCCGATCGCGCGCACGACCGCCAGCTCGCGGCGCCGCTCCAGCGCGTTCCGGAGCACGACGACGCCGAGCCCGACGCTCCCGAGCAGCACGCCGAGCCCGCCGAGCACCTGGAAGATCTGCAGGTAGGTGTTCTGAACGGCGTGGAACTCCGCGAGCCGGTCCGCGGCGGACACGAGCTCCAGGCCGACGTCGGAGAGCGCGCGCGAGAGTGTCGCCGTGACCGCGTCGAGGCGCTGCGGCGGAACGTCCATGAGGAACATCCGGTAGCCCGATTCCGAGGGATACCGCGCCTGAAACGCCGCCTCGGAGATCAGCAGGCTGCCCTGCAGGATCGAGTCCGCAAGCGTCGCGACGATGCGCACCTGGAACGGCCGCCCGCGCTCGTCCATGTACTCCAGCGTGTCGCCGAGCGCCTTCTTCATCACCCAGGTCACACTCGCCTGGTCGGCGATGGCCGGCACGGTGCCGTCTGCCTGCTCATCGTCGAGGAGCAGCCACGGGCTCGCGAGCTCCTCGCCGCCGAGTGTCTTCGCGAACGCAAAAGCGCCGCGCGACGACAGCCCCATGGGGTCCACGCCGACGAGCTGAGGCGTCTGCGGCGCGTTCAGGTTCAAGCAACTCGCGTCGTCGCCCGCGTGGACGCGCATCGGCACGACGCGGAGGCCCTCCAACCGGGCGGGGTCGATGCCGTACTCCTCCGCCCCCGTCGCGGTCTCGAGGTCGTGGAAGACGCCGAGCGTCGAGCGGCCGTACAGGGCGAACCCGCCGGTGCCCGCCGAGCGCGAAGCGGCATCGACCGATGCGCTCTTGTGGTGCACGCCGATCGACACGACCAGGAACGTGCCGCACGCGAGCAAGGTCACCGTGGCGAGCGAACGGCCGGGGCGGCGCGTCCCGTTGCGCAGGCCGAGCTCCACCACGGAGCGCGGGTACGGCCTTTGCTCGCGCCCGAGCCGCGCGATCAGCCACCGGCTACCGAAGATCCCCGCGCCGAGCAGCGCCGCGCCCGCGCCGAAGAACGCGCCGGCGGCCGCCATGCCCTCGCCGGTACCCTTCCAGAGCCCGAGCGCGACCGCCGTGGCAGCGAGCAACGCCCCGAAGCCGAGGCTCTTGCGGGCTGTGCGCGGCGCGGCGGCGACGGCGCTCGGCAGGAACCCGTCCGAGGTCGAGAGCAGCTCCAGCGCCGAACGCCGCACGACGCGGCGCAAGCTCCAGCCGATGGCGATGAGCGCGAACAGCCACGCTCCAATGACGCCGAACGCGAGCGTGGACGGCGAAGCGTGGTAGGCGATCGTCGTGGCGCCGACCGCACCCTGCCACACCGTCGCCAGCCCGTGCAGGACGGCGCGCGTGTAGAAGACGCCGGCCGCACCGCCGATGAGCGATCCGGCGAGCGCGAGCGCGCCGGCCTCGTAGAAGAAGAGCCGCCGCACGTCCTTGTGGCGGTAGCCGAGCGCGAGGAGGAGCCCGATCTCGCTGCCCCGCTGCTCGATCCCGAACACGAACAGGAGCGCCGTGAGCATCACCGCGGAAAAGATCAGGAAGAAGCTGAGCCCGATGAAGAGCCCGCCGAAGTCGGTCGGCGACGCGCTCGCGGCGAGGGCCGGGCCGCGCACGTCCACGAACGACAGACCGGACCCGGCGGGGTCCAGCGCCTCCTGCAGTTCGCGCCGGAACACGGCTTCGTCCACGCCGCTCGCGCGCACCGCCGTCAGCGTCCCGAACCGGTTCGACCACATCGCCAAGCCGGCCTCGAGCGCCACGAACGCCTTGGGCGTCCCGTGGTGATCGTCCCAATACGCCTCGTCCGCGTCGCGAATGGTCTCGAGATCCACGGGCACGCCCGTCTCCCAATCGCGGCAATTCTCACTGTCCTCGAGACCTGGAAAAGCGGGCATGAGCGTCGGGTCGCCCGCGAGGCCCTCCATGGGCACGACGGCGCGCACGGTGAATGCGCGCGTCTCCTCCCGCAGCCGGCGGTCGGGACCCGGCACCCAGTAGGCGAGCTCGACGCGGTCGCCCGGCCCGACGCCGAGGTCCTCGGCCAGCCACGCATTCGCGATGAGCTCGTCCCCCGCGAGGTTCGCTGGGATCGGGTCGAGCGCGGGCCGGTCCGCGCCCAGCGCGCCGATCGCCGTCACCATCGAGTACGGCGTCGAGCGCTCACCCGCCCGCAGCGCGTTCACGAAGTAGGTGAGCACGCCCGTCGTCCGATGGCCGAGCGCGGCGGCCACGGCCACGACCGACTCGTCGAGGAACACGCGTTCGGTCGTGAGCTCGACGGTGCCGACGTCGTCCGCGAGAGTGTGCACATCGAGCTGGGCGTCCGCGAGCGACCAAGTGGCGCGGAGCGCTTCGTTCGCAGCCTGCGCGAGCACCGGCTCCTCTGCGCTGCCGCCGACGAGGAGCAGGTTCGCGCGACCCTCGAGCGCGAGCTGCGCCTGCAGCCACCCCAGCGCGACGAACGCGCTGCGCGGCGGCACCTGGTTCGCTTGCAGTCCGAAGCGCCCGAACTCCTCGGCCGTCTGCACGCCGACGAACGTGACGCGCAGGGCGAGCGAGCTGTCCTCGGTCGTCGCGAGGATCATGTCGCGCGGCAGGGCGCTCGGGCGCTCGAC
>SMVQ01000017.1 GCA_004357655.1 Planctomycetota bacterium
CCGACCTCCCGCGCCTTCTTGGCCTTGGATCCGGGCTTTCCGCCCTGGACGAGGAAGTCCGTCTTCGAGCTGACCGAGGACGCCACGCGCCCCCCCTGGTCCTCGACCACCTGCTTGGCCTCCGCCCGCGTCATGCTCGCGAGCGTGCCCGTGAAGACGACGGTCTGCCCCTGGAAAGCTCCGCCAGCCGTGAGCTTCTGGTGCTCGATCTCGACGCCGCCGGCAAAGAGCCGGTCGAGCAACGCCCGGCTCTCCTTCCCGGCGAACCACTCCACGATCCGCGCCCCCACTTCCGGCCCGATGCCGTCGAGGTTCTCGAGCTCCTCGCGTGATGCTGCCGTGAGGCTCGCGAGGGAGTCGTAGTGCTGGGCGAGGAGCCGCGCGGTCGCGCTCCCTACGTCGGGGATGGCGAGGCCCACTAGAAAGCGCGCGAATGGCACGTGCCGGCGCTGCTCGAGCTCTTCCATGAGGTTCTGCACGGTCTTCTGCCCCCACCGCTCGAGCTCGACGAGCGCCTCCGGGTCGAGGTGGAAGAGGTCGGCTGGCGTCGCGAGGAGCCCGGCGTCGACGAGCTGCTCGATCATCTTCTCGCCGAGGTGGTCGATCTCGAACGCGGACCGCCCGGCGAGCTGGAGCGTGCGCCCGACGATCTGCGGCCGGCAACCGTACGAGTTGGGACAGCGGAAGTAGCGCCCCTCCTCGACGACCGCGGCGCCGCAGGCGGGACAGCATTCGGGCATCGCGAATGCCTCGCGCCAGCGCCAGAAGACACCCGGACGGATCTCGCCGTCCTCGTTCCGGAGCGACTCGGGCATGCCCTCGTCCCAGCCCGCGGGGGCCTTGCCCCGCGCCTTCTTCGCCACCGCGAAAATCTGCGGGATGACGTCCCCGGCCCGCCGCAGGAAGACACGGTCCCCCACCTGGAGGCCGAGCGTCTCGACGTGGTGGGCGTTGTGCAGGGTAGTGTGGCGCACCGTGACGCCCATCACCGCGACGGGCTCGACGTGCGCGCGCGGGGTGAGCCGTCCGTTCGTGCCCACCTGGATCTCGATCGCGCGCAACGTGGTCGTCGCCTCCTGGGCCGCGAACTTCTGGGCGAACTGCCAGCGCGTCGCGCGCGCGGTCGCGCCCAGCCGGGTCCGCAGGTCGAGCCGGTTCAGCTTCGCCACCACGCCGTCGATGTCGAACGGGATCGACGCGCGCCGGCGCTCCATCTCCGCGTGGAAGGCGAGGCAGCCCTCGACGCCCACGACGAGCTCGCCGTAGCCCGAGTCCGGGATCCCCCACCCGCGCAGGGCCTCGTAGAGCTCTACCTGGGTCGCGAACGCCTCGCCCGAGATCCGCGGCGCCGCGTAGACGTGGAACTCGAGCGGGTAGCGCGCGACCTCGGCCGGATCGTTGCGGCGCAGGGCTCCGGCCGTCGCGTTGCGCGGGTTGGCGAGGATCGGCTCGCCCGCCTTCGCGCGCATCTCATTGAAGCGCCGGAAGCGCTCGCGCTCGATCAGGACCTCGCCGCGCACCTCGAGCAGCTCCGGCACCGGCCGCGCGCCGGCCTCGAGCGCGAGCGGAATGTTCCGCACCGTCTTCAGGTTGGCGGTGATGTCCTCTCCGACCCCACCGCTGCCGCGCGTCGCGCCGCGCACGAGCCGGCCGTGCTCGTAGAGGAGGGCAGCGCTCACGCCGTCGAACTTGGGCTCGACCTCCCACTCGAGAGCCACGTCCTCGTCGAGGCCCAGGAAGCGGTTGATCCGCTCGCCGAACTCGCGCGCCTCGGTCTCATCGAACAGGCTCTCGATCGAGAGCATCGGGACCTCGTGCCGCACCTTCGGGAAACCCTGACCTTCGGGTAGCGGCGCCCCCACGCGCTGCGTGGGGCTGTCGGCGGTCGCGAGCTCGGGCTGCGCCGCCTCGAGTTCCCTCAGCTCGCGGAACAGCGCGTCGCACTCGGCGTCGCTGATCTCGGGCCGACCCGCGATGTAGTACAGACGGTCGTGGTGGAGGATCGTCTCGCGCAGCACTCCCGCGCGGCGCGCGGGCGACTTCGGCCGGGTCATCCGCGCTCGCGCCCCGGATCGCGCCCGCTCGAAGCATCGGCCTCGCCGAGCTCCGAGCCCGTGAACGCACTCGGCAGGAGCTCGGAGAGCCGCGTCTCCTCGTGCGCACCCTCCCGCCCGGCGGCGAGGACGCGGAGGTCCGGCGCGAACTCCGCCAGAAACTGCCGGCACGCGCCACACGGCTGCAACGGCCGATCCGAATCGGTGACGACCGCGATCGCGAGGAAGCGCGTCCGGCCCTCGGAGACAGCCTTCACGACGGCGGTGCGTTCCGCGCAGATCGTGAGCCCGAAGCTCGCGTTCTCGACGTTGCACCCGGAGAAGACCTCACCGTCCTCGGCGAGCAGCGCCGCCCCGACGCGAAAGCGCGAGTAGGGACTCCACGCCCGCGCCATCGCCGCCCGCGCCGCCCGGAGGAGTGCGTCGTCGGTCTGCGAAGTACCCTTACCTTGCTCGTTGCGCGGCATGTGAGCATGATTCTCCCTGCCCCGGTCGTCGTCAACCCAATGCCGTTCAGGCCGGGTATCGGCGGCCCTCCCCATCGAGCCCGAGCCCGAGCCCGATCCGTTTCCGACTCTTCGGAACTGCGGTGCGTGTTGGGCTGCGGATACGGAACGGATCGGACACGGGCACGGGCCCGAGCACGTCGAGGTGAGCCGCCGATGCTCCAGGCCAACGGCATCGGCCGTCATCCCCTGGAATCGTGGCGCTCCGGCGCGGGTCGTACGCGCGGGCTGCCGCCGTCAGAACGGTCCCTCCGACCGCTCGGCCTCCTCGGAAGAACCGCCGCCGGCCCCGACCCCGTTCGCCTGGGCGACGAGGCCGTCATCGCCGCACGGCGCGTAGCCGAGGTAGGGCACGCTCATCCGGATCTGGCGCCGACCCGAGATCGCGTCCTCCCACTCCTCCGTCTCGAGGACGACGGTGGCGCGACGCCCCATCAGGTCCTGGGAGTCGATCTCCATCTCGCCCTCGACGTCGAATCCGAGCGCCTCGAGCACCTTCTTCACCCGGAAGATCCCCCGGTCGCTCCACGTCAGGGAATCCCAGGCGGCCGTCCGTCCGGCGTAGTCGCCGTCGACGACCTCGAGCCGGAACCGCCAGCGCTCGCTCCCGTCGCGCGACTGCCCCGTCCGGACCTCCGCGATCCGGCACGAGTACTGCCCTTCGGGTACCGAGTTGAATGAGTCCTGATCCTCCACCGTGCTGAAGTCGTAGTGCATACCATCTCCTTTCGAGGTCGTCGGCGCGATCCGTGGTGTCGCCTCTCGACTGGAGGGGGGCGTCTGGGTTGCAGAGAATCTTGGAGAAAGTACCGGGCCGCCCTGCGCGTCGGCCTCGCGGGCGCGCGGGCCAGACCCAGGCGCGTGCCGCACGCGTGCCCGAGCCCGATTCCGGTTCTTCGGGACCGCGGCGGGAGTTGGACTGCGGAAACGGAACGGGTACGGGCTCGGACACGGGGGGGTGCTGCGTTCTCGGCAGCAGTCGAGCGACGGGGAGGGCTACCCGTCCTGCCGATAGATCGTCACGACATCCGCGATCTCGTCGATCGCCGTGATGTCGAGGTCGAGATCCCCGTCGATGTCGTGCAGCACCGTGCAGCTCCCGGCCTGGATCGCCGGGAGCGTGAAACCGGCCCCGAACGTGCCGTTGCCCGTGTTGAGGTAGACGTTGAAGACGCCGCCCGAGAAGCAGCTCGCCGTGAGGTCGAGATGCCCGTCGCCCGACAGGTCGCCGAAGTCGATCGCAATCGGAAAGGAGCCGGTCACGTAGCTCGCGTGCGACGCGAGCGTCCCATCGCCGGCGTTGAGCACGACGCCGACCGACGAGCTCCCGGATTGGGCGACGCCCACGTCGTTCCACCCGTCCCCGTCGACGTCGCCGCAGACGACCATCCACGGCGAGGCTCCGATGATCATGGACGAGTGCGCGACGAATCCGCCCTCTCCGTCGCCGAGCCGGACCGCGAGCTTGTCGTTGCTGATCCCGATGACGACGAGGTCGAAGATCCCGTCGTTGTTCATGTCGCACGCCGCCACGCCGGTCTCGCCCTGGACGCCGCCCGGAATCGAGATCGCGGGCGCGAACTGCCCCGTGCCATCGTTCAGGAGCAGGGAGAGGTTGCTCGAGCTCCGGTTCGCGGTCACGATGTCCGTGTCCCCGTCGCCATCGACGTCGAGCAGCGCGAGGCCCCGCGGCTGCTGCCCGACCGCGTACCGCACCTGGGTCCTGAACGTGCCGTCCCCGTTCCCGAACAGAATCGACACGTCGTGGTCGAGAATGTTCGCCACGACGAGGTCGAGATTGCCGTCGAGGTCGAAGTCCGCGGCCTCGCTCGGGCTGCAATGGAAGCCGACCCCGTAGGACGACACCGATCCGAACGTGCCCGTGCCGTCGTTCAGGAACACGGACACGTCGGAGGTGTTCTCGTTGGGAATGCAGAGGTCCAGGTCGCCGTCGCCGTCGATGTCGCCGCCGTAACCGCCGTAGGGCGTGTCGCCGGGGATGAGGGTCTGGATGGCCGTGTAGCGCATGCTGCTCGCGCGCGCCTCGACCCAGAAGCTCCAGGCGAAGCCCTTCCGGAGGGTACCGCCGCTCGTGCCGGCGAGGTGACGCGCGAGGTTGATCGTGACCGTCTCCCCGGCGGAGAACGCCGCGGACGACGTGAACGTCACCGTGTCGCCGGCCACCGTCCACGTCCCGCCGTGCATCGCGCTCCAGCGGCCGAGGATCTGGACCGCGGGCGAGACGAACTGCCCGAGCGCGACCGGCTGGTTGAAGGTGATCGAGATCGGAGTGGTACGCGACACACCGACGGCGTTGATAGCCGGCTCGACGCGCACGACTTCGAGCGGCCAGGGCGAGACAGCGACGGCAACCGACTGCGCGCCGGCGCGTCCCACGAGGGCCAACGCGAGGACCGGGATTGAGGGTAGGATCGACCGAAACATGTGCCGTGACTCCGAAGCGCGCCTGGGGGTACAACGAGTGGACCGATTGCCTGGCTCGGGGTTCAGATCGTACTCGGACTCGACGATTCCTTCACAAACCAGAGCCTGGAAGCTCACATGCCGTCCGCGACTGTTCCCACCGCTCTGCCCGCGTTCGCCGCGCTGCCATATCGGACGCGAAGTGGGCCAGACGGCGCTCGCATTCACCCTCGACCCGCGGCGGGCGGGTCGTTCTTCAACCTGTCGAATGGCGTGCGGTTGTGCTTCTGTCCTTGATCGTCAGGCATGAGATGCAGGCCCTGGCCCGCCCGGCGCCGCGGGCCTTGGAGCGCCCGAGCTCGCCGTGGCACAATCGGCGGCGAGGCCATGGCTCTCCCTAACCGCGAAGCCCCTCTCCGCCGGCTCCTCCGCTACTCCCGCGCGCACCGGCGGCGAGTCGGGCTCGCGTCCGCGTGCTCGGTTCTGAACAAGGTCTTCGACCTTGCACCGCCGTTGCTCATCGGCGCGGCGGTCGACGTCATCGTGGAGCGCGAGGGGTCCCTCCTCGGGCGGCTCGGAGTCCCGGACCCCATGATGCAGCTCTGGGTCCTCGCCGGGGCGACGCTCGTCATCTGGACGCTCGAATCCATGTTCGAGTACGTACACAAGGTCCTGTGGCGCAACCTGGCGCAGACGATCCAGCACGAGATGCGGGTCGCCGCGTACGCGCACGTGCAGGGGCTCGAGCTGGCCTTCTTCGAGGATCGGAGCACGGGGGAGCTCATGTCGATCCTGAACGACGACGTCAACC
>SMVQ01000291.1 GCA_004357655.1 Planctomycetota bacterium
CATCCTCATGGACGTCATGATGCCCGTCATGGACGGGATCGAGGCGACGCGGCGGATCCGCACGCTCGAGCGCGGCACGGACCGGCACATCCCGATCCTGACGCTCACCGCGAATGCGATGCCCGACGACAAAGAGCGCTGCCTGAGCGCTGGGGCGGACGTCCACATCCCGAAGCCCGTCGACCGCAAGCAGCTCGAGTCGGAGATCCTGCGTTGGGCGGAGTGGAGCTACCGGCGCGATGCGGCGCGGCGCGCCGCCGCCGCGGAGCCCGAGCCCGAGCTCGACCTCGCGCCCGAGCCAGCGCGCGAGCTCGAGCCCGAGGCGATCGACGACCTCCCGGCGCCCCTGCCCGCGGACGAGGAGCCGGTCGAGGAGCGCGCGGAGGAGCCGGGCCGGACCGAAGTGAAGGACAGCTGACCGCCGGCCGCTCCCGGCTCCGCGACGAGCGCCCCTTCGAGCTCGAGCAGCGCGCGCTTCGCCGGAAGCCCACCCCCGTAACCGGTCAGGGAGCCGTCACTCCCGATCACCCTGTGGCACGGGAGCACGATCGAGATCGGGTTCGTGGCGTTCGCGCGACCGACCGCGCGCGAAGCGCCGGCACGCCCGACCTTCGCCGCGAGCTCCCCGTAGCTCCACGTCGCGCCGTACGGGATCGAGGCGAGGGTCGTCCACACCTCGCGTTGGAAGGCCGTCCCGCGCGGCCGGCACGCGAGCCCGAACTCGCGGCGCTCGCCCGCGAAGTACTCCGCCAGCTCGCGCGCGACGTGCGCGCACTCGCGCTCCGACCAGGCGAGCTCGTCGCCGCGCGTCGCATCGAGGTCGGCGAGCTCATCCAGGGAGCGGCTTTTCAGGAACTCGAGCCGCAGGAGCACGCCCGCGCCTTCTACGGCGATGAACAGCGGTCCGAGCGGTGATCGGGTCACATGGGCGCAAGTCTTCATGCGGGGTCTCCCAGCTTGTTCCATAGGTGAAAAGTGGCGAGGCTCCGATGCGGCGCGAACGGCGCCATGAGCGCCATGGTCTCGGCGCGGCCGGGGCGCTCCGGCAGGTCGAAGAAGGTCGCGAGGGCCGTGCCCAACCCGGAGTCCCCCACCGGCACGCAGTCGGCGAAACCGAAACCGCGCATGAGAATGTACTGCACGGACCACGGACCGAGGCCGCGAACGGCGGTGAGGCGCTCCACGATGCTCGCCGCGGGCTCGTCCGGCACTCCGATGTCGTAGGCGCTCGCGGACAAGGACATCTCGCGCGCGTCGATCCGCCGCGCCAGATCGATGAGGTACTCGGCCTTGCGGTTCGTGAACTGCAGGGCCCGGAGGTCCGCGTAGTCCAATTGCGCGACCGCGGCGGGCGTCGGCGGTGCGAACAGCCCGCCGCCCGCGGGCCGGCCGCACAGACGGCCGAACCGGCGGCGCATCGTGAAGGCGAAGCCGAGGTTCACCTGCTGGCCGACGATCGACCAGGCGGCGGCCTCGAAGGGATCGGCCGTGAGCGGGATGCGCAGGCCGCGATTGCCGCGCACGAGGCGCCCGAGCCCGAGCCGCGTCGACACGCGGCGCTCGAACGGAGCTGGATCGGACTCGAGCGCAAGCAGGCGCACGGCCGCGGCGTGGGCGTCGCGCACAGCGTGCGTCGCGAGCCGCCCGCGCGGTGCCGTCACCGTGCAACGGGCTTCACCCGTGCGCATTTCCATCGTGAGCAGGACCGCCGAGCGACCGACCGCGAGCGCGCGCGTGATCGCCCTACCGCTCACGCGCTCCGTCACGCTATCGGGATCACGCCCCTGGTAGCGCATGAAGTCCGCGGCCCTGAAACCGGCGGGGAGCGAGAGGCGAAACGTGATCTCCGCGCGCAGCTTGCGGTAGTCGCGCGGCGCGAGCCCCGTCTGGCGCTTGAAGTTGTCGTGGAAGGCGGAGCTGCTCTCGAACCCCACTCCCAGGCCCACCGCGAGCACGCGCTCGTCCGTCTCGAGCAGTCGCTGCCGCGCGGCCTCCACGCGCCGGCGCACGAGAAACGCGGCCGGCGTCTGATGGTAGGCGCCCTTGAAGAGCGCCGTCAGCTTCGTGGCCCCGATCCCGGACGACGCCGCCATCGCCCGCGCGTCCGGAAACTCGGCCGGCGCGCGCGTGACGTCGCGCGCGAGCGCCCGGACCGCCTCCCGGCCGGGGTCGTAGCCCTTGTAGAAATGGTCGGGCCGGCAGCGCTTGCAGGGGCGCAGTCCGGCGCGGCGCGCGTCCGGCTCCGACCCGAAGAAGCGCACGTTCTCGGCCTTGGGATTGCGCGCGGGGCACGACGGTAGGCAGTAGATGCCGGTCGAGAGCACGCCCGTCAGGAACCGGCCGTCGAATTCGGCGTCGCGGTCGCGCGAGCGCTCGAGCATGAACGTACGGGTGAGGGGCATGGGGCCAGTACAGGGAGCGGCGCGGGCCGCGTCTTCCGGATATCCTCGCCGGAACGCGGAGTTCGGTCGAGGGTCGCGCGTCCATCCTGTCGCGCCACCCTGGCGGGACCCCCGGGCCACTTTGCAGTAGGCTGGTCCCGCTCCGCTCCCCCCGCGACTCGAATCACGATGAAGGCCCCTTTTCAACGCCGCGCTCTCCGCTGCCTGCTCTTCGCCGTGCCCTTCGGCGCGGGCCCGATCACCTGGAGCGCCCAGGACTCGGAGCCCGCCGCTGGACTCGCGCGCGAGGTCGCGTTCGAGGGCGCGGGCGGCCTCGAGCTCCACGGCACGCTGGCCCTGCCGGAATCGGCGCCCGAGAGCGGGGCCCCGGCCTTCCTCCTGCTCCCGGGGTCCGGACCGACGGACCGCGACGGCAACCAGCCGCCGCTCATCGTGACCGACCTCCTCAAGCAGGTCGCGGGCAGGTTGGCGGCAGAGGGCATCGCGACCCTGCGCTTCGACAAGCGTTCGGCGGCGCGCTACCAGCTGCGGATCCTCGCGATGGACGTCGAGGAGCAGAACGACTTCCTCTCCTGGGACAGCTTCCTCGGCGACGCGATCGCCGCCGTGCGCTTTCTCCGTGAGCAGGACGGGATCGACGCGGGGCGCGTCGGCCTCTTCGGACACAGTGAGGGCGGCTTGATCGCGCTCCACGTGGCGCGCGACGCCCGGCCCGGCGCGAGGCCGTGGGGGCTCGTGCTGGCGGGCACGTCGGGGACGAACCTGGCCGACGTCCTGCGGCACCAGATCGGGCTCGCCCTCGCGGGCGCCCCGGAAGCGCGCGACGAATTCCTCGCGGGCCTCGAGCGCGCGATCGAGGCGGTGCTCGCGGGTCGCCCGGTGCCCGCGGACCTGCCGACGGGACTGGACGCGCTCTTCCCCGCCAACGCGCTCAAGCTGCTCGCGGTCGAACTCGCCGCCGACCCGACCGAGCTCGCGAAGGGCGTGCGCGGGCCGGTCCTCCTCCTGCACGGCGCGAGCGACAAGCAGGTCCCCGCCGAGGAGAGCACGCAGCTGCTCAAGGCGGCGTTCGACACGCGGCCCCAGGGTTCGTGCGTGGTGCTCATCGCCAAGCTGACGAGCCACGACCTGAAGCCGGTGAAGGGCGTGATCGATCCCGGCTTCCAGGGCGACGTCACCCCCGCCGTCATGAACCAGCTCGCGATGTGGGTGCGGCAGTTGCCTTAGCGGCCTGTGATTCCCGCCCTCCCGCTCGCCCTGCTCTGTCTCGGAGCCGCCTCCCCCACCGACGCGCCGCGGCCGAACTTCGTCGTGCTCTTCGCGGACGACGCGGGGTACGCCGACTTCGGCGTGCACGGGAGCACGACGATCCGCACGCCGCGCATCGACTCGATCGCGGAGGACGGCGTGCGCTTCGAGGCGGGCTACGTCACGGCGTCCGTGTGCAGCCCCTCACGCGCGGGGCTTCTGACCGGCCGCTACCAGCAGCGCTTCGGACACGAGTTCAACATCGCCGCCGGCGCGGGCGCGCCGCAGGGGCTCCCCACCACCGAGCTCACGATCGCGGACCTCCTGGGCGGAGCCGGGTACGCGACGGGCCTCGTCGGCAAGTGGCACCTCGGCGAGGACCCCGAGTACCACCCGTGCGAGCGCGGCTTCGACGAGTTCTTCGGGATGCTGAGGGGCAGCAACATCTACGTGCCGGGCGCTGCGCAGGGCCTCCTGCGCGGCACCGAGCCGGTGGCGGCCGGCGAGCTCCCGTACCTGACGGACGCGTTCGGCGACGAGGCCTGCCGCTTCATCCGCGCCCACGCCGAGGGACCCTTCTTCCTGTTCGTGTCGTTCACCGCGCCCCACACGCCAATGCAGGCGCGGGCGGCGGACATGCCGGCCGAGCGCGAACGGTTCGAGACGAAGGTGCGCGCCACGTACGCCGCGATGATGCGCGCGATGGACGACAACGTCGGGAAGGTGCTCGACCAGCTGCAGACGCTCGACCTCGCGGACCGGACGCTCGTCGTGTTCGTCAACGACAACGGCGGCGCGATGCCCTACAACGCCTCCCTGAACGCACCGTACAGCGGCACGAAGGGCACGTTCCTGGAGGGCGGCGTGCGCGTCCCGTTCTTCGCGCGCTGGCCGGGACACATAGCGGCCGGCACCACGTTCGCCGCACCCGTCAGCACGCTCGACCTCCTGCCGACGATGGTGAAGCTCGCGGGCGGCGCGCTGCCCGACGACCGCGCGTACGACGGCGTCGACCTGATGCCCCACCTCGCGGGAACGGCCGCGACCGCGCCCCACGAAGCGCTCTTCTGGCGCCTCGACGACATCGCCGCGATTCGCAAGGGCCCCTGGAAACTCGTCCGGTTCGAGAGCGCGCCGCCGCGCCTCCACGACCTCGCGCGCGACCCGTCCGAGTCGAAGAACCTCGCCGAAGACGCGCCCGAACGCGTCGCCGAGCTCCTCGCGGAGCTCGAACGATGGGAGGCGGACACGATCGCCCCCCTATGGAATCGGAATCCGATCTGGCGCGCGCACACGATGGAGCGCTACGACCAGGCGAAGGTCGACACGTTCGCACGCGACTGACCACGCAGCATCCCGAACCGCACGATTTCGGCCCATTTCCCCGCCACCACGCCCGCCCGGCCCGGTCATGACGCCGGCATGGCCGTTCGCTCCCGTCAGGACTCCCCGAGCACGTGGCATCACGTCGTCCAGCGAGCGATTGCACGGCGCCCGCTCTTCGAGGACCGCGTCGACATTCGCTTCTTCCTCTCCCGCCCCGTGCGCGAGGTCCACGAGGGACGGCTCGAGATCCACGCGTGGTGCGTCCTCACGACGCACTTCCACTCGCTCGTGCGCAGTCCGATGGGAGAGCTCGCCGAGGCGATGCGCCAGGCCCAGCACGAGAGCTCCCGGTTCTTCAATCGCAGGCATCGGAGGGACGGCAGCCTGATTCGCGGGCGATTCCTGTCCATGCCAGTGAAGTCGCTGACGTACCGCTGCACGCTCGTCCGCTACATCGACTTCAGCGCAGTCGAAGCAGGACGGGTCAGCGCCCCTTGGCGCGAACCTTGGGGAAGCGCCGCGCAATGCGTGGGCGGGACCGGTCCGCGCCGGCTGGAGCGAAGCCGGGTCGAGGACGAGGTCACCTCGATCGCCGGCCCCGGGGCGTTCCGGGCGGCGGATAGGGGATGGTCGCCATGTGATTCGGGCTGGAGGATTCCCGTATTCCCGCCTTGACATATTCGAAATCCGGCATATCCTGATGATCGAGATCAAGCCGCTGCGAGGGCTGGGCGGAACAGAGTTCAAGACGCCGCCTGTGGACGAGAAGGGACGGCAAGGCATCGGCGCCGCTCTTCGGGTTCTGCAAGGCGGTGGTCACCTCACGATGCCGGTCTCGCGACCGATGCCATCGATCGGTCCGCGATGCCACGAACTGCGCGTCGGGGACGACGGTAGGCAATGGAGACTCATCTACCGAATCGACGCCGACGCGGTCCTCGCCGTGGACGTGTTCCTCAAGACGCCCAAGAAGACTCCCAATAACAGGCGATCGAGAGGTGTCGACGACGACTACGAGGCTACGACAGGGACCAGTAGAAGGAAGAACGATGGTTCAGCGCAAAGGCAAGACGTGGGTCGAGACGAGTGTGCCCGAGTTCCTCGAACTCTCCGCAGAGGACATCGTCATCGTGGAGTTTCGCGCGGCCCTGGCGCTCGCCCTTCAAAGGGCGCGCAAGCGGAGGAAGATCACACAGGAAGAGGCGGCCGAGAGCATCGGAACATCGCAGGCGCAGGTCTCCAAAATGGAGGCAGGCGTGGCCTCGGTGACGCTGGACCGCATGATCAAAGCCCTGACCGCCCTCGGCGTGCCTCGCAGGACGATCGTCCGAGCCCTGAAGAACGCGGCCTGACCCGTCCGTACGGGCAGTCCTGATCCGCGCGCGGTCTACCCGCTTTCTCCCTCACCGAGCAGGGTGGCGATCGCGACACGGAGCCCACTCTCCGCGTACCAGCAACGGCCTCGCACCCACGCTCGCGCGCGACCCACGGCTCCCCGAGCGTGGGACTGCCGCCGCTGGAGTGGACCGACAGCACGTTCCCAGGGCCGACAGGAGAAGGCGGTCAGAAATCGCGCGGAACCGGATTGTCGGTCAGCCGAGCTCGCGCAGGTTGCGGGCGATGCCGGTGATGCGCGCGCGCGTCAGTACGCCGACGAGTTCCCCGTGCCGCTCGACGGGCAGCTCGGTCGCGCCCTGCTCGTCCAGTGCACGCAGGGCCTTCCATAGCGAGACGTCATGCGGGAGCGTGCGGAGCGCGGGCGGGATCTTCATGATCGCGCGCACTGGGGTCGCCGCGCGCTCGGCTTCGGGGACGCGCTTGATGTCGGGCAGGGTCACGAATCCGAGTGGCGCGCCGCGTTCACCGACGAAGAAGAATCGGCTGCCCTGGCCGAGGATCTGGTCCTCGACGGCTTGCGCGACGGTCGCACCGGCGCTCTCGCGCGGCTCGGGGGGGGCCATGGCCGCCTCGAGTCGCACGGCGCCGAGTTGCCGCTCGAGCACGACCTGCGTGGCGCTCCCACGCGCGGCGCTCAGGAGGAACCAGCCGATGAACACGAGCCACAGGCCGTTGAAGAGTGCGCCCGCGGCGAGCACGAGGAAGACCCCGGTGCCGATGAGGAAGTAGGCGAAGATCACGCCCGCCTGGCTCGCGACGGCCGTCGCGCGCTCGAAGCTGCCCGTCACCTGCCATACGACCGCGCGCAGGATGCGGCCGCCGTCGAGCGGGAAGCCCGGCACGAGGTTGAAGACCGCCAGGATCAGATTGACGGAGCCCAGCCAGCCGAAGATGACGGCGAAGACGGGCGGGGCCCCGGCGAGCGATGCGAGCGACCCTACCGCGAGGAAGAGCAGCCCGAGCCCCACGCTCACCGCCGGCCCCGCCGCCGCGATCAGGAACTCGTCGCGCGGGCGCTCCGGCTCGCCCGAGAGCCGCGCGAGGCCGCCGAAGATGAACAGCGTGATCGAGCGCACGGGCAACCCGAGCGCGTTCGAGGTCAGGCTGTGCCCGAACTCGTGCAGGAGGATCGAGCTGAAGAACAGGAGGCTGGCGAGGAGCGCTCCACCCCACGCGGCCACTGGCCCGAGCGGCGCCTCGCCCGACGCGAACCCGCGCGCGAGGGAGAAGGTGATCAGCAGGAAGACGAAGATCCAGCTCCGGTCGAGGCCGACGTCGATGCCGGCGACCCGGCCGAGCCGGAACGCGCGGCCGCCGAAGGGCCCCTTCAGCTCGGGCCGCTTCGGCGCTTCCCGCGGCGGGGCGGCAACCTGCTCGTGCCCCGGCAGCATGCGTCCGGCGTGTGTATCGATGGGAGGCTCCTTTCCCGTCCAGGGCCTCCACACTGTAAGGCCGGGGCTCGGCCCGTGGACTACGCCACGGACCGCAGAGCGGGCCGAACTGTTGCGTACCCGACAGGGTCGCTCAGGTCGTCGGCACCGCGCGCCGTCGCCACCAATTCCGGCGCCGCGCGGGCTCGCCGGACGCTTCGGGCCGGCGGCCGTAGATCCGCATGAACACGGTCAGGCCCACGAAGCCGAGGAGCAGGCTGAGGATCGGGGAGAGGCCGACGATCACGGCGGGGAAGTAGCCGAAGAGGAGGGCGGCCACCATCGCGAGGATGGCGTACGGAGCCTGAGTCCGCACGTGATCGACGTGGTCGGAGCCCGACGCGATCGAGGACATCACCGTCGTGTCGGAGATCGGCGAGCAGTGGTCGCCGAAGATCGCGCCCTCGAGCACCGCGCCGATGGCGACGACGAGCATGCCCTCGCCGCCGATCGGTGTGCTCTTGCCCGCCTCGAAGGCGATGCCCACGACGAGCGGCAGGAGGATCGTCATCGTGCTCCAGGGCGAACCGGTCGCGAACGCGACGAGGCTCGCGAGGCCGAACAGGATGACGGGCAGGAGCAGAGGGTTGAGCGCTTCCTTGAGCAGGACCGCAAGGTAGCTGGTCGTGCCCAGGTCGTGGCAGACGGCACCGATCATCCAGGCGAGATAGAGCAGGACGATCGCGGCACCCATCGAGCGCAAGCCGGCCCACGCGCCGCGCGGGATCTCGCGCGGCATCCCCGCCGCCCAGGTCAGGAGGGACGCCATCACGAGCCCGGCGATCGCGCCGATCATGAGCGGCGCGGCCCCGCTCCCGCGGAAGATCACGCCGGTGAAGCCGCTGAGACCGATCTCGGAGCCG
>SMVQ01000292.1 GCA_004357655.1 Planctomycetota bacterium
CCCGCGATCGGTCGACCTGACGCCGGAGGCGCTCGAGGCGCTCCAGAGGCTCTACACCGAGCGCACGGTGCCCATGAGCGGCCCCGACCTCGTGTGGCCTGAGTGGCGAGACAAAGGCCCCCAGGCCATCTCTGCGCGATTCAAGACTGTCGCGCGGCGCGCGGGTCTCGAGAGCCTCCGCTTCCACGACCTGCGCCACGCATTCTGTAGCCGTCTCGCTCAAGCCGGCGTGCCCCTCGCCACGATCGCCGTGCTCGCCGGTCACAGGTCCTTGCAGACGACTCAACGCTACGCCTGCCACGTTCCGGGAGGCGCGACCAAGGCCGCCGTAGCTGCGATGGTGCAGAACGAGAAGGCGTCCCCGAAGAAGCACGGAGCAGCGGGCTAAGGGGACCCCAGGGGGGACCAAGGCAATCGGGCGGTCGTAACGGCTTGTATGTCAAAGAGCTACACGAGCCGTTGCTGGATTTAGGTTCCTGTGCCGCAAGGCGTAGGGGTTCGAGTCCCCTCTCCCGCACCAGGCCTGGAAGGGCCTGCACGCGGTGGTGCGCGGAGGGCACGCTCCTACGATCCAACGCTGTCCAGAACGACCGACACGACGCAGGCCACGCAAGGGGCAGGCACCGCCGGGAGTACGGTGTCGCTCCCCGGACGCCCTGATCGGGTACGCCCCGAGCTACGGAGAGGTACGTAGGGACAACAAGCCTCTGGCGGGACGATCCACCGGAGGCGCCGCTCGTGTTCCAGGTCTGCGCACCCGCCCGCCGCGTGAGCTCCATCGGATGGGACGATCCTCCTACCGACCGCTGCGTGCGGCTGGCGCTACAGTGGGCTCGTGCTCGCGACACGCCACATCGTCGGCCTGTCGCTCCTCGCCGCCGTGTCGGGCGGGAGCGCGACGAGTCGCGCCGTCGCGGACGTCGAAGACGTCTCCGCGAAGGAGACGATTCGTATCATCTTCGCGGTCGCCGAGGGCACGAAGCTCCGCAAGACCTTCACTCGCGAGCTCGAGCTCACGACGCGCGAGAGCGACGGGTCGCTCGGGCTAGGCACCTGGAACGACAGCCAGCGGATCGTCCTGATCGACGAGTACGGCTCCCTTGTGGAGCGGATCCCCGAGACGATCACACGCTCGTTCGAGTGCATCGAGGTGGAGCACTCCCACGGCTGGGAGACCACACGATTCTTGGGGGAGGACTTGTCCCGGATGATCGAGCGCAAGGGCACGGGCGAGCTCTCGGGGTCGCGCGTGACTTTCAAGCGCGACTACGCCGAGCCCGAGATCCCGTTCGGCATGCCAGTTGCGAGCTACGTCGCCGAGTTCGCCGACGATTCGGCCCTGCCCGACGAAACCGTTGCGGCCCTCGCGGGCTTGCGGGCGAACACCGACTCGACTGGACTGCTTCCCTGGCGGGAGGTCGCGATCGGGAGTATCTGGTTCGTCGACGTCGACGCGTTCCACGAGGTCTGCTGGCCCAGCGGAGCGCTGAGATTCGTCGATTCCGACGACGAGCCCCTGGTCACGCCGGTCGACGAACGTCTCGGCCAGAACCTCGACGGTACGTTCCGCATCGAGCTCAGAGCCATCGAGAAGATCGCAGGTGTCCGCTACGCGCGGATGAGCATCCGCGGCATCCTCGAGTCGCAAGCGACGTTCCCCTACGAGTGGTCCATCGGCTTCGCGCGAGGCGGGAGTCTCTCCTTCGAAGGCTCGATCACCCTCGGCCTCTACGCATCGCTGCAAGGCCGATTCTGGTGGAACCTCGACGAGGGTCACCTCGACTCGATCCACATCGAAGGCGACGTAACCGTCCACCAGAAATTCGGCGAAACCCAGGTGGGCCGATGGACCCTGCCCGGTCTCGCTGCCCATGTCTGGACCGGCAAGCTGAGCGCCGATGCCGAATTCGAGCGATTGTGAAATCGATACTGCTCAGAATGCTGACCGGAGCGGGAATAGGTGCGAGCCTCGCCGTCTTCTCCATCTTGCGCACTCCGTGGGCGGGCTTCGAGGAGCTGGTGTTCCTCGGCGCCATTCAGATCGGAGCGCTCCTGGGACTGCTCTTGTCCCCCTTGATCGCCAGGGATGGACTGCCCGCCGCGACCCGCGCCTTCTTCCTGACGATCCCGGTCGTGGCCATCGCGGGGGGCGGGGCCGGGCTGCCACTGGGTGTGTGCTCGATTCTCGGTTCGTACTTCGCTCAGGAAGCCGTGCGAGGTCGAGGAGTGACCCGTACCTCGACCACATGGGTCGTCGCCGCCGCCGCGCCTGCGCTCTGCGTGGCCGCCCTCGCGTCGATCCATCTGGACAGCGTCGGGTCGTAGGAGGGTTTCCTCCGCGCGCCGCCGCAGTACGGTGCCGCACTCCCGCCCCGCAGGCACGGGGGGATCACCTCGGCGCGTACGCGGCCAGCGACGACTCCGAGAACATCAGAACGCACTCGATCGTCTCGGATTCGAGCTCGCGGATCGCCCGGACCACGGTGCCCCATCGGGCTCTCGAGTCAGCACCCAGAACGACGCGAGGGTTCTTCGGCGGCAGCGTTGGACGGATGAGGTCCACGAGATCATCGTGCCCGGACCTCATGGTCGTCGACTCCTCCTCGAACCACGGATACCAAAAAGCGCGCGACAGCTCGCCGGCCCGCTCCGCCTCGTAGTAGGCCCCACGCCAAGGGACCCGCCTCTCATTCGGCTTCTTCGGCGCGAAGGTCGTCAAGGTCAGAATCAGGTTGTCGCCCGAGATCCACAGGAGAGGACTTGGCGGCAACAGATTCCCACAGAGGAGACCGACATCCTTTGGGAGATCCAGCGGAACCACACGATCACTTCCCACGCCGATTCGGGCTCTCCAAATCAAGTTCGCGCAGGACTCCCTGAGAACGACTCGCACGGATCCAAAAGGGGCCTCGCTGTCCGCCAAGAGGAGTAGAGTCTCGTCCGGAATGAGATCAGCTCCCGTTCCGTACAAACGGGCCTTTTCCATTTCGCCGGCGATCTTCCCCAACAAGTGGTTCAGCCTCTCGCCACCCTCGGCGGTACGTGGATCGAACTTCTCTCCGTCGAGATACACCTGCCCGTCCGCGAAGACGCGCACGACGGCTCCGGGTTCAGCCTGCTTCTCGACCCCGCCAGCGTCCGGCAAGCGGATGCCCATGAGATCGACCGTCGCGGGCTTGCACGCCGCGCCCGGCATGAGGCCTGCAACCACCGTGAAGGCGATCGCCGAGGGGAGGTTGACCGTGAGAGGCTTCACATGTGGGCTTCCGTGAACTGCAACCGTATCCCACCATGAAGGCGTCGTCACGAACACCGCACTCTCCCGAGAAGGAAGCGCCGGAACCCGACTTCGGCCCACGTGTTCAAGCCGGTGGACCGCCTCCGTCCCCCCACCCGGACCCCCCATGCTCGCGATCCTCCCCGCCCTCGCGCTCCTCACCCCCCTCCAGGGTGCCACCTCGGCTCCCGGCCAGGCGTCCTTCGGCGCGCGCCGGCGACCGCCGAACATCGTGCTCGTCTTCGCCGACGACTTCGGCGTCGACCTCGTCGGCGCGTACGGCGAGGGCGTGGCGCCGCCCTGCACGCCCAACATCGACGAGCTCGCAGCGGAGGGGATGCTCTTCCGCAATGCGTGGGCGAACCCCGTTTGCTCGCCGACTCGGGCCGCGCTGCTCACCGGGCGCTATGGGTTTCGAACGGGCATCGGCGCGGTGGTCACTCCCGGTCAGCCGGGACTGCTCCTCGCGGAGGTCACGATCCCCGAGGTGCTGACCGGGTACACGAGCACGCTCACCGGGAAGTGGCACCTCGCGGGGAACCTCGGGAACCTGCACCCGAACGAGAGCGGCTTCGCGCACTTCGCGGGGACGATTCGCGGGGCCGTCCAGGACTACTTCCAGTGGACGAAGGTCACGGACGGGCAGACCTCGACCTCGACCACCTACGCGACGACGGACACGACCGACGAAGCGATCGCCGCGATCCAGATGATGCCCGAGCCGTGGTTCGCGTTCGTCTCGTACAACGCGCCCCACGCGCCCTTCCACGCCCCGCCGGCGACCCTGTGCCCTGGACTCGCCTGCGCGGGCTCATGGTGCGGCAACCTGCCCGCGAATCCGTCGACCGCGGAGTACGTCAAGGCGATGACGGAGGCGATGGACAGCGAGCTCGGTCGGCTCCTCGCCGCGCTCGACGCCGTCGATCCCGATGCCTGGGTGTTCTTCATGGGCGACAACGGGACGGCGCGGATGGCGTCCGAGCCGCCGTTCATCCCCTCGCACGCCAAGGGCTCCATGTTCGAGGGCGGGATCAACGTGCCGTTGATCGTGCGCGGACCGGGCGTCGTGAACGCGGAGTGCGGGGCGCTCGTCGCTTGCGTCGATCTCCTCGCGACGTTCGCGGAGCTGGCCGGGGTGCCGGCGCCCGCGACGGACTCGGTGTCGATGGTCCGTTGCTTCTCCGATCCTTCGGCCGCGCCGCGGGACACCGTCTACGCCGAGAGATTCTCACCCAACTTCGCCACGCTCCCGTTCCCCGAGCACGACCGCGCGATCCGCGATGGGCGCTACAAGCTCATCCGCAGCACGAGCGCTGCGGACCGCTTCTACGACCTCCTGTTCGATCCGTTCGAGACAGCGAACCTGCTGCCGAGCCTGACCACGCAGGAACAGCAAGCCCACGACGCGCTCGTGGCGGAGCTGATCGCGCTGGGCGTCGACTAGGAAACGCGCGAGCGACCGTCAGGGCCCGATCACGAACCGGACGGCGTCCGTCAGGCTCGTGTTGTTCGGCGGCGCGAAGCCCGGGTCGCGGCTCCAGTACTGGGCCCAGACCGTGGCGCCGGCCACGAGCGCGGGGTCGATGCCGCTCGCGATGTGGAAGTTGAAAGGGTAGGTGAAGCGGCCCGTGCAGTCAGCGACCGAAAGCGGGCTGCCACCCGAGTTCTGGACGGGCGTGCGGACGATGTTCGGCGCCAGGCACAACGTCCCGAGACCGAACGGCACGTTCGCCGGCCCCGTCGTGCTGTAGATCAGGATGCCGGACTGCTGGTTGCGGGTGAAGACGGCCTCGAGCCGAAAAAAAGCGGTGGCGCTCGTCGCGCTGGGCACGCCGAACCAGATGATGGCCGGCATGCAGCCGATCGAGTTGACGGAGGTCGAGCAGTAGCGCACGGGCGCCGGAGCCGCGCACATCCGCACGAACACGTCGTACTGGCCGTTGACGTCGCCGGGGACCATGTTCGTGGCCGGGCTGGTGAAGGCGACGAAGCTTCCGTCCTCCGAGATCGAGCCGTCCGTCGACAGGAAGTTCCCCGGCAACCCGGCGTGGGTGAGGCTCGCCACGGTGAGCCCTCCCAGGACGAGGTCGGCGACGAACACGTCGGTAGTGAAGTTGGTGTCGCTCGCGAGGAGGTTGTCGGCGCGGCTCTCGAAGGACGCGTAGTGCCCATCGGCGCTGATCTCGGCGCGCCTCGACTGATCGTCGCCGACGGTGCCCGCCCCGTCCTCGCTCAGTCGCTGGATGGCGCCCGTCGCGACGGTCCACAGGAATACGTCCGAGGTTCCGTTGCCGTCCGGCGTGACGACGTTCTCGGCTGCACTCTCGAAGACGACCTGGCTGCCGTCCGCGGAGACCGAGGGCCTGATGGAGTCGCCTTGCCAGACGGGAGCGGTGAGAGGAGGTCCCGCCCCGAGCGTTACCCCGAGGAGAAGGTCGCGAACGAAGATGTCATACGATCCGTTCGTATCTCCGCTCCGGAGGTTGTCCGCCCTGCTGGCAAAGACGACGTATCGGCCGTCGGGGCTGATGTCCGGGAACGCGCAGTTGTCGTTGGCCTGGGTCCCGTCCGTCGACACCGTGACGAGCGTCACGGTGTCGAAGAAGCGGTCGTAGAGGAAGATGTCCCCCAGGCTGTTGAGGTCGACCGGAATGATGTTGCTCGCCCCACTCCAGAATGCGATGTAGCGCCCGTCCGCGGAGACGCGCCCGCTCTCCGAGCCGTTGTTGCCCGGGGCCCCGTTCAACCCGACGCTGATCAGCGTCGTCGTGCCCAGGACACGATCGTGGAAGAAGACGTCGCGCTGTCCGTTCGTGTCGCCGGGCACCAGGGTCGACGCCCGCGTCGTCATCGTCACGTACCGGCCGTCGTAGGAGATGTCACAGTCGAGCAGGTCGTCGTCCGCCTGCAAGCCGGAGCTGCTCACACTGACGCGCGTGGTCGTGTCGAGGTCGAGGTCGCGGACGAACACGTCACGGAAGCCGTTCGTGTCGCCGGCCACGAGGTTGTCGGCGTCGCTGAGGAAGGCGATGACGCGCCCGTTACCCGACAAGGAGGTGCGCTGGGCCGCGAAACCGAAGCCCGAGAGGCCGTTGCCCTGCACGCCGAGCGTGCTGATGCTGACGAGCTCGGTCGTGCCGCCGGGGTCCGCGGCGGCAGGGAGTGGCGCGCCGAGAGCGCCCAGGACGAACAGGGCCGTCAGCGTGCGCGGCCGGGACGGGGGACAGGGGCGGGTCTCGGTGGTCGACATGGGCGTGGTGTCCGGGGGGAGGAATCGGAGAGGGTCCATGAGAGACATCCCGATGCGCACGCCGGCGTTACCGGTTTCTTGGAAGATCCGGGGTTCAGGACGCGACGCGGCAGCCCAGGAGCTCGAGCTGCCGCGAGTCGTAGTGCGACCGCATCGCCTCGTGCCCGCACAGCGCCGTGGAGATGTACTTCTTGTGCGAATCGGGGAACACGGTGGCGACCGCCGCGTCCGCGCCCTGGTCCCAGGCGACCTGGAGCGCGCCGAGGAGGTTTGCACCCGAGCTGATGCCGACGCCGAGCCCGAGGCGGGCGGCGAGCATCTGGGCCGCGAGGATCGCATCGCCGTCCCAGACGTCGACGATGGGATCGAGCTCGTCGAGCTGCACGATCGGAGGAATGAACTCGTCGCTGATCCCCTGGATGCGGTGCGTGCCCACTTTGCAACCGGTCCGCAGCGTCGGTGAGTTCGCCGGCTCGAGCGGGTGGATCGCGACCGCGCCGAGCGCCGCGCGCAGGCAGGCGCCGACGCCCATGACCGTCCCCCCGGTCCCGACGCCGGCGACGAAGGCCGTGGGCTCGCGGCCCAGGGATCGGAGCTGCCGGAGGAGCTCCGGTCCCGTCGTGTCGTGGTGTGCTCGCACGTTGCCGGGGCTCTCGAACTGGCGCGGCAGGAACGTCCGCTCGTGCTCGCGAGCGAAGGCTTCCGCGCCATCGATGCAACCGCGGAAACCGCCCTGCTCGCGCGCGATCGACACGACCGTCGCGCCGAGGCTCTCGATCACCAGCGCGCGTTCGCGGCTCATCCAGTCCGGCATGTAGATGCGGACGTCGTGGCCGAGCGCGCGCCCCACGGCGGCGAACGAGATGCCCGTATTGCCGCTCGTCGCCTCGACGATCACGTCGCCCGGCCGCACGCTGCCGTCGGCGTAGGCATCCTCGAGGATGCGCAGCGCCATCCGGTCCTTGATGCTGCCCGTGAAGTTACGGATCTCGTGCTTGGCGTACACCGTGATCGCGCGCCCCCGAAAATCGCAGCGGATCGCGAGGAGCGGCGTGTCGCCGATCAGACGGCGGAGCGACCGGAACCGCTCCCCTGTCACGTCTGCGCGCGCCGCCTCCCTCTCCTGCTCGAGCTCGGGCTCCATGGCCGCCCACGATACACGGGGGGTGCTACGAGAACTTGACGGGCGTCAACGGCATGATCCCGGCTTCGCGTCCGGTGCGAGTCGGCCGCGCGTCGGCCATAGTGCTACCTTGGCGGCCGCCGTCCCTCTCCATGAACAGGTGAAGCCTTGCCGAATCCCCCGTGCCCGATGCGCCCCGCCGTCCTCGCGGCCGGCGCGCTCCTCCTCTCCGCTTCCGCCTCCGCGCCGAACGACGATTGGCCGCAGTGGCGCGGTCCCGCTCGCGACGGCACCTGGCGCGAGACGGATATCGTGGACTCCTTCCCGGAGGGAGGGCTCGAGATCGTCTGGCGCGTGGCGATCGGGAGCGGGTACACGGGCCCGACCGTGGCCGACGGGCGCGTCTACGTCATGGATCGGCTCGAAGAGCCGAACGAGGTCGAGCGCGTCCACTGCTTCGACGCTCGGACCGGAACGGCGCTCTGGACGCACACCTATGACTGTGAGTACGCAGGCGTGTCGTACGAAGCCGGTCCGCGCTGCGCCGTGCTCATCCACGAGGGGCGCGCCTACAGCCTCGGCACCATGGGACACCTCTTCTGCTTCGACGCGGAGAGCGGGAAGGTCCTGTGGGCGAAGGACCTCGACGCGGAGTACTCGATCCAGATGCCGGTCTGGGGCATCGCCGCCGCGCCCGTGATCGAGGGGGACACCCTGATCGTGCCGGCATGCGGCAAGGACGCCTACCTCGTGGGCCTGGACGCAAAGACAGGCGCGGAGCGCTGGAGGTCGCTCTCGGACCGCGGCAACTACTCCGCCCCGATCGTGATCGATCAGGCGGGAGAGCGCGTCCTCGTCTCGTGGACGGGCGACCGGATCGTCGGCGTCGATCCCACGAGCGGCGCGCTCCACTGGGAGTACCCGTTCAAGGGGAGCCGGATGCCGCTCGGCGTCGCCTCGCCCGTGCAGTACGAGGACATGCTCTTCTTCACGGGGTTCTACGACGGGTGCGTCCTCTTGCGCCTCGATCCCGAGGAGCTCGCCGTCGAAGAGCTGTGGAAGCGCCGCGGTCAGAACGAACGCAGCACGGACGGTTTGCACAGCATCATCTCGACGCCCCTGATCCTGGACGGATACGTGTACGGCGTCGACAGCTACGGCGAGCTGCGGTGCCTCGATCTCTTCGACGGCCGCCGGGTCTGGGAAGACCAGACGGCCGTGCCCAGGGCGCGTTGGGCCACGATCCACTTCGTGCAGAACGGCGAGCGCACGTGGATGCTGAACGAACGCGGCGAGCTCCTCATCGCGCAGTTGTCGCCGGAGGGCTTCGAGGAGCTCGACCGCGCGCCGCTGATCGAGCCGACCCTCGGCCAGCTCGGCGACCGGGGCGGCGTCTGCTGGTCGCACCCCGCCTTCGCGAATCGGCACGTGTACGCGCGCAACGACGAAGAGCTGGTGTGCGCGAGCCTGGCGAGAGACTGAGGCGAGTCGACTCCCCACCCTGCTCGACATTCTGGAGCTGCCCGACGAGGACCCGTTCCTCGCGCAGGCGGGCGGCCGCGACGTGCTGCGACCGGACGCCGACTCGCTCCCGGTGTTCAGCCAGACCTCCGGGCGCAAGCACGGATCCGGCGCTGAGCTCGCCTGCGCGCTGACGCCGGACCGCTGGAAGAAAATCCTCACCACGTCGGGCGAGGAGCTGCTCCTCGACCTCGGCGCGGATCCCTACGAGCTCGAGAGCGGGCGGGTCCAGGTGCTCTCGACGGAGGAAGCCGAAGGGCTCAGGAGCCTGGGGTACGGGGACGGGGACTGACCGGCACCCTGGAGCAAGAGACACCCATGTCTCAAGTATCGAATCCGGGGCGACGAAGAGACGTTCGCAGCAACCCTTTGGAGCCCCCCCCCATGGCGCGAACACAGCGCAAGCGGAAGCTGGTCGAGCCTCGACTGCAGCTCGAGTTCTGCCTGCTCTTCCTCTGCATCACCCTCTGCGCGGTCCTCGTCCAGACGATCGTGCTGAACTTCACGCTCGCCGGCCTCGCCGGCCGGGTCCCGCACGCCGGGGGCCGGATCCTGGCGGAGATACCGCGAATCCTGGGGGAGAGTCTGCTCCTCACGCTCGCGTTGCTCGTCCCAATGGCGCTCGCCATCGGCGTCTTCTCGACGTTCAAGATCGTCGGACCGATCCACCGCTTCAAGGTGTTCCTGGAGCAGGTCGCGGCGGGCGAGCGACCGCGCGAGTGCCGAATCCGCGCGGGCGACGAGCTCCAGGATCTCTGCCGGCTGATGAACGAGGCCACGGCTCCGCTCCGGCGCACGGGCAACGCGGCGCACGACGCCGTGGACCCCGGGCAAGAAGCCGCCTGAGTCCAACGCCGTGCACTTCGGCCCGGTTGGCCGTCCGCCGCGCTCAACGCTCCCGTGCCCGATCCGTCCTTGGTCCGCGGGCCGACCGGCACCAAGGTCCCGGAGAGTCGGAGACGGCGCGGGCTCAGACACGCCGGGAACAGGACTGGCATTGGCAAGAGTGAACGGGAATTGGGGTCTGGCGCCGCGCAGGAAAGAATTTCGCGCCAGCCGACGAGGACGGAAAGGCGTTCGCACGCCACGATCGTATCGGGCAAGGCGCGCCGGGAATTTCATTCTGAATTGCGGCGGTTCGGCTCAATTTCCGTTCATGGGTATGGCGACATCGGAGGCAGATGACATTTTGTTTACGAACATGAAGACCACGCACTCATTGAATTTTTCGTTCTCATGTGCACGCTTCCCCGCGTCGTCCGACCGTCGAGAGATCGGAGTCGGCACGCTGATCTGACACACGTCGGGCTCAGGGGTGGCTTCACGATGGTGGAGCTCCTGATCGCGATTGCGGTCTTGACCCTGGGCATCGGCGCCGTCTCGTCGACGCTCGTCACGAGCAGCTCGCTGAACCGGAGCAGTCGCGAGGCGATGATCGCGACCAGCGCGGCGCAGAACGTACTCGAGACGCTCCACGCCGAGCCGTTCGAGGACGTATTCGCGACGTACAACTCGTCCGCCGCTGACGATCCGCTCGGAGCGGGGTCCGCCCCTGGCCCGGCCTTCGCCGTGCCCGGGCTGGACGTGCAGGTGGATGATCCGGACGGATTCGTCGGCGAGGTCATCATGCCCGGCCCGGGTGACCTGCTGCTCGAAGACGTCGGCGACGCGGACCTGGGGATGCCGCGCGATCTGAACGCCGACGGCATCGTGGACGGCGCCGACCACGCCACGGACTACACCGTCCTCCCCGTGCGGATTCGAGTCGCCTGGCGGGGCGCCGCCGGTGATCAGACGCTCGAGTTCATCACGACCTTGACGAGGCGCAGATGAGCCGCTGTGCCGCGGGAAAGCGCGCTGCAGCCGGCTTCACGCTGCTCGAGCTGACGCTCGCCCTCACGCTGGTCGGCGTGATCGCGGGGAGCATCGGCCTCGTCATGAAGACCTGCAGCCGCGCCCTCCGCGCCGGCGCGAGCGGCGCTGCACTCGAATCGAACCTACGGCGCTCCATGGACTTCGTCTGCGACCGACTGCGCGCCGCGAGCACGTCCACTCTCGTCCCTCTCACGGAGAGCCCGTTCAGCACGACGCAGATCGATTTTCAGAGAGCCGTCGGAGGCGTCGGTCCGTCCGTCGTGTGGGGCAATCCCGAACGGATCCTCTTCGAGTACAGCCCGGGCGAGACGGACGACGGCGTGGACAACGACGCGAACGGTCTGATCGACGAGGGACGCGTCGTGTGGATCCAGAATGCCGGCTCCGCGAACGAGACGCGCGCGACCCTCTGCAACTGGGTCCGCGAGTACTTCGAGGGCGAGGAGGACACGGGCGTCGACGACAACGGCAACGGACGGATCGATGAGCGCGGCTTCTCGATCGACATCGAAGGGAACCGGGCTCACGTGCGCTTGTCGCTCGAACGGATGGACTCCGACGGGCGCTCCATCGTCCGGACGCTCGAGCGGACCGTGACCTTCCGCAACCAGGGAGACGACCTTCCATGAAGCTCCGAGTCCGTCCGCACCGGCCCCGATCCGTCCACCTGGAAGCAGGGAGCGCGCTGCTCATGGCCGTCTTCGTCGTCGGCAGCCTGATGATGCTCAGCGTCGCGCTCCTCGCGACGAGCACGAGCTCGAGCCGGGAACAGAGCGCGAACACCGCTCGACAGCGCGCCTTCTACCTCGCCGAGGCCGGCGTGAGCGAGGGGTTGACGGCGCTACGTGCCGGAGCGACGGGTAACATCGGCAGCATCGCGACACCGGCTTACCTTGGCACCGGCGTGTTCTGGGTCGAGGCGACGCCCTCGGGCAACGAGACCACGCTCCTCGTCTCGGCCATGTGGGGCAGCGGCCGGGCGGGGCTCGAGGTCGTCGTCGGCGAGGTCCGGAGCCAACCCTTCGGCGGCATGTTCGACGCCTACGAGGACATCGTCATCGGCGACGAGGTCTTCATCGACGCGTTCAACACATGGCTCGGGCCGTATGCACCCCAGGTCGTCAACACCGAGAACGGCGTCGACTTCGCGCACGAGCGCGGGCGCGTGCGGAGCAACGGCGACGTCGACATCGGGGCGGACACCAACATCATCGGCAAGGCGCGGCCCGGACCGACGTCCAGCATCACGCTCGGCCCCGGCGCCTACGTGTCCCAGTCGACCACGCCGCTGGCCGACTACATCCGGCTCATTCCGATCGAGGTGCCCACTCTCGTCTCCCTCGGCCCGTACTCCGTGCCGCCCGGCGGATCGCGCTCGATCCCCCCCGGCTCGTATGGCTTCGACGACTTCGGCATCGGGGACTCGGGCGAGCTCACCATCGTAGGTCCGGCCACCATCGTGGTCGCGAGCTACACGCAGGGAGCGGGGGGCCGGCTCCTCGTCGACGCGACCGCGGGCCCGGTGACGATCTACTGCACCGGCGCCTTCGCGTACGACGCGACGGCGGAGATCGACACCCTCATGGGCGCGCCCCTCGACCTCGCCTTCATGTGCACGACGACGGGCAGCATCGACTTCGCGCCTTCGACGACGTTCCGTGGAGGACTGTTCGCTCCCGGCGCCGACCTCACCATCGGGGAGGACAGCGAGATCTTCGGGTCGATCGTCGCGAGCCGAATCACCACGGGCGATCGCGCCCGGTTTCACTTCGACGAGCACCTCCTCACGCGGGAGATCACCAGCCCGGAGGATCACGAGATCGTCTCGTGGACGGTCGTCGAAGCCGCAGGTGGGCAGTTCAACGCCCTGCGCCAGGACCCCTTCGAGTTGCTCGGACTCGACCGGGGCTCGCTGCCGCGGCCGTCGGACGCCTGGGATCTCTAGCCTGCTCATGAAGAAGCACCCTGCCAGGCAGCGAGCGCTGAGCGCCCTGCTGTCGCGCGCCCGAGTGAACCGCGTCGCCTGCGCGGCGGCGGCCGTGCTCCTGGCGTCCGGATCCGCGGGCGGCGCCGACCTCTCCCAGAGGATCGTCGCGATCCTGTCGGGATCCGCCACGCCCGATGCCACGCCCGATGCCACGCCCGATGCCACGCCCGATGCCGCCATCGTCGAACGTCTCGGAAAATTGCCCCCCGACGCGCTCCCGATCCTGTTCGGCCTGCTCGTGACCGG
>SMVQ01000293.1 GCA_004357655.1 Planctomycetota bacterium
ACCTCTACTTCGGGCTCAAGGACCAGGATGCGTTCCTCGATTGCAAGATCTGGAGGAGCCGCGTCGCGAGCGCACTCCGATTCGAGCTCGCGGAGGGGCTGCGCGTCGTCTGCCACGGCGTGCTCGACGTGTACAAGCCGCGCGGCTCGTACAGCCTGATCGTCGATCGCGTCGAGCAGCGCGGGATCGGCGAGCTGCTCGCGCGGCTCGAGGAGCTGAAGCAGGACCTCGCGCAGCGCGGCTGGTTCGAACGGAAGCGCCCACTGCCCGAGCTGCCGGCCTGCATCGGCGTCGTGACGAGCCGGGACACGGCCGCATTCCAGGACTTCCTGCGTACGCGTTCCCTGCGCTGGCCGCTCTACCCCGTGCGCCTCGTGCACACCCTCGTCCAGGGGGCCGGGGCCGCGACGGAGATCGCCGCGTCGATCCGGCGGCTCGATGCGAGCGGCGTGTCCGTCATCGTCGTCATCCGGGGCGGCGGCTCGCTCGAGGACCTCTGGTGCTTCAACGAGCTCGCGGTCGCCGAGGCGATCCACGCGTGCAGCGTGCCGGTCGTCTCCGGCGTCGGACACGAGACGGACGTGACCCTCACCGACCTCGTCGCGGACCACCGCGCGCACACGCCCACGGACGCGGCGCAGACGGTGATCCCGGAGCGGCGAGCCTACGTGGACCGGCTCGAGCGGGCGTTCGGCTACCTCTCGTCGGCGATGGAGCGCGCGATCCAGGCCCGCACGGACCGCCTGGACCGTCTGGAGCGCACGCGCACGCTCCAGCAGGCGGGTTGGCTGCTCGACGAGCGATTGCGCGCGCTCGAGGGACTGCGGAAGCGCCTCGTCCTCGCGGGCGCGCGCGGTCCGGAGCGCCTCGAGCGGCGCCTGGCACGGGCGGCGACGGGCCTCGGGCGCCAGAGCCCGGCGCTCCGGCTCGGCCGGCTCGAGACGCAGCTCGCCGCGCTCGCACCCCGCCTGCACTCATCGTTCGCGGGCGCCCTCGATGGGCGCGCGAAGCGGCTCGACCTCGCGCATCGCGCCCTCTCCGCCACGTCGCCGTTCGCCGTGCTCCGGCGCGGCTACTCGATCACACGCCGGGCCGCGGACAAGACGCCGGTGCGGCGCGCGGCGGACCTCGCGCCGGGCGACGCGATCGAGACGCTGCTCGACGCGGGTTCGCTGATCTCCGAGGTCACCGAGACGCGCGAATCGCGCGAGGGCGAAGAAGGGCGTTGAGCGCGACGGCGGAGGGCCGCGTCATGGCCGTCGTCGTCAACTGGAACGGCGGCGAGACGAACGAGCTCTGCCTGGCGTCACTCCGCGCCGGGGGGCTCGCGGAGGAAGACCTCGTCTTCGTGGACAACGGCTCCTCGGACGGCTCGCTCGAGCGCGTGCAGGCCCTGTTCCCCGCGGCCCGGATCCTCGCGAACGGAGCGAACCTCGGCTTCGGCGAAGGTGCCAACCGGGGCGCGGCCCGCGCGCTGGACGAAGGCGCGGAGTACGTGTTCTTCGTGAACAACGACGTGACCGTGCCCGCGGGCACGTTGGATCGCCTGGTCGCGATCCTCGCGGCGGACGACTCGCTCGGCATCGTGGCGCCGCGCGTGCTGTACCCGGGCGATCCCGCCCGCGTGTGGTGCGCCGGTGGGATGCTCACGTGGCGCCAGAACCTCTCGACGCTCCTCGGGCACGGCGAGCCCGACGGGCCGGAGTGGCGCGTGAACAGGCCGGTCGATTACGTCGCCGGGTGCGCGATGCTCGTGCGCCGCGCCGTCCTCGAGCGTATCGGCGACCTGGACGCGCGCTACTTCGCCTACATGGAGGACGTCGAATTCTGCCTCCGCGCGCGCCGCGCCGGCTTCGGCGTGTTGTCGGCCGGCGAGGTCGAGTGCCGGCACGCGCCGTCCAGCTCGACCGGCGGCGGCTACAACCCGCGCCGCAAGTACATGCAGGGCGTGAACTCGATCCACTTCCTGCGCGCGTACGGCGGCGCGCGTGAATGGGCGCGCTTCCTCCTCTTCGACGTGGCGACGCTGCCGGCGCTGTTCGCGCTCGGACTCCTGCGCGGGCACGCGAAGGCCGTCCTGGCGAAGGGGCTGGGAATCCTCCACGGACTGCGCGGCAAGCGCGTCACCGCGGAGCGCCTGGAGAGCGGAGCGAGCCGTCTGTGGTGACCTGTCCCGATCAGTCGGGGAGCGCCGCGACCAAGGCGTCATAAGCGGCCTGCTCGAGTGGACTCATCACACCCGAGAGCAGGTTGTCGTCCTCCGAGGCATCGGCGACGAGGTCATAGAACTCGTCGCAGGGCCCGCAGGCGGGATTCTGTTTGGTGATCAGCTTGTAGCGCGCGTTGCGGATCGAGCGCGTCCGGCGTTGGTACGGAGGAAACCCGTTGGGCAGGAACGTCTCGGAGTAGATCCACTCGCGCGGCGTGGGACCGAACATCGGCACCGAGTCGGGTGTATCGGGCGTGGCGCAGTCCGCGAGGTCGCGTATCGTGGCGAAGAGATCGACGATACTGACGAGGCGTTGCTCGACGCGACCCACGGGAATGCCGGGACCACGCACGATCATTGGGACGCGCAGCCCGCCTTCGTAGTGCGAGCCTTTCATCCTCTCCGGATCCTCGCCCCGCTCCGCCGCGGCTCCGGGCGTCCCGTTGTCACTCATGAAGATGACATACGGCTCGGGCCCCTCCAATGCATCGATCGCCGTGAGAAGGCGGCGGAGCTCAGTGTCGAGCGCTTCGACCATGGCGCGGTACCGCAGCGCCACCTCGGTCGGTTCGCCGTAGGTGTGCAGTGGCTGTGGCGGCACGTGAAAGGGACCGTGCGGCGCATTGAGCGAGACGACGACGAAGTCGTGACCGAGCGCGAGAATCGCATCGTCGATCGTATCCGTGGTCGCGTAGGTGATCGACGCCTGAGCGACGCCGATCACGTTCTTCTGCCAACGGAAGTAGTCGCCACCGAGCACGTTGAGGTTGCGAATCGAGCCCAGGTGCTCGTAACCGAGCAAGGCCGGGTGCTCGAACTCGTGGGAGAGGTGCCACTTGCCGAGGAAGTGCGCCCGGCCACTCGGGAAGAGGTCCGCGAGCGTGCTGTGGCTGGGGTCGAGGTCGAAGTCCGGTTGGACCTGGTTGCCGATCCCCGTCCGAAAGGGGTACAGCCCCGTCATGAGCATCGCGCGAGCGGGCGAGCAGCGCGGCGCCGCCCAGCAGGTCTCGAAGCGCGTCCCCTCCTCCGCGAGCCGGTCGATCGTCGGCGTCCGTGCATCGGAATCGCCGTAGCAGCCGACGCGGTCGATCCCGAGGTCGTCCACGAGGACGAGCACGACCTGGGCCAGGAGGAGTAGGGGGCTCATTCGGGTCGGAGGGAAGGCCGGACCGGTACACCGGCGATCGGTCAGGGTTCTACAACGATGAGATAGCGGTCGGCGTCGACGTCGGTGAGCGTTTGGACGATCCCGGAGGGCCACGTGATCTTCAACACATCGACGGTGTCCGCGGCGCCCAATCCGAAGTGGGCCTCCTTGGGCGGACCGTTCTTGAACGAATAGCCCGCGACGATCAGGCGCGTCTGCACGCGGTTGCCCGTGGTCACCTGGACCTTGGCCCCGACGCCGTCGCGGTTCGAGGCCGTCCCCTCGAGGCGGATGCGGAGCCAGTGCCCGCTCGTCACGGTGCGGTTCTCGTACAAGACCGACGTCTGGTTGCCCGTCCGGCCGACGAACAGATCGATGTCGCCGTCCCTGTCATAGTCGAACGGCATGAGCCCCGAGCCGACGAGGTGCATGCCGCTCGTGCCCGTGACGTCCGTGAAGTACCCGAGACCGTTGTTCCGATACACGTGACCGGGGTTCTGGAAGGCCACCAGCACGAGATCCTGGTCTCCATCCAGGTCGAGATCCGCGAACACCGTACCCCACGCGATCGTGACACCGATCCCGGCCCCGTAGGAGCCGACCCCACGCAAGTTGGCCTCTTCGGTGAAGACGCCCCGACCGTCGTTCACGTAGAGGATGCCGTGGTTGATGTTCGTGGAGTAGATGTCCATGTCGCCGTCGTTATCGATGTCACCGATCGCGAGGCCCATGTCCGAGTTCGTGCTCGTCGTCCCGACGAGTGTCGTCACGTCGAGGAAGACTCCGCCCCCCAGGTTGTGGCAGTGGAGGTCCGAGTAGAAGTCGACGGCGGCGTGGAAATCCGGGAGCATGTCCCCGTTGAAGTCGGCGAGTAGGACCGAGAAGTAGCGCGTGGTCGCGCCGATGTCAGCCCCGAAGTCCGCCGTCGCGTCGACGAGCCGCGGCAGACCATCGTTCCTCACGAAGAATCCCGGGCCACCTTGCGACTGCGGGCCACTGTTGTGCAGGAAGACCAGGTCGAGGTCCCCGTCACCGTCCACGTCCGCGAGCGCCAGGCCGCCGGCCCGCATCGGCGCCCGGGCCAGGTTCGGGTCCGAGCTCCCCTTCACGTACCTGCCCCCGACGTTCTCGTAGTACATCACCCCCGTGTCATCGTGGTTGCCGACGGGGTGCGCCGCGTCCACGTAGCGCCGGATGACGACGAGGTCCTGGTCCCCGTCGTTGTCGAGGTCGGCGAACTGTCCCATCGACGAGGGCAGGGCGTCGTCCGGCATCACTTCGTCCGTGACGTCGGTGAACCAGCGCATCGACTGGCCGGCCGTGATCGCAGCTCCGTTGTTGCGGAACATCCGGGGCGACCGCCGAGGACCGATCCCGAAGTAGCAGAGATCCAGCCAGCCGTCGCCGTTGTAGTCGCCGATCGCCGAGCCCGGAGTGTGCGGCGCGAGCTCGATCACGAGGCCCGCGCGGATCGTGACGTCCTCGAACTCGATCGTGACCTGGGAGAAGGCAGCGGGGGCCAGAACGGCCCATGTGCAGGCGAGCAGGAGGGGGGGGCGGCGCATGAGAGGTTGCCGTTTCGATCGTATTAGTCGGGATCCTGGCCCTCTATCCTAACCGCTGGAGCCCGGTGGTGGGGAGGGCTCGAGGAGGCCCGGAGCGTCCCGGAGAGCGCGTGGGCGCGGCCGGCGGAAGCCCGGGCGTTCCAGCCGGTCATTCCGGCAGGGTGCCGATCTCGGTCAGGGCCTCTTCGATGCGCTCGGGGCTCACCCCGCTGCTGTTCGCGCGCAGCGCTGCGGCGAAGCCCGCGGACTCCGTGCCGCAGTCCGGGGTGAGCAACTCGGCGGCGACGCACCGCGGGTGGACGTTGATCGGCGAGGTTCGGACCTGGCGTCCGAACTCGACGTCCCGCCCGAGCACGACCCGCATGGCATCCTGGGCGATCAGCTCGTTGCAGTGTTTGCACTTCGAGCGCCCTGAAGGGGCGGGCTCGGCGTGGGGCAGCTCCTTCTTGTTCTTGCGCTGCTCATCCGCTTTCTCGGCCAGGCCGCGGAGCTCCTCGATGGCGGGCACGCCGTCGGGTGCAGTCTTCGCTTCCTTCCAGGCCTCGAGCTCGTACGCCTCTTCGACGCGGTCGAATTGGCGCCGCGCGGCGCACTTCAAGTGGTGCCACATGTAGCCCGTGCCGTACGGCCCCTCGATCAGGATGCCGATGCGCAGGGCACCCATGTCGATCTTCTTGCGGCAGGTCTTGCACTTCGAGCGGGAAGAGCGCGCACCCTCGATCACGTACGGTGCGAGCTGCTCCTCGACCTCTTCCTTCGGGACGTCCTGGTCGCTCATGCCGGGATCTTACGCATCGCGGTGGGCCCTACGCGAGCACCGCTCCGGAGTCGTGGGCGACGCCGTTCACCTGCGGCCACCGGCGGGGCTTCCCAACCTCGTTCACGGTCGAGCGTCCCCGGCGGCCCCCGCCAACGGGTAGCGCGCGCCGGCGGCGAGCGCGGGCGCCTTCGCGGCGACGGCGGCGCGCAGCGCTTCCACGAGCTCACCGCGCCGATCGTAGAGGCGGTACCCGTCCCGGGACCGCAGGTAGCCCGCCGCCTCGGGGTGTCGCTCGCGGAGCGTCTCCGCGCCCAGCTCGCCCTCGAGCGCCCCGAAGCGTGCGCGCTTGTCGAGCAGCGCCTTCGCGAGGATCGGCATGACCATCGAGTAGTCGGCGTGCAGCGACTCGCACGTCGACCGGTACTCGTCCTTGTCGACCTTGCCCCAGGTGACGGCCTCCGCGGGCGGGCAGGAGGAGAGCGACCCATCGGTGACGGGCGCCGTCGTGATCTGGATGTCGTAGAGGTAGCCGCCGACGCCCTCGAGACCGAGGATCTGGGCGAGCGCGGGCTCCGGCTGCAAGTTGAAGTTCTTCGGGACCCCGCCGCCGAGGATCAGCGTGCCGAGCGCCTGCGCCGGACTCTCGCGCTGGCCCCACAGGTGGTAAGCGCAGCTCTCGAACACCTCGGCGTGCATGTCGAGCTCGAACGAGTAGTCGAGGGCGCCTTCGCGCGCGAGCGCCCAGAGCTTCATCGAGTTCAGGAAGATCGAACCGTCGGCGGGGGCGCCGACGAAGATGGGAATCGCCTTGCGGTGGCAGAGCGCGAGCAGACCCTCGGGCGCACCGTTCGACGCTTCTTGCGCGGCGTAGCGTGCGCCCAGGAGATGTCGCAGCTCCGTGCCCGTCATCTTGCGCTGGAACTCGGGCGCCAGCAGGCAGGCGGACACGAACCGGTCTTGCTGGAGGAGGACGTCCTCGGGGAAGCCGATGTCGGTGATGCGGATGACGCTCTCGTCGCGCAGCTTGCCGTCGTCTCCGAAGATGGGCACTTCGCGGAACGGGTGCTCCGCCGCGTCGTCCAGGGAGCGGTGGCCGTCGTGGTAGCAGACCGCGTCCGTCGTGGAGATCAGGCAGAACCAGCCCGTGTCGAGCAGCGGATTGAGCCACGCGAGGTGTTGCCCGGAAGCCGTCACGGGACCCGCGACCGCGAGCGTCATGGGCACGCCCCGGCCGATCGCCTCGTCGAGGAGGCGCCACACGCGCCGGAGGAATCCGCCGCCGAAGCTGGGGAAGCACTGGTCCAGGAGCGCGTCGAGGCTCGCGACGTCTTCGACGGAGCGGTGCACGAGCTCGTCGCCCGCGCGCCGACCGCCATGCGCGCTGCGCTGATCGTGACGGGTGGGGGGCATGGGCGGGGGAGTGTACGGGGTCGCGCCTGACTCGCTGACCGTCAGTGCTGACGGTCGGTCTCCGTGATCTCGATCATCCGCTCGAGCGCCGCCTTTGCGTGGCGGATCAGCTCGCGGCGCTCCTCGGGGCTCAGTCGGTCCCGCGCGCCCGTGATCTCGTCGACCGAGTCGCCCGCCAGCACGCGGTTCAGGTCAGGCGCCTCGCCGCGGCGCAGGAGGTCGAGCATCCCCGCGAGGTGCGGGGGATCGTTGCGGCTCATGGTCGCGCAGCCGCATCCGGCTGCGCCGCGACCGAGCTCTGGGATGTCGGCGAGGTGCGCGACCTCCACGCCGCGCTTGCGGCCCTCCGCGCGCGCGTTGCGCACGAAGTGACCCTCGGTTCCGATCGCGAGCTTGGCTCCGCGCGGCGCGGACATCACCTCGTTCCACAGGTAGTTCGTGCTCCCGCTGCCGTCAGCCGCCAGGACGACCTCGAGCGTCGACTCAGGGTGCACCAGCACCCGCCAGCCGCGGTCCCTCCACCAGTGCACCATCTCGGGTCGGAACACCGTGTGCACGCTGCAATGGGAGGCCCAGAGGATCATCTCGGCCTGGTCGAGTGCGCGCACGCCGCCAGCGATCGTCCCGTCATCCAGAGCGTAGCCCCCCGCGTATGTCTGCGGGTCGGGGAGCGTGAGCAACCGGCTGTCGTCCATGCCGATCCTCCGCGCCGTGTTTCGGCCGAGGTGCTGGTCGGGCACGAACAGGATCTTCTTGCCCTGTGCGCGTGCCCACTCGAGCACGAGGTGTGCGTTCGAGCTCGTGCACACGGCGCCGCCCGTGCGTCCTGCGAGCGCCTTCAGTCGGCCGGAGGTGTTCATGTACGCGATCACGACGAGCTCGTCGCCATAGCGTTCGAGGAGCTGATCGGCGATGGGCATCACGAGGTGGTCCTTCGCCAAGAGCTCCATCGTGCAGCCCGCCTTGGGGTTCGTGATCCACACCTCCTGGTCGTCGTTCGCGAGGATGGCGATGGCCTCGGCCATGAAGTGCACCGCGGACTCGACGATGACTTTCTTCTCGGGGCGACGCACGGCCTGGAGGGCGAGGGCGTAGCTGTCGGAGACCGAGCCCCCGTAGCGCTCGACGAGCTTCACGATCTCGCCGCCCATGTAGAAGTGGGCGAGCAGGAGCAGGCTGTCCCCGAAGTGGCTGAGTGCCGGGCGCGCGTACGAATCGAGCCACGGCAGCACCGTCTCGGGCGTACGGTCGGGAAGGGCCAGGTACTCCTCGGCGTAGGGCTTCAGCTCCTCCTGGTACCAGTCGAGCGGCAGGTCCGTCTGGCAGATCGGGATCCCGGGCTCCAGCCGCAGACCGGAGTGGGCGATCGTGGCACGTGAGGCGACGGTGGTCGTCGCTCGGGTGTCTTGCAACATGATGGGGGCGGACAGGGACCGAATGATCCTGGGACACGACTGCTCGTTCTTGTTCGCTGGAGTGCGAAAGGTTTTCAGGTTCCCCGGATGGACTCTATGGGGATGCGTGATCGTGCCGATGCTACTGGCTGCTAATGGTACGAGCCAACCGATGATCGTTTCTCCCCCCTCGATCCCCTCCCCTTCGAACCGGCCCATGCTCTCCGCGACGCTCCTCCTGCTCCTGTTCGGCCCCACCCTGGGCGCCCAGGACCGAGGCGCTGGTGGGGTCGTGGTGCCGACTCAGCGACCGCTCGTCGTCACGGGCGACGCGCGCATCCAGCCGGGGAAGTACATTCGGGTCTCCCGCCCCTGGGACGAGCTGGCCGGTGTCATCCTGGTCCGCGGCTTGCACGGGGTCACGATCGACCTCACGGACGTGTCCCTGCGCGGCTCGGTGTTCGGCTCGCTGCTCGACCGGAACGAGGGGCTGGGTGTCGTGGTCGTAGGCTGTCAGGACGTGACGATCCGCGGCGGCAACCTCGGCGGTTACAAGGGTTGCATCGTCGTGGAGCGGAGCTCGGACGTCGTGATCGAGGACGTCACCTTCGACGGTTGGTACGGTCAGCGCCTGCTCTCCACCATCGCTGCCGAGAGCCCCGCCGACTGGCTGCGCCCGCACGACAACGACGCGGGGGAATGGCTCGACCAATACGGCGCTGCGATCAGCGTGACCGATTC
>SMVQ01000294.1 GCA_004357655.1 Planctomycetota bacterium
CCCTTGTCGCCTCCTGTCCGCGCGTGTCCAGTTTGGGGCCTCAACGCTCGTCCCTTTCGCAATGCGAAGGTCGAGGGTTCGAGCCCCTTCGTCTCCACCAACACAAGCTCCGGCGTGCTCGGCACTTACGCCGGAGCGGTTTTCGACAGGCCCGCGCTCCTCGGGGCGCGGTGCCGGATTGCTGCCTGGAATGGCGGCAATCAGGATGAGCGCCGAGCTACTCCACGTCGTCTCCCGCTCGACGTTCCACTGCAGACCCGTGGGTGTTCCAAGTCTCCTCGAAGTACCAGCGGAGTATGGTCGGTGGCAGCCTGCCGGGGAACTGCGGCGGCGGCGATGTCGGCCCGACCGCTACCGCCGCCCGCGGCGTGGTCGCCGCTTGAAAAGCTCGCCCTTGGCGAGCGCACGCTCGAACTCGCGCACGACCTCGGTCATCTCGTCCGCGAACATGTCGATCTGCCATGGGGCGAGGCCTTCGATCCGCGCGAGCTCAGTCGTCGAGCTCGGGCGCTTCTCGGCGATGCGTAGCAGGACGTGCCGGTTCAAGAGGTACGAGGACTCGATGCCCTCGGCATCAGCGACACCCTTCCGCCACTTTCGCAAGCGGTCGTAGAGCTCGAGCGTCTCCTCGCTCTGGCCGTCGGTCCCGTCGCGCCGGGGGGCCACGGGCAGCCGCGCGAGGGGGCCGAGCTCGTGGGCGCGGTCGATCGCCGCCAGCACGGGATCGCCCAGGCGCCGGACCATCCCCGAGGAGAATCCGTGCACCCTGGCGAGCGCCCGGGTGTCCTTCGGGTTCGCGCGCGCCAGCTCGAAGAGGACCTGGTTGCTCATGATCCGGAACGGCGGGACGTCGCGCCGCTCGGCGAGCTCCTCGCGCACGATGAACACCTCGCGCAAGATCCGCCGCCCGATGGGATCCAGGTCGCGCACACCCTTGATGCGCACGAACAGATCGGGCTGGAACCCGATGTCGACCGGCTCGAGCTGCTCGAGCCGGCGACACTCCGCGTCCAGGATCATCGTGCGCCCGCGTTCCTCGAGCTCGGCCGCCAGCTCGTGCATCAGCGGCAGGAGGAAGCGCGTGTCGAGGCGCGCGTACGAGATCTGCTTCTCGGACAAGGGTCGCTTGGCCCAGTCCGAACGTTGCATGGACTTGTCGAGCTCTACGCCGAACCGCGACTTCAGGACCGAGGCGAGCCCCGGTGCCTCCATGCCGAGTGCGGCCGCGGCGACGCGCGTGTCGAACAGGTTTGCGAACTCGAACCCGTACTCGCGCTTCATGATCATCACGTCGTACTCGCCGTCGTGGAAGATCTTGACCTTGGTGGGGTCGGCGAGCACCCGCCCGAGCGGCGCAATGTCGAGCCCCGAGAGCGGGTCGACCAGATAATCGCGCTCCTCGACGGTGACCTGGACGAGACAGACCTTCTCGCGGTAGCTGAAGAAGGAATCCGCCTCCGTGTCGAAGGCGATCTCGCGCTGGCCGGCGAGGTCCTCCAGCAGTGCGGCGAGGCCCGCGGCGTCGTGCACGAGAGTCGGCGGCGGGAGGTCGGGCAGGCTCATCGCGACGGGTCGGTGGCCAGGGGGAGCGCGGGCGCCCGACAAGGTTCCCACGGCGCGGGGAGCGATGAAAGGCCCCTCCGCGGAAGGCGGGGCCGAACGCCGCGATCTTCCGCGAAGCGCGGGTGCTCCATCGATGAGCCCTTCGCTAAGCGAAGGACCTGGGCGAGGTGGCGAGGATGACGAGACTTGAACTCGCAACCTCCGGCGTGACAGGCCGGCACTCTAACCAGTTGAGCTACATCCCCGCTGAGCGGCGGAGTATAGCATCGGATCGCGGGCATCCAAGCCTCGACGCCGGTTCGGGGAGGACGGTGCTGCCGAGGTGAGCGGCAGCGGGGCGGACGGCCGTCACGCCCGGCTGCGGGGATCAACCGGTCCGTACCGCGCGCACGGCGTCGAAGCGGTTCATCCGCCAGATCGGGTAGAGGCCGGCGAGGAGCGTCAGCAGGGTCGCGCCCACGAGCGCCAGGACGATCCACGCGCCGGGGCCGCGGTCCGGGAGGGTGAGCCCGGCGAGCTCCTGGAGCGAGTCGACGATCAGCGGCGTCATGAACGTGCCCAGAAGCACGCCGAGTACGCCGCCGACGATGCCGACCACGAGGGACTCGATCAGGACCATGCCGCCGATCTGGCGCGCCGAGACACCGAGCGCCTTGAGGATCCCGATCTCCTTCGAGCGCTCGAGCGCGGCGAGGAGCTGTCCGTTCAGGACGCCGAGCGCGGCGAGCGCGGCGGTGAGCCCGACCAGGATGTCGAAGAGCACGAAGTCGCGGTCGATGTCCATGACGTGGTGCTCGAGCAGCGCGGCCCCTGTCTCGTACCGGACACCGCTCATGTCCGCCGTGGTGTCGCCGGCCCCGCGGTCCGCGTCTCCCACCGGTCCAGGCTTGAATCGGAAGTCGCGTACAGCGGCCTCGACGACGCCCGGGTCCGTGCCTTCCTCGAGGCGCACCGCGACGTCCGTAGCGGTGTCGATGTCGAGACAGAAGTAGCGCTTCATGTACGTATCGGCGACGACGCCGTACATGCGCTCGTCGGGCTGCGGGAAGTAACCGTAGGCATCGGAGATGGCGACCACCTCGAAGTCCTGGCCCGAGCCGTCGGCCTTGCTGACGTAGACGAGGTCGCCGACCTCGTACTTCCGCTCCTGGGCGACGCGGCGCGAGAGAATCATGCCGTGTTCGCGCTGCATTCTTCGCAGCAGGGTGGGATCGTCGGCGCACGGCCCGTACCGCGACAGCCCGGAGACGTCGACACCGAACAGGAGGAACGATCCGTACGTGCGCACGCTACCCTGCTCGACGCCGATCACACCTGGGAACTGCGCGAGGTGTTGCGAGAACTCGGCAACAGGGACGTTGGGCAGGTTCTTCACCCAGACCTTGTCGCGCGCCGCCTCGTCGGCCCACACCTCGACTTCGCCGCGCAGGCTCCGCGTCAAGCCTTTCAGGCTGACCAGGCCGGCGCTCACGAGCGCGATGGCGGAAGCCGAGACTGCGATTCGGGTGGCGCTATGACGCATCGCCCGGGTCGCGAGTCGGCCCGACAGCGGCCACCAGGCCGTGAACGGGCGAGCGAGGACCGAACACACGCCCGTGAGGATCATGGGCATGGCGAGCGGCAGCACCACGAGCAGCGCGAGGACCCCGACAGCGGACAGGAGAATGGTGACGAGCGGGCCGGCAAACTCGCCCACGACGGGCACCAGCACGAAGTAGAGCCCCGGCAGGACGACGGCGAGCAACAGGGCAAAGAAGAGTTGGAAGCCGCGGCGCATACCGCTCGACTCGAGCGCGGACTCGCCGCGCAGGGCGGCGACCGTGTTCGCGCCGCCCAGGCGCGAGAGCGGATAGACCGACCCCACGAGCGCGATGAGGAAACCGACCACCGTCAGGGACAGCACGATGTTCCAAGGGATGAGGAATACCGGGACGTACTTGCCCACGCCGAGCGTCGTGATTCCGCGCGCGAGCAATACCCACGCGAGGGCGATCCCGCCGCCTAGACCCAAGAGCGCGCCGCATCCCGCGAGGGCGACGGCCTCGAAGAGGAAGATGCGCGCGACCTGCGCGCGCGTCACGCCGATCGCGTGGAGGGTTCCGATCTCGTTCATCCGCTCGGTGAGCGACATCGAGAGCGTGTGGAAGATCACATAGAGCCCGAGCACGAGCGCCAGCAGGCCCGCCATCCGAACGCCCGTCCGAAACGCCCGTTCGTCCGCCGCCTGGCCGATGAGGACGCTCTTGTCGAGCGTGTACGAGTAGCTCGCGCCGAGGCTGATCTGCAGGCGTTCGATGTCCACCGCGGGGTCGCGCTTCGCCCAGTATCGGGTCTCGACGTGCGCATCCTCGTACAGCACCTTGCCCCAGTCGTAGTCGACGATCGCGATCATCCCGCGTGACCGCCGCCCGAGCTTCTCGCGCGCCAGGATCCCGGCGACCTGGAACGCGAGCGCCGCGGGGCGATCCGGGGATGCCTCGCCGACCACCCGAACCTCGCCATCGATGCACGCCTTGCGGGCCACTCGCCGCGGGCGCGCGATCCTCATCTCATCTCCGACCGCGAGCTCGAGCTCTCCAGCGAGCGCTGCCCCGACGAGCACTTCGCGCGCCCCGTTGTCCGAATCGAGCTCGCGCCCCTCGAGCAGACGGTGCAGTTCGAGCGCCGGGAACGTGGCCGACTCGACGGCGTAGAGCCGCACTCGCACGCCCCGCTCCTTCCAAGCGTCCTCCGCGTCCTCCGCGTCCCTCTCGGCCTCCACGTCCCTCTCGGCCTCCGCGCTCGCCCACACGATCGCGTCGTTCTGGAAGAACGCCGAGGCGTCGGTGAGGCCCTCGATGCTCGTGAGCTCCACGGGCGTGTCCCCGGTCTGGCGCGCACGGATCTCGAGGTCCGGGTTGCCGGCCGCGGCGTAGATGCCCGAAAGCCCGCCGATCGTCGTGTGGTCGAGCGTGATCACGCCGACCACCGTGGTGATACCCAGCGCGATGCCGAGGATGGAGAAGAGCGTACGGCCGGGACGCTGGAGCAGGCCGCCCCGCGCGATCGTGATCGTGAGCCCCATTAAATGGCGAGCGAAACCAGAGCCTCGTGGACGCTCTCCACCGGGATGTCCGGGCCTGTGAGCTGCACGTCCGGCGCCAGCTCGCCGTCGACCAGGAAGAGCAGGCGATCGGCAAAGGTCGCATCGCGCGGGTTGTGGGTGACGAGCAGGATCGAGCGGCCGTCCTCGTCCGCGCACCGGCGCAGGATCTCCATGACCTCGGCGCCCGCCTTCTGGGAGAGGTTGCCCGTCGGCTCGTCGCACAGCAGTAAGGGTTGGCCGCCCATCAGCGCGCGCGCGATGGAGACGCGTTGCATCTCGCCGCCGGACAGTTGGTGGGGGTAGCAGCCGAGGCGCTGCTCCAGTCCGAGTCGGCGGCAGAGCGCCTCGAGCTCCTCGTCCGCGAGCTCCGGACGCCGGCCCTGGATCGCGAGCGGCAGGCCGACGTTCTCGCGCACGGTGAGGTTCGGCAGCAGGTTGAAGAACTGGAAGACGTACCCGACCTGGGCCCGGCGCAGGAGCGTGCGCTTCCGTTCCGAGAGCTTGGAGAGGTCCACGCCCGCGAGCCGCACCGCTCCTGCCGACGGTGCGTCGAGGCCCGAGAGGATGTGGAGGAGCGTCGACTTGCCCGAGCCGCTCGGACCCATGATGCAGACGAACTCGCCCTCCTGCACGTCGAACGTGACGCCGCGGAGGATGGGGACGCGCTCCCCGCCCTGCTCGTGGAACTTGTAGACCTCGTGGGCGCTGACGATGTCGGTCATGGCTTGAGAGTCTACTGCGCGTTCCGAGCTCCTGGGTCACGTCTTCGGCGAGTGCACGGTCCGCGCTTGCGCGCTCCGACTCGCGAGAAACTCCGGGGAGCTCCACCGAGGGCTCCTCGGCGCCGCCGGAAAGGGCGGAACTCCAGCTTGGGGCCCTCACCTAGCAGCGACGGTGCCGATGCGGGCGAGGGCACGCACGGCGGCGGCGGCGATGCGCGGTTCCGAGCTGTCGCGAAGCTCCGAGAGCGCGGGAATCGAGCCGCTGGAACCGAGCGAGCCGAGGACGGAGCACGTGAGCAGCACGATGTCGGGCTGGGCGTGCCACAGGCACGGGCTCAGCGCCTCGGCGATCTCGTGCCGGAACATGTGCTTCGCGACGAGTCCGTTGATCACCGTTGCGGCCTCCTCCGCGGACCGCTGCGCGAGGCCGTCCAGGGTGGGCGCCGTCCGCCGCCACCAATCCGTCTCGGCCTCGTACCAGGCCAGCCATCGTTCGGAATCAGATGCGAACGCCGCCCCGGTGATCTCGCGCAGAGCGGCGTAGGCGGCCGAGCGGACGCTCTGTTGCGGGTGGTCGAGCAGCTCCGCAAGCTGCGGGACGGCTTCGTCGTCCTGCAGGATCGCCATGGCGCGCACGGAGCCCAGAACGAGCAGGACATCCTCGTGGTCGAGGTAGCTGCGCACCCGCCAGGCGATCGAGGTGTCCGACGGTCGAGCGACACGGGCGCCCGATTCCCGGATCGCCAGCAGGATGAGACCGTCCGCGTCGGGCTCGTGACTGAGGAGCCGGGCGAGCACCTCGAGACTCTCGGGGTGGCGAGTCCGACCGATCGCGCGGATGGCGGCCGCCGCGAGCTCCCTGGGCATCGATCCGATCTCCCCCCCGAGGATCGCGATCCCGCCCGGATCCCGTTCGAGCACACGATCGAGCGCACGCTCGAATGCCGCTCGGATGGATCGGTCCATCGGCACCCAGTCGAGGGTCTGCCCCGCAGGCGCGACGGGCGCGGCCAGACGCCAGGCGACGTCGAGGTCGCCACCGCGGCCGATCAGGCCCAGGACCTCGAGCGCCGCGCGAATCGACTCCGGCGTGAGGGTCGCGGGCTCCAGGTCTTCGAGGAACGCGAGCACGTCGTCGACCGGGAGCAGACGGAACGCCTCGCGGATGGAGCTGAGCTCCTCCGGCCGCAGGTCCCGCGGAGCTTCCAGGCGAAAGGCGGGCACCCGCTTCGTCCCCAGCGTCCACAGGAGGGCCGGCAGCGCGCGGGGTCCCAGCGCCGCGAGGCGGGTCGCCAACCGACCGGGCTCCCCGGCCGTCCGCCTGGCACGCACGACACCCACCACGGTCCGCCCGTCGCGCCCGTCCCCGACGGCAGCCCTTGCGGCGGGCTCCGCGCAGAGCAGCCAACCGCAAGCTCCGAGGATGGCGAGGATCGATCGGTAGTAGGAACCCTTCATCGCTTCGCTGCGAGCGCCAGCAAGGTCACCTGAGCGGAACCTGGTAGCCGACATAGAGCAGGACGCCGACCGGCGGAGGCTCGTCGTAGACCTTGTAGTGCCAGAGGTCGTACACGAGGCTCCAGTCGAAGCCGTCGTACCACGTCGTGGCGTCGATGTAGCTCTGGCCAGGACCGGTCCGGTAGCGAATCTCCAGCCAGAGGCCGGTGTGCGCTTCGGCGGGGCGGGGCAACGTGTTCCGGTCGACCCCCAGGACCTCGAACGGGTCGGAGCGGCGTTGGGCGATCGGGGCCGGGACCTCGACCACACTCCAGGAGACGAGCCGCGGTCCGTGGGTGGCGGAGGTCGGCCGGGTCAGGGCGCGGTCGAAGTGGAGCGCAGCGCCCGCGCCAATCGTCATCCCCTTCGCATGGAGCAGCCCGAACAACTCGCTGCCCCGATGGAGGCGGACGTTCGCCAGCGGAGCGCGGATCCTGGCGTGGAGCGGCGTCGCCGCGGCGAACTCGAAAGCGGGCGCGCCCCCGGCATCATCCGCCGCCACTTCGACCGAGAGCAGCTTCGGATCCGCAGTCGTATTCACGATGAACGAGCCCGGCTGGGCGTTCAGGGTCGCGAGCACGACGAGCTCGATCGCGCCGCCGAGCGTGTCGAGGGTGAGCGTCGCGTCCGACGCGACCTCGAGTGTCTCCACGACGAGAGTCGCGGGCCCCTGGACGATGACCTCGGAGTGGGGCTGGATCTTGATTCCCGTGTAGCCCACTTTCCCCGGCGGGATGACGAGCGGCATCGCACCGGAGTGCGTGACCGCCGGCAGCGTCGGCAGGAACGGCACGTGGACGAGCGGCATTTCGAGGGCGGCCCCTCCCGTGAAGACCTCGCCGCTCACCAGGACGCCGCGCTCGTCGCTGCTCAGGACGCCGCCACCCCCGAGGCCGATGTTCCCGTGGACGCGCGTCGGATCGGCGACCGTGCCGTGGAGCTCGACGTCGCCGTTCGACGCCAAGTGGCCGTTCGCGCCCGTCGTGAGGTACCCGCGGCTCGAGTCCGCCTGTTCCGCGTAGGCGCCCAGCTCCGAGTCGTAGCCGTCGATCAAGGTGCCGGGACGGATCTCGAGCGGCTCTCTCGAGAAGACCCCGAACGGCGGGTCACCCTCGACTTGCCGCTCCAGGACGATCGCCAGCGCGGCGCGTCCCGAGTTGCACAACCCGAAGCTCTCGAGGCGCACGAAGCCGTCTTCGTGGGTCGCGTCCACCCAGAACAGGCCGTTGCCGAAGGCCACGGGCTCGGCGGCCGAGCCGACCTGTCCCGTGTTCCCCGTCATGAGACCGCGATAGCCCTCGGCCAGACCCGCCTCCGCGAGGTAGAAGGCCGACTTGTTGTCGGCGGTCTCGGAGCTGCGGCGCGAGATCGCGGAGGAGAGCTGAATGAGCCCCGCGGACAGGATCGCCACCGCGATCACCGCGATCAGCGCGAAGACGAGCGCGCTGCCACGGTTCGATGCCCTGCGGCAGGGTCCGAGTCTTTGCATCGGTTGGGGAGTCATGGTCCACCTTGTGTGACGATGTTCCGGCACGTCGCCGTCGTCGCGAGCGTGCGTATGAGCGTCCGGCCGTCGGACTGCTGCTGCGTGAGCGAGATCTGGATGGTGACCCGATTGCGGTCGATGACGAAGGTGAGCCCGTTCTCGTCCACGAGGTTGTTGCCGTTGTCGTCCACCCCGTTGGGAACCTCGCCCTCGAGGTAGGGTCGCACGAGGTTCGACCAGACGACGCGCGTCTCCTCGGGTGTGTCCGGGTTCTGGCGCCACAGGACCTTGCGCAGACTCTCCGAGAGCGCGATCTGCTCCGGGTCGCTCCAGACCGCTTCGCCTTCCTCGATTCCGAGGAGCACCTGGAACAGGAGCTGCGAGCTGTGAGCGGGCGCCTCCGCGTCGGGGACCAGGGTCTCTCCGTTCGTGCCCATGACGGCCGCCGCGATGCGGTCGAGCACCCGGTGCGCCTGGTCCTCGAGGACGACGGTTGCGCTCTCGTCCTCGGTGAACCTGGCGGCGGCGTTCATCACGACGGTCACCTTGTTCGCGAGGATCAGGAACAGCCCCACCGCGATCAGCAGCTCGATGATCGTGAACCCCGCGTTCCTTCGCAGCCCCGGGACCTTCAATGGACGTAGCCCACCAGCATCGTGTACTGCTCGAGGACGCGCGGGCGGCCATTGCTCATCCACTCGACACGGACGAGCACGGGCAGGATCAGCGTATCCGCTGAATGGTCGAGCGGGTCCACCGCGCCGTCGCCGTCCAGGTCGCGCGGCATGCCCAGGCGGTCGCTCGCGAAGTCCTCCCGCAGCTCCCACCGGGGATCCTCCGGGGTACCGGAGTCGATGAGCGGAAAGATCACGCGTCCAGGCAGATTCCCGGGTGCGCCGGCGTTTCCAGCGGGGACAGCGTCCAGCCCTGGGACCGCGAACTCCGCCCCAGGAGCGGTTCCGGCCCCTCCGGGATCATTGGTGGGGTCGGGGTCGTACAGCCTGAGGACTTCGGTGAAACCCTCGTTCCGCATCGACTCGAAGACCGAACGGATGGCCTGGGCCGCCAGCGCTGTCTCGCGTGCGATGGCGCGCTGGCGCGTCGTGGAGAGGACGGTGCCCGAGAAGATGCTCAACGCGACGAGCATGATGAGCATGCCCAGCGATAGCTCGATGAGCGTGAACCCCGACCTGCGGGACACGCACGAGAGTCGTCGATGCAAAAAGACCGTCTTCACTTGGGGGGGGCTGGTCGCACCTCGATCCGACGAGCGCGGCGTTTCACCGCAGGGCCGGGTCGAGATGTGACGCGAGCGCGTCGCCGTCCTTGTCCATCGCGGAAAGCGTTTGGACGCGCGTCCCCACTATCGGATTTCCTAGCGGCCGGGATTGAGCGTTCCCGGCGGATACACCGGCCAGCCCCCCCCGCCCCCGGAATATCTTTCCGAACTACGTCCGCTCGCCGGCCCTGATCAAGGTCGAAACGTGAGCCCCACGCCGTCGGAAAGATTCCAAGGCAGTCCGGCCGACGCCGGGTCCTGAAACCAGGCCTGGAAGTACCAGGTCGAGCCGGCCACGACCTGGCCGCCCGATGGGAGGCTGCCGTAGTCGAGCGAGTGCGTCATCACCGGCGCGCCGCCGGGCGCGAGGAGCGGTAGACGGAACAGGCTCGTCGGGCCGATGCAGAGCGAGCCGTCCCCCCACGGGATCCCCGCGCCACCGTTCACGACGTCGGGGCTGTAGAAGAACAGGCCCGGCTCCCCGGCGACGGGGCCGGCGGAGAGCTCGAAGTCGTTCATGGAGACGAAGCAGCTACCGCTCGCCCAGATCGTCGCCGGCGATCCGGTCGAGTTGGGGGTGGACGTGCAGAAGTTCGTCCCCGCCTCGCAGCCCTGGCCCTCGACGAGTTGGATGGTCTGGCCCGAGCTCGCGTCGGAGAAGGTCTCGACGAGCCCGCCGGGCCAGCGCACCTCGATGCCGTCGGTCCCCGGCTGCGCGCCCAGCCCGAACAGGAGCCACTGGCTGTCCATGGAGGCGAAGCTCGAGCCGGCGTAGATCTCCTTCGTCTGCGTGAGTCCCCCAGCCGTGACGCGCACCCGGGCACCGACCGCATCGCGGTTGGAGACCGTACCGACCAGCACGATTCGCACCCAACCACCGGTCGTCCCGAGGTTGTGCAGGAGGTGCGGTTGGCCGTTCGGGTGCGAGGGCGTGGGTTCGCGCGCGACGACGAGGTCGAGGAATCCGTCATTGTCGTAGTCGCCCGCGGCGACGCCCGACGCGTAGCCGCTCATGTCGACGGGCAGCTGGGCGGCGATCGGCGTGAACGTCTGGTCGCCGTTGTTGTACAGCAGGCGGCCCGGGTTGTTCTCGAAATTGCCGGGCAGCCCGCCGGCGTAGAAGATGTCCGCCCAGCCGTCGTTGTCGAAGTCGTGGAAAGCCGCGCCCCATCCGAACTTGAGCAGATCGGCGTTCGCACTCGCCCCGACCGCCGTGTAGGTGCCGTCGCCGTCGTTCGAGTACAGCTCCGCGCGGTTGCCCGGTCCCCCCAGGTTCGTGACGAAGATGTCGATGTCCCCGTCGTTGTCGTAGTCCGCGGGCCCGAACCCCATCCAGAAGCCGCCGGCACCGAGGCCCGCCGCCGCCCCCACTTCGGTGAACGTCGAATCCCCGTTATTCAGGAACAGCTCGATGGGCGTCGGGGCGAAATGCACATCGTTGCAGTCGGCGACGATCAGATCGATCCAGCCGTCATCGTTGACGTCGCTGAAGAAGCACGCGCAGGCGCCGAGGTCCGTGTCGACTCCAGACGACGCGCTGATGTCCGTGAACGTCCGGTCGCCGTTGTTGAGGTAGAGCTTGTTCCGGTCCTGGGTGACCGTAGTGAGGCTTCCCGGAGCGCAGATGAACAGGTCGAGGTATCCGTCGCCATCGATGTCCGCGAACGCGGCCGCGAGCGTCGTGACCTGACCTCCGATGCCGGAGGACAACGTGATGTCCTGGAAGGTTCCGTCGCCCCTGTTGCGGTACAGCTTCACGCGCGTGTCGCCCGTGCCACCCACGCCGCCGTCGCCGGTCAGGAAGATGTCCTGGTAGCCGTCGTTGTCGATGTCCGCGGCGATCACGCCGCAGTATCCCACCCCATCCGCGACGCCGGCCGCCACGGCCACGTCGGTGAAGCCGCCGCTGCCGTCACCCTTGAACAGGGCGTTGGGCTGCGTCTTGCCGTTCGTGAGGAACAGGTCGAGGTTACCGTCGCCGTCGAAGTCGAACCAGCAAGCGCCGGCCACCCCGTCGCCTCCGAAGGCACCGCTCTGGTGCGCGAAGGGGATCGCGGCCGAGGCGTCCTCGAAGGTGATCACCTGCGCCCGGGCACTCGTGCCCGAGAGGCAGGCGAAGCCGAGGCAGAACGAAATCGCAGGACGAATAGAGCGCGGTGACATGACCCCTCCCGTTTCGTGGTTATCGATGGCCGCTGGATGAGCCCCGATTCTAGGTCGGAAGGGCCTCTAGGGGGAGAACCCCTGGTCAGGTCGGTGCAAATCCTCGCCTACCCTGCGCGCTGCTGAAGTGGATCAGAAGTTCGGCACATATGCCGAGTCGATTGGGCGTTCCTCATCGTTCCCTCCCGCCACCGAAGGCCGCCGGAGGGCGGCTGGCAAGGCGCATGCATTCGTATGCGCTGGATACTCGGAGTAGGTGCAACGCAGCCAGGGGCGGTCAGGCGGCTCGACAAATGCGCTGAACTCTTGACTCACACCACTAGCTCTTGCCGTGCAGGCGGGCCGGCGGATCAGCCGCCGTGGCACCGCCAGCATCTCGTGCAAAGCGCGAAGCCCCCGGCGCGCAGGGCCGTCTGGCTGTCCGCGGGGTTGCCGAGAGGCGGAGCGATCGACCGTGGCTCGTCGGTCTGAGGCGCAGCCTCGTTGGATGCTCTGGGCGCAGCTCGGTCGGCACAGTCAACAATAACTGTCCCGACCGAGCGGCGTCCATGGCATCTGGCTGTCCCCTGCGCATCGCCCGCGACTAGTCGGCCCGCTTCAGCTCGAGCTGGCCGAGGTCGCGCTGGTCACCTTCCTGGAACGCGTTCAGTTCGTCCAGCGCGAGGAGCACGAAGCCGTCCGCTGTGATCGAGAGCGTGTAGTTCGACGGCGGGAGGTGTTCGGCCTGGAACCTGCCGTCCGGAGCGGTCTCGACCGTGAAGTGCACGAACGTCGGCGTGAGCGCCTCGACTTCGACCTGCGCTCCGCCGATCGCCTGCCCGTCCGCATCGACGACAAGCCCACGGAAAGCTCCTGGGGGGACGGCGTCCATGGCTACGCGGATCGTGACCGCATCCCTACCGGGGACGACCCCGTCCAGTCGCCCGACGGGGCTCAGGAACCACTGGCCCGGCGGGCGCACCGTCAGGGTCTGCGGCGCGTCGGGGCAACCGTCGAAGCGGAACGTTCCACCGGTGTCCGTGATCTCGAGGCCCTTGGCCATGTTGCCCTCGGCCTCTTCGACGCCGACGGTTTCCCGGCGCACGTACCAGCCCGCGAGCGGGTAGCCGTCCTCATCCATGACCACGCCGGTAAGCGTGGCGGCGTCCGGGAAGTACGCTTCCCACCACTCCTCGCGTTCCGCGCGCGTCTCGAGCTCGGTGCGCACGGCGAGCCCCTCCGACTCGAGCTCGGCGATCAGCACGACCCGACCGACCGGAATACCCCCCAGCTCGAAGTGGCCCGTCTCGTCGGACGTCGCGTGCGTGCGTGCGAGTCCGTCGACGTCGTACTCGAGCGCGATGCGCGCGCCCGCGACGGTTCGCCCGTCCGCGCGGCGCACGATGCCCGCGACCCTGGCCGCCGCGCCGACCATCATCCGCGCGACGCCCACGCCGCCGCGCGGCACCTGCACCGCGACCTGTGCAAGGTCGGACCCCAGCGCCCGGGCGCGGACGCGCACGAGGCCCGCCTCCACGCCGTCGACGCGGAACCGGCCCGCCGCGTCGGTACGGACGCGCACGAGCGGAGGATCGTAGGCCGGC